>NZ_JACOFQ010000027.1:0-102458 GCF_019455395.1 Bradyrhizobium sp. BR 10261
ATCCAGTATTCCAGAGACGCTTCTTGTTTAGCCGGGAAGCCGAGGCGTACTGGATTGCCCTTTCGCGGGAATGACAGCGGAGAACGA
This sequence comes from Bradyrhizobium sp. BR 10261, assembly GCF_019455395.1. Lineage (NCBI taxonomy): Bacteria > Pseudomonadati > Pseudomonadota > Alphaproteobacteria > Hyphomicrobiales > Nitrobacteraceae > Bradyrhizobium > Bradyrhizobium sp. BR 10261. The sequence continues at coordinate 88 of NZ_JACOFQ010000027.1, forward strand.
GGCGAAATCCATGCGACGTGCGCATCCGGTCCCAACGATCTGAAACGCGAACGGCCGGCCAATCGGTGGGATTTGCCGGCCGCCGGGATTTTGCGGATCGTCGTCCGGCCGCTGGCTAGACTAGAAGATCGTGCTGCAGCGGAAGCGCATGCACCTGCTGGAGTTCATGACCGTCGAACGAGACGGGGGCGTGCTCAGTCGAGAGTGCCGGCCTTGCCGAAGGCGACAGCAGCGTCGTCAGGTTGTAGCCGTTGCCATCGCTACCGATGGCGTATTCGATGACGTTGTTGCCGCCCAGGAAGAAATGGTGGATCGACGCACCGCTGTTGATGAGTTGTGAGGGAGTCAACTTAAGCAGCTTATTTAATTGTGCGCTCTTTGATCGCGCAGCCGAGCCAAGGTCATCGCCGTCAATATCGTTCGACGCGTTGAGCAAGGTTAGGGCGAGATCATGTCACGCGTCATCGCGAATCCGCTGAACGCGACGAAAGCGCGATGAGATTCGGAACGAATCGTCACGCGCTTCAGGCCTTTGCTTGAACACGATCTTTTCGGAAGCCGATGCGTCAGATCATGCGGTGGAGCTGCTGCCCGGGTCAGGCGCTGATATCTGCGCTGGTCCCGGACTGCGCGCGCGAGGCGAGATAGGATGACTGCAATTGTGCCGCGGCCTTTCGGCCCTCGGCCAGCATCGCCTGAAAGGCGGCGTCGAGTTGCTCGCGGCTATAGGTCGCAGAGCTGCTCTCACGCGGGGCCCATTGTGATTGCGTGATCGCGGTGGACGCTTTTTCAACGGTACCACCGAGCAGCTTGGCGTAGGTGTCGGCTCGCCATTGCGCCAAATCGGGTCCACTCAGACCGGGAGGATCCTCCAGCTTGCCGATCTTTGCGGCCGCCGCGTTGGTCATCGTCGACGAACCGCCATTGTACAGGGTGGCCAGCACCTTGCCGTCGACCTTCACCTGAGCATAGGTATTCTCGGGTGCATCGTCCGAGAGGGCCGGTTGACTGGCGCTCGCGCCGTGGGTCCTCAGCCAGTTCGTCGCCATCAGGTCGCGCAAATCCGGATGATCCGCCACCGATATCTGCTTGGCACCTTGCAGCGGCTTCAATTGAGAGACGCTGATTCCGGGGCTACTGGTCGCAGCATCGGTTGCAGCCGACATCTCCGGATGCAGCTTCGGCGTCGATGTCGCATTGGAATCGGACGTCGATGCAGGGCGCAGATAGGGCAACGCGCTGGACAGGCCTGAAATCACGGAATTCTCCTTCCCACCAAACCCGAATCTTCGGGGCTCAACCTATAAGAGCAAATCTCGGGCCGCTCTCGGGGTTTGATGGGACTGGTGTTTTGGCGCTAAGGAGGTTCCGGCCTCGGTAAATCTTGCCGTGTTGGGAAGGACTTGCCGAAGACGTGGCGCCACACGGACGGCTCGCGGTGCGCTTTGTCGACCCTCGCCAAACGTCGCGACGATTGCGCCGCGCGCCAGCTTAGCCTCGCCAGCTCAAGCGTTTCGCAGCATCCAGCGCACATCGTGCCGAGAGCCGCCGCCTACTGTGCATGGGGTTGTTTTCGCAGTTTTTGTTTTGAGGACTCGATGACCTCAAGCAGAAGCTACCGATTGCCGCCGAACAGCCGGTCCATCAGCCAGCCATCAAGCCCTGCAGCGGGCTCCGGCCGCACATTGGCGCGCGTCGGCGGCGGGGCGCGGTAGCCGCCATTGCTGGCCGGCGCCGATGAAGCTCCGGGTGCGACCTGCGTCGGCGGCGATATCTGCGACGAGATCTGCACCAGGTTCGACGGCCCCCAATTGCTTTGCGGCAGGGCCGCGACCTGCACGCCTTCGTGCGCCGCGCGCATGAAGCGGGTCCAGACTTCCACCGGCAGGCCGCCGCCGGTTGCCTTCTTGGTCGGCGAGTTGTCGTCGTTGCCGAGCCAGACGCCGGTGACGAGGTTCGACGTGTAGCCGATGAACCAGGCGTCGCGATAGTCCTGGCTGGTGCCGGTCTTGCCGGCCGCCTGCCAGCCGGGGATCTCCGCCTTCTTGGCAGTGCCCGAGATCAGCGTCTCCCGCATCATCGTGTTCATCATGCCGACGTAGCGCGGCTCGATCACCTGATTATGTTCGTCGGGCTGGCGCATGTAGAGCAGCTTGCCGTCGAGAGTCCTGATCCGCGTCACCACATGCGGCGTCGCCGCGAAGCCGCCATTGGCGAACGGCGCATAGGCGCCGACCAGCTCGACGACTGAAACTTCAGAGGTGCCGAGCGCGATCGAGGCGTTGGGATCGAGTTTGGAGGCGATGCCGAGCCGGTGCGCGGTGCGCACCACGTTCTTCGGTCCGACCTCGAGGCCGAGGCGGATGGCGACGGTGTTGAGCGACATCGCCAGCGCCTGGGTCAGCGTCACCGGGCCGAAATATTCGTGGGTGTAGTTCTCAGGTCTCCAGCCCTTGACCTCGATCGGGGCGTCCTGGCGGATGGTGTCGGGCGTCAGCCCCTGCTCCATCGCCGTCAGATAGACGAACGGCTTGAAGGATGAGCCGGGCTGGCGTTTTGCGGTCACCGCGCGATTGTACTGGCTCTCGGAATAGTTCCGCCCGCCGACCATGGCGCGCACCGCACCGTCAGGTGTCATCGCCACCAGCGCGCCCTGGCTGACATTGAACTTCACGCTCTTGGCCGCGAGCTCGTCGATGATGGCGGTTTCCGCCAAGGCCTGCAGTTTCGGATCGATCGTGGTCTCGACCTTGATACTGTCGTCGATCTGGCCGACGAGATCGTCCAGCACCTCGCCGATCCAGTCGGCGACGTAGTTCACGGTTCCGGCGCCGACGGGCTTCACGACGTAGGAGGGGTGGCCGATCGAGGCCTGCGCCTGTGCGTCAGTGATGAACTTGGCATCGGCCATCGCCGCCAGCACGACCTGAGCGCGCGCCTCCGCGCCTTCCGGATTGCGGTTCGGCGCAAGGCGCGAGGGCGATTTGACCAGCCCGGCCAGCATCGCGGCTTCCGCGATCGTGACGTTCTTGGCCGGCTTGCCGAAATATTTCTGCGCGGCGGCTTCGACGCCGTAGGCGCCGGAGCCGAAATAGACGCGGTTGAGATAGAGCTCCAGGATCTCGTTCTTGGAATGCTTGCGTTCCAGCCAGATCGCGAGCTCCGCCTCCTGCAGCTTGCGCGCCATGGTGCGCTCCTGGGTCAGGAACAGATTCTTCGCCAGCTGCTGCGTCAGCGTCGAGCCGCCCTGCGACACGCCACGATGGAGCACATTGGTGACGAGGGCGCGCAGGATGCCGACCGGGTCGATGCCGAAATGCGAATAGAAGCGGCGGTCCTCGATGGCGATGAAGGCCCTCGGCAGATAGGGCGGCAGATCCTTCAGCGAGACGTTGGCACCGGCCATCTCGCCGCGCTGCGCCAGCAGGCTGCCGTCGATACCGACGATCTGGATGGTCGGCGGGCGTTTTGGAATTTCCAGCGACTGAATCGGCGGCAGATGGGCGCCGACCCAGATCACGACGCCGATGACGGCGATCACGGCCCAGAGGCTCAGCACGGCGCCCCAATAGACGAGGCGGCCGAGGCCGGCGCTGATCGATGATCGCGACCGGCGCTTGGCACCACTGCTCTTGGCAGCGCTGCTCTTGGCGGGTGCCTTGCGCTCGCGCGGCGGCTCGTCGTCGGAGGGCTCGGTCTTGCGCTTGCCGGTCGATTTCTTCGGCTTGTCGTCGCCGCCGGGAATGCGATCGGCCGCCGTCAGGCGCAGATCGGCAAGCGCCGCGGGCAAGCCGAACAACGGCTCCTTCCGCCCACCCTTTTTCTTTGCCGACCCCATACGCAAAACGCCCGGTCACCCCGCCCCGCCGCACGCTAGCGGTCGCTGTTTAAGGCCCGGTTACCCCGAGGTTAACGCGTGATTAGGAGGTGCGGCATTCGCCTGCCGCAGTTCCGCTTCGAGGGCGCGGGCGTTAGGATCGAAGGCACAAGAAGAGGAATCACCCATGGGCCACATCGATCCGACCAAGGAGATTTTTGCGCAATTCCGGGAGAACGACCGCCCCGGCCCGATCCACATGCTCAATCTGGTGCGCTTACGCAAAGAGGCGGCCTATCCCGACGGCCGCAAGGCGAGCGGCGCGGAAGCCTATGCGGCGTATGGCCGCGAGAGCGGTCCGGTGTTCACGCGCCTTGGTGGCCGCATCGTCTGGCAGGGCCGGTTCGAGCTGATGCTGATCGGCCCGCAAGAGGAGCGTTGGGACCACTGCTTCATCGCCGAATACCCCAGCGTCGCCGCCTTCGTCGAGATGATCCGCGACCCCGTCTATCGGGAAGCGGTCAAGCACCGCCAGGCTGCAGTGGAGGATTCGCGTTTGATCCGGCACGCGGTGCTGCCGGTGGGGAAGAATTTTGGCGAGATACCGGGATAGACGCTGCAAAAAATCGGCGGCCCGCAGGCCGCCGATTGCAGTCCAGAATGTAACCCCTAGCCCGCCGGGCCCGCATCCTCGAGGATCGGGCCGAACAGCTCCCAGCGCTCGCCGTTGAACCTCATCATCTGAAGCTGCTTGTTGACGCGGTAGTCGGTCGGGGAGGTGTTGACGGTGATCCCCGGCAGCAGGAGATCGAGCTGCACGTTCTTCAGGTTGGTCGCCTGCTTCATCACGTTTTCACGAGTCAGATCGTCCCCGCACTGCTTCAGCACGTCAATCATCAACTGACTCGTCATGTAGCCATAGGAGTTGAAGCTCGAATCCTTGTCGCCCTCCGGATAGTACTTCGCCATGAAATCGAAGTACTTTTTCATGGCGGGGTCGTCTTTCCAGGTCGGGTCCAGCGGATCCTTGCCGTAGTTGACGCTGATCACGCCCTTGGAAGCCTCGAGCCCGGCGGGCTTCATCACTGCGCCGACCGAGGTGGCGTTGATGTCGAGGATCTGCACCGGGTGCCAGCCGAGCTCGGCGATCTTCTTGATCGCCTGCGCGGCCTGCTTCGGCGTGGTGGCGCTGAAAAACAGGTCGGCACCGCCGTCCTTGATCTTGAGGATCTGTGAATCGACGGTCGGGTCGGAGACCTCGTAGGATGCTTCGGTCACGATCATCTTGGCGGCCTTGTCGCCGAGGCCGGCCTTGAGGCCGTTCAGATAGTCCTTGCCGAGGTCGTCGTTCTGATAGAGCACGCCGATCTTGGCGTTGGGATGCTCCTTCAGAATGTACTGGCCGTAGATGCGGCCTTCGACGAAGTAGTTGGGATTGAAGCCCATGGTCCACGGAAAATTCTTCGGATCGGTGAACCGCGAGGCGCCGGTGGCTGCGAAGAGCTGCGGCACCTTTTTGGAGTTCAGATATTTCTGCACGGCGGCATTCGACGGCGTGCCGAGGAGCTGGAAGGTGAGCAGCACCTCGTCGCTCTCGACCAGCTTGCGCACCTGCTCGACGGCCTTCGGCGGCGAATAGGCGTCATCGTACTGGATCAGGTTGATCTTGCGGCCGTTCACGCCGCCCTGGTCGTTGATCATCTTCATGTAGGCAGCCTGTGTCTTGCCGATAGTGGCATAGGCGGAGGCGGGGCCGCTGAACGGGTTGGTCTGTCCGATCTTGATCTCGGTGTCCGACGCGCCGGGATCATATTTCTTCTGGGCATTGGCCGCCGAGACTGACAGCGCCAGGGCCAGCGCCGTGCCAGTGACCAGATGCAAAAATCCGTTCCTCATTCGCAATTTCCTCCGTTTGTTATCGCCGATGGTCTTTCCGTCACCGCGGCGGCGGGCGGACGTCATCGCTGGGCCGCAGTGTGGCGGAGCCGTTACTGCGACGCAAGATTACTTGCAGGGCGGGAAAGCGACTTTCTGGCCGATCTTGATCTCGGTGTCGCTCGCGCCGGTGTCGTATTTCTTCTCGGCCAGGGCTGGACTGGAGAAGGCTTGACGGGCGGAGAACGCGAAGGCGAGCGCCGCCGTGGCAACTATGAAGGCTCCGCGAGCGCTCATGTTGGGTTGTTCCTCCTGACGGAATTTTCCGGCCGATGGTCTTTTCCCGTTGCTTGCAACGGTTGCCATTGCTGCCGGAGAGTGTGGAGGAAGGGCAGGCCGCGCCCAAGGATCGCGGCGCTGCGCCGGAGCGTCTCAGGCCAAGGACTTAGGCGAGGAACAGTGCAATCAGCGCGATCGCGGCCGGCACCGCCTGCACGATCAGGATGCGCGTGCTGACTGTTGCCGCGCCATAGGCGCCGGCCACGATCACGCAGAGCAGGAAGAACACCTTGATCTGGAACGCGAAGGCCGGGTTGCCATGCAGCAACCCCCAGATCAGGCCGGCGACGAGGAAGCCGTTGTAGAGTCCCTGATTGGCCGCCAGCACTTTCGTGATCTCGGCTTTGTCGGGCGTATTGCGAAATGTCTTCAAGCCGAGCGGCTTGTCCCAGAGAAACATCTCCAGGATCAGGAAATAGGCGTGCAGTGCGGCGACGAGCGCCACCAGGACATTGGCGATCAGAATCAAGTTGAGCCCCCAGAAGCGTCAGCTTTCGGGTGGACGTTAGCACGGCCGGCATGGCAAGTGCGACGTGTGTTTCGAAGTGATGGTGCCGCAATGCCTGCTCGATCAACCAGGACTCCCGAACGCTTCGGCCTCGATCGGCTCGCGACGCCGATCGGGATCGCGCTGCTGGTCACGGACAGCGATGGCGCGTTGCGCGCGCTCGATTGGGACGATTACGAGCCTCGCATGCGCGAGCTGCTGCGCTTGCATCATGGCGCGGTGGAGCTGGTCGATCGGCCTGCGCCAGCGGCAATGAAGACGGCGCTGTCCGCATATTTCGAAGGTGACCTCGGTCAGCTCATGCGGATTGATTGGCGCATCGCCGGCACGCCGTTCCAGCAAAAAGTCTGGACGGCGCTCGCGGCGATTCCAGCGGGCACCACGATGAGCTACGGCGCCTTGGCGGCGAAGATCGAGATGCCCCGGGCCATCAGAGCAGTCGGCCACGCCAATGGCTCCAACCCGATCAGCGTGGTGCTGCCATGCCATCGCCTGATCGGCGCGGACGGTTCGCTGGTGAAATATGGCGGTGGGCTGCAGCGGAAGAGGTGGCTGCTGCGGCATGAGGGGGTGGAGGTTTGAAGCGATAGTACGCGTCAATTCCTAGCTCGTCATTCCGGGGCGCCGCGCAAGCGGCGAACTATGGTGCGCAATTGCGCACCTGAGAATCCATCAGGCGTCGTCGATCATACCGATGAATGGATTCCGGGTTCGCGCTTCGCGCGCCCCGGAATGACAGACGAAAATCACGCCGCCGGCTGAACCGCCTTGTCGCCGGCCATCACATGGGTCAATGCGCTCTTGATCGCGGCCTGGCGAGTCGGGGCGTTGATTTGCGCGCCCAGCAAATCGGTGACGTAGAACACGTCGCGGGCGCGCTCGCCGAAGGTCGCGACATGGGCCGAGGCGATGTTGAGGTTGAGCTTCGAGATCGCCGTGGTCAGCTCGTAGAGCAGGCCGGGGCGGTCGAGGCCGGAGACCTCGATCACGGTGTAGCGATCTGACCATTGATTGTTGATGGTCACTTCAGGTTCGATCACGAAGGGCCGCGCCTTGCTGCGCACGGTGCGCCGCGCCACCACTTCGGGCAGGCGCAGCTTGCCTTCGAGCACGTCCTCGATCATCTCGCCGATCCGGGTGGCGCGCCGGCCTTCGTCCTCGTCGCGGTCGTATTCCCTGGAGATGGAGATCGTGTCCAGCGCGCGGCCATCGGTCGTGGTGTAGATCTGCGCGTCGACGATGTTCGCGCCGGCGGAGGCACAGGCGCCTGCGATGATCGAGAGCAGCCAGGGGTGGTCGGCGGCGAAGATCGTGAGCTCGGTGACGCCGCGCACCTCGTCGAAGCCGACATTGATCGCGAGCTTGTGGCCGGCCTGCTCGCTCGATCGCACGAAGCGCGCGTGGCGAATTTTGCGCGGCAACTCGACCTTGAGCCAATAGGCGGGATAGTGCCGGCCGATATAGGCGTCGAGCTCGTCGGCCGGCCATTCGGCGAAGGCGTGGCGGAATTCGGCATAGGCGGCCGTGAGGCGCTTGCCGCGGTCGACCTCCGAGAAGCCGCCGGTCAGCACCGGCTCGGTCTCGTAATACAGCGAGCGCAAGAGCTGCGCCTTCCAGCCGTTCCACACGCCGGGGCCGACGCCGCGGATGTCGGCGGTGGTCAGGATGGTAAGCAGCTTCATCTGCTCGACCGACTGCACCACGGCGGCAAAATTCTCGATGGTCTTGCGGTCGGAGAGGTCGCGCGACTGCGCCACCGTGGACATCGTCAGATGTTCCTCGATCAGCCAGGCCACGAGCTCGGTGTCAGCAGCGCTGAAGCCGAGCCGCGGGCACAGCCGCCGCGCCACTTTGGCGCCTGCGATCGAATGATCTTCCAGCCGCCCCTTGGCGATGTCGTGCAGCAGGGTCGCGACGTAGATCACCGGCCGGTGCTCGGCCCGGATCTTGCGAAACAGGTCGCTGGCCAGCGTGAACTCTTCGCTGACGCCGCGTTCGATCTCCTGGAGGAAGCCGATGCAACGGATCAGGTGCTCGTCCACCGTGTAGTGATGATACATGTTGAACTGCATCATCGAGACGATCTTGCCGAAGGCGCGGATGAAATGACCGAGCACGCCTGTTTCGTTCATCCGTCGCAGCACGATCTCGGCATTGTCGGAGGTCAGGATCTCCATGAACAGCCGGTTGGCTTCGGGATTCTCGCGCATCTGCGCGTTGATCAGGCCGAGCGAGCGCGTCACGTCGCGCATCGCGTCCGGATGGAAGGCGAGGTTGTTCTTCTGCGCCAGGCGGAAAATGCGGATCAGATTGACCGGATCGTGCTTGAAGACGTCGGGCGCGGCGACGTTGATCCGGTTGTTGTCGACGATGAAGTCGTCACTGTCGGGCACGCGCCGCTTCACTTGCGTGGGGCGCAAGCGTGCCATCATTCGGCTCAGCACCGGGGCGGGCTTGGCCTGCTGGTCCTCGAGCTTGGCGCATAGGATGGCGGTGAGGTTGCCGACTTCCTTGGCGACCAGGAAGTAGTGCTTCATGAAGCGCTCGACATCCTGCATGCCGGGATGCGAGGTGTAGCCGAGCCTGATCGCGATCTCGCGCTGGAGATCGAACGACAGCCGCTCCTCGGGTCGCCCGCAGTAGAAATGCAGATTGCAACGCACCGACCAGAGGAAGTCGGCGCAGCGACGGAAGCTGCGATATTCCTGTGCGTCGAACACGCCGCGTTCGACCAGCTCGTCGGTGTCGCGGACGCGATAGACGTATTTGGCGATCCAGAACAGCGTGTGCAGGTCGCGTAGCGCCCCCTTGCCGTCCTTGACGTTGGGCTCGACCAGATAGCGCGACTGGCCGCCGCGGCGATGGCGTTCCTCGCGCTCGGCGAGCTTGGCGGTGACGAACTCGGATGCGGTGCCCTGCACCACTTCCTTGTCGAAGCGTTCGACCAACTCGTTATAGAGCGGCTGGTCGCCGGTGAGAAAGCGCGTCTCCAGGATCGCGGTGCGGATGGTCATGTCGCCGCGCGCCTGGCGGATCGATTCGTCGACTGAGCGCGTGGCGTGGCCGACCTTCAGACCCATGTCCCAGAGGCAATAGAGAATGGCCTCAGCCACCTGCTCGCCCCAGGCGGTCTGCTTGTAGGGCAGGATGAAGAGCAGATCGATGTCCGATTCCGGAGCCATCAGACCGCGGCCGTAGCCGCCGGTCGCCACCACCGCCATGCGTTCGGCGCCGCTCGGGATCGGCGAGCGGTAGAGGTGACGCGTCGCGGCCGAGTAGAGGATGCGGATGATCTCGTCCTGCACGTGGCACAGCCGCTCGGCGCAGCGGCGGCCGTGGCGGTCCTTCAGCAGGATCGCTTGTGCTGCGGCGCGCGCGGCGATCAGTTCCGCCTTGAGCAGTTGCGCGAGTGCGGTGCGGAACGCGTCCTCGCGGCCCTGATGCCTTTCGGCAAGCCCATCGACCGCAACGGTGATCCGCGCAGTGTCGAAACGGTCATCCAGCGGTGGCTTATGCTCGGTCGCAACGCTATCCATGTCTCCACCGGATATAAGAGGCGGCAGGCGCTGTCATCAGCCATTCGCCAGCAATAGTCGTTCCATGCTGGAAATCGCCGACGTCGCGCAAAATTGTTCTCAAGTCCCGCGCCTTCAAGGGTGGGATTTTCTCGTTGACCTCTAGACATAACTCATTGAAAAACAATGAAGTTTTAGAGGATCCTGGGCATGGCCGACATCACACGACGAATCTTGCTGGCGGGAGCTGTTGTGCTCGCCGTGTCCCCCGCGGCACGGGCGGCCGACCCGCTCAAGGAAATCCGCATCGACTGGGCGACCTACAATCCGGTGTCGCTGGTGCTGAAGCAGAAGGGGTTGCTGGAGAAGGAGTTCGCCAAGGACGGCATCACCATCACCTGGGTGCAGTCGGCCGGCTCCAACAAGGCGCTCGAGTTCCTCAACGCCGGCTCGATCGATTTCGGCTCGACCGCGGGCTCGGCTGCGCTGGTCGCGCGCATCAACGGCAACCCGATCAAGTCGATCTATGTCTATTCGCGTCCCGAGTGGACGGCGCTCGTCGCATCAAAGGATTCCAAGATTGCAAGCGTTGCCGACCTCAAAGGCAAGCGCGTCGCGGTGACGCGCGGCACCGATCCGCACATCTTCCTGGTGCGCGCGCTGCTGGGCGCGGGGCTGACTGAGAGGGACATCACGCCGGTGCTGCTCCAGCACGCCGACGGCAAGACCGCGCTGATCCGCGGCGACGTCGACGCCTGGGCCGGCCTCGATCCGATGATGGCGCAGGCCGAGATCGAGGAAGGCGCAAAGCTGTTCTATCGCAAGGCCGACGCCAACACCTGGGGCATCCTCAATGTGCGCGAGCAGTTCTTGAAGGACTATCCGGACATCGCCCGCCGCGTGCTCGCAACTTACGAAGAGGCGCGCAAATATTCGCTGGCGAATTACGACGAACTGAAGAGGACCTTCATCGCCGTGACGAAGCTTCCCGAAGCCGTCGTCGACAAGCAGCTCAAGGAGCGCACCGAGCTGACCCACAGCCGCATCGGCGCGCCCCAGCGCGAGTCGATCCTCGCTGCCGGCCTCGCGCTGCAACAGGCCGGCGTTGTCGACGCCAAGGTCGACGTGAAGGCGACGCTGGATGCGCTCATTGACGACCAGGTCCCACTGCCGACGAATTGATCGCGGTCTCGTAGCCCGGATGGAGCGCAGCGAAATCCGGGACCACTCTATCCGCGGCTCGATTCCCGGATTGCGCTTCGCTCCATCCGGGCTACGGAGGTGGCGGGAGGATGGACAGGCGAGGCCGCCGCTGGCCTTCGCCGGGACGACGGCGGAGAGCTTGGCAACACGGTTGCGTTCCCGCCCCAGACGCGCTTCCTACCGGCCATGATCTCCGACGCGCCAGTGCTGCAGCAATCATCGGAACCGGCCGAAAACGCCGTCGCGCCCTCGCGGTTGTCGCGCTATGCGCGGCCCGTGCTGGGGCTGCTGTTGCCGGCGACGCTCGCGCTCGGCTGGGAGCTTGTGGTCTGGCTCGGCTGGTCCAATGGCCGGCTGGTGCCGCCGCCCTCGCGGGTGTTCGCCGCCATTGCGGATCTTGCCCGCTCCGGCGAGCTGCTCCGCCACATCGCCGCGACGCTGTGGCGGGTCGGGCTCGGCTTCGCCTTCGGCGTGGTCGCGGGCACGTTGCTCGGTGCCATCTCCGGCTATTGGTCACTGGCGCGGCGGCTGCTCGATCCGACCGTGCAGGCGCTGCGCGCGATTCCCTCGCTCGCCTGGGTGCCGCTGTTCATCCTGTGGCTCGGCATCTTCGAGACCTCGAAGATCACGCTGATCGCGGCCGGCGTGTTCTTCCCGGTCTATCTCGGCGTAATGGGCGCGATCCTCTCGGTCGATCGCAAGATCGTCGAGGTCGGCCGCACCTTCCGCCTCTCCGGCTTTGCGATGATCCGCCGCATCCTGCTGCCTGCCGTGCTGCCGGCCTATGTCGTATCCTTGCGTGTTGGCCTTGGTCTCGGCTGGATGTTCGTGGTCGCCGCCGAATTGATCGGCGCCTCCGAAGGGCTCGGCTATCTCCTGCTCGACGGCCAGCAGCTCGGCAAGCCGGCGCAGATCCTCGCCGCCATCGTGATCTTCGCTATTCTCGGCAAGCTGACGGACTGGCTGATCGAGCTCGCCGCGGCGCCGTTCCTGCGCTGGCAGGACGCCTTCTCCCGCACCAAGGGGGCGTAACGCAATGCTCGCGCTCGACCGGGTCAGCAAGACCTATCCCAATGGCGTCGAGGCGCTGGCCCGCTTCTCCGCCGAGATCGGGCAGGGCGAGATCATCGCCATCATCGGCGGCTCCGGTTGCGGCAAATCCACGTTGCTTCGCGCCATCGCCGGCCTCGACCGCGCCAGTTCCGGAACGGTGACGCTCGACAGCGAGGCGATCGCTTCGCCGCACGCCAAGATCGGCATCATCTTCCAGGAGCCGCGGCTGCTGCCCTGGCTCAGCGTTGCCGACAATATCGGCTTTGGCATCGCCGATCTCCCCGGGGCCGAGCGGCGCGAGAAGGTGGCCCGCGCGCTGGAGCGCGTTGGCCTCGCCGACAAGGCGCAGGCCTGGCCGCGCGAGCTCTCGGGCGGGCAGGCCCAGCGGGTCGCGATTGCGCGGGCGCTGGTGCCGCAGCCCGAGGTGCTCCTGCTCGACGAGCCATTCTCCGCGCTTGATGCCTTCACCCGCCGGGATTTGCAGGATCATCTGCTCGACCTCTGGGCCGACACGCGTCCGACCTTGATCCTCGTCTCGCATGACGTCGACGAGGCCGTCGTGCTGGCCGATCGCGTTCTGGTGATGCGGCCGCGGCCGGGACGGCTGTTCGACCAGATCGAGATCAATCTGACCCGTCCGCGCGACCGCAACTCGCTGCTGTTCGAGACTTTCAAGCGAAGCGTGCTGACGTCACTCGACCGTTCGCTCGACCGCAATGTGCCCGACCGTGACGCAACCCAGGGTCCCGGTCAGGCCATGTGGTGGTGACAATTTCGCCACGAGCCGGTACATCAAGGAGCAATTGTCCCGGGAGAGAACAAAATGGACGCCGCCGAACTGCGCCAGATGCAGGCCCCGATCAAGGAGCGCTACAAGACCGATCCCAAGGCAGCGCTGATCACGCTCAAGGCGAAGGGCTCCACCGACGGCGAAGGCATCGCCTGCAAGGTCGAGACCGGCCGCGCGCTCGCAGTCGCAGGCCTGCATCCCGCCACAGGAGGCTCCGGCCTCGAGCTCTGCTCCGGCGACATGCTGCTGGAAGCCTTGGTTGCCTGCGCCGGCGTCACGCTGAAATCGGTCGCGACCGCGCTCGAGGTGCCCTTGAAGACCGGCAACGTCTATGCCGAAGGCGATCTGGATTTCCGCGGCACGCTCGGCGTCGACAAGGAGACACCGGTCGGCTTCGCCGAGATCCGCCTGCGCTTCGAGGTCGACACGCCGGCACCGCAGGACAAGCTCGATCTCCTGCTCAAGCTCACCGAGCGCTATTGCGTGGTCTATCAGACCATCAAGAACGGCCCAAAAGTTTCGGTGTCGATGCAGCGGATGTGAGGGGCGAAGTCTCTACTCCGCAATTGGTGTCGTCCTGGCGAAAGCCAGGACCCATTATCCCTGACGCCGACTGTCTCGTCCTACTGGTCACTCCGACCGTCTAACGCAGCGAAGCCTGTGGTTATGGATCCCGGATCTGCGCGCCGCTCCGCGCGCTTGTCCGGGATGACAACAAAAAATGCCCCTCGACCTCCACTTCCTCCTCTTCCTCTTCCTGCGCATGGCAATCGCGGCGGCGTTCGTCGTGTCGGCCTCGATCATCACCGAGCGCTCGGGGCCGGCGATCGGAGCGCTGGTGGCGACGCTGCCGGTTTCCGCCGGGCCCTCCTACGTCTTCCTCGCCATCGATCATGACGCCGCCTTCATCGCGCAGGGTGCGCTGTCGAGCCTGCCGGTCAACGCCGCGACGATCTTCATGGGGCTTACCTATGTCGTGCTGGCGCAGCGGCACAGCATGGCGGTCAGTTGCGGCAGCGCGTTCGCGGTCTGGATCGCGATCGCCTCCGTTATCCGCCTGTTCGACTGGACGCTCACCGCCGGCCTTGCCGCGAACTTCATTGCCTTCGGCATCTGCATTCCATTGCTCTCAGGCTATCGCCACGTGAAGATGCCGCTGGTGACGCGCCGCTGGTACGACATCCCGATGCGGGCCGCATTGGTCGCGACCCTCGTCGCCATCGTCGTTTCGACGTCGAATTGGGTCGGCCCTCGCATCAGCGGCATCATTGCGCTGTTTCCCGTGGTGTTCTCCAGCATGATGGTGATCCTGCATCCCCGCATCGGCGGCCCGCCGACCGCTGCCGTGCTTGCGAGTTCCGCGTGGGGTCTGCTCGGATTCGGAACGGCGATCGCGGTGATGCACGGTGCGGTCGTGGAATTTGGATCGCTGGTTGGTCTTCTTCTGGCGCTTGCAACCTGCGTGACGTGGAACCTGACGCTGTGGTGGTATGGACGCCGAAGACGGCGCATTGAAGCGTAAGCATTCCGCACGGATTTTTTGCGGGGAGCGGACAGTAGTTCTGCGGTGCTTGGCTGCGCGATTTCGATAGCGTCGTTAATTTAATCTTTGCGCTTTGCCCGCAAATATACTCATCGGCTGTTGAGGCGCCCACGTTCAATGCGGGCCCGTTGTTCCAAAACCCCCGAGTGATGTGCGAGCCGAAAATTTTCGGGCGTGACGGCTACGCCGCCTGCGTCATGCAAAAACCATTTCTCATCGAGGAGACGTTCGGATGTTCGGTCGCAAGTCCCAAAGTGATGCACAGGCGCGGCTCGATGCCATTGGCCGCTCGCAGGCGATGATCGAATTCAACCTCGATGGAACGATCATCACGGCCAACAAGAATTTTCTCGATGCCCTCGGCTATCGGCTCGACGAAATCCGGGGCAAGCATCACTCGATGTTCGTGCCGGCCGAGCAGCGCGATACCGCCGAGTACAGGGCGTTCTGGGCCGCACTGAACCGTGGCGAATATCAGGCGCGCGAGTTCAAGCGAATCGCGAAGGACGGCCACGAGATCTGGATCGAAGCATCCTACAATCCGGTGCTCGACGGCAACGGCAAGGCGGTGATGGTCGCCAAGATCGCGACCGACATCACCGAGAAGAAGGTCCGGAGCATGACGGACGCCTCGAAGATCGCCGCCAGCAGCCGTGCCCAGGCGGTGATCGAATTCAAGCTCGACGGCACAGTCGTCACCGCCAACGAGAATTTCTGCAAGGCGCTCGGCTATTCGCTCGCCGAGATCCAGGGCAAGCATCATAGCATGTTCGTGCCTGAGGCTGACCGCAATGGCGCCGCCTATCGCGAGTTCTGGGCCAAGCTCAACCGCGGCGAATACCAGGCCGGCGAGTTCAAGCGCACCGGCAAGGGCGGCCGCGAGGTCTGGATTCTCGCTTCCTACAATCCGATGTTCGACGAGAATGGCAAGCCGTTCGGCGTCGTCAAATACGCAACCGATATCACGGCCGAGAAGCTGAAGAGCGCCGATCTGGCGGGTCAGATCGCGGCGATCGACAAGGCGCAGGCCGTGATCGAGTTCAACATGGACGGCACGATCATCACGGCCAATGCCAACTTCCTCGCTGCGCTCGGCTATTCGCTGGCCGATATCAAGGGCAAGCATCACAGCATGTTCGTCGAGCCCAGCGAGCGCGACGGCGCCGGCTATCGCGAATTCTGGGCCAAGCTCAACCGCGGCGAATACCAGGCGGGGGAGTACAAGCGTATCGGCAAGGGCGGCAAGGAAGTCTACATCCAGGCCTCCTACAATCCGATCTTCGACCTCAACGGCAAGCCGTTCAAGGTCGTGAAATATGCCACCGACACCACCAAGCAGGTGCTGGTCCGCATGGGCAACGAGCGTGTCCGCGGCATGATGGAATCGGTCGCCGCCGGCTCGGAGGAACTCAACGCGTCGGTGCGGGAGATCTCCGAGGCGATGACCAAGTCGCGCGAGACCGCGATGAGCGCGGTGGATCAGGTCTCCGCGGCCGACTCGCAGGCCCAGCGCCTCACCGAAGCCGCGCAGGCGATGAGCGGCATCGTCGAGATGATCAACAACATCACCGGCCAGATCAATCTGCTCGCGCTGAACGCCACGATCGAATCCGCCCGCGCAGGTGAAGCCGGCCGCGGCTTTGCCGTGGTGGCGTCCGAAGTGAAGAGCCTCGCCAACCAGGCCAAGCAGGCCACCGACAAGATCGGCCAGGAGATCGGCAGCCTCAACGGCATCTCCGGCGACGTCGTCAGCGCATTGAGCTCGATCAAGCAGGCGATCAATAACGTCAGCGAATACGTCACCTCGACCGCTGCCGCCATCGAGGAGCAGAGCACGGTCACGAACGAGATGTCGACCAGCATGCAGCGCGCCGCCGCGGAAGCGGCCGCGATCGCGGCGAGGGCGTAGGCGAAGCGCGCAGGAATCGTAGCGGGAATCGTACGGTGGGTTAGCGCAGCGTAACCCACCAGCTTCGTCTACGCGGCAAAGAACTGGTGGGTTACGCCGAGCAGATGCGCTTCGCACATCTGCAGGGCTAACCCACCCTACGGCGCCGTTATTGCTTCGGCAGCTTGGCCTTCAGCGCATAGAGCGCGTCGAGCGCCTCGCGCGGCGACATCTCGTCCGGATGGAGTGCCTTCACGGCGTCCATCAGCAGCTCGGCCTCGGTGGGCGGGGCGGCTTCCGCGGCGGCGCGCGAGGGGACGGCGAACAGCGGGAGATCGTCGGCGAGCGCTCGCGCCGTCTGGCCGCGGTCCTGCGCTTCGAGCTTCGCCAGCACCGATTTGGCACGCGTGATCACGGCCGGCGGCAGGCCTGCGAGCTTGGCGACCTGGATGCCGTAGGAGCGGTCGGCCGAGCCCGGCAGCACCTCGTGCAGGAACACCACATTGCCCTGCCATTCCTTCACCCGCACGGTCGCGTTGAACATGCGTGGCAGCTTGGCCGAGAGCGCGGTCAGCTCGTGGTAGTGCGTCGCGAACAGCGTGCGGCAGCGGTTGCTCTCATGCAGATGCTCGATCGCGGCCCAGGCGATCGAGAGGCCGTCGAAGGTCGCGGTGCCGCGGCCGATCTCGTCGAGGATGACAAGCGCCCGCTCGCCGGCCTGGTTCAGGATCGCCGCCGTCTCGACCATCTCGACCATGAAGGTGGAGCGGCCGCGGGCGAGGTCGTCGGCGGCACCGACGCGCGAGAACAGGCGATCGATGATGCCGATCCGCGCGCGAGCCGCCGGCACGAAGCTGCCGATCTGGGCCATCAGCGCAATCAGCGCGTTCTGGCGCAGGAAGGTCGATTTACCGGCCATATTCGGGCCGGTCAGCAGCCAGAGCTGGCCGGATCTTTGCGCCGGGCTCGGCGAGAGATCGCAGGCGTTGGCGATGAACGGCTCGCCGTTGCGCTTCAGGGCCTGCTCGACCACGGGATGACGACCGGCCTCGATCGCAAAGGCGAGCGAGCCATCGACCTCGGGCCGCACATAGTTTTCGTCGACCGCGAGCTTGGCCAGCGACGTTGCGACATCGAGCAGCGCAAAGCCTTGCGCGGCGGCGCGCAGATCGTCGCTGATCTCCAGCGCCTTGGCGCAGAGCCGCTCGAAGATCTCGAGCTCGAGGCCGAGCGCGCGGTCGCCGGCATTGGCGATCTTGGCTTCGATCTCGCCAAGCTCTGAGGTCGTGAACCGCACCTGGCCCGCCAGCGTCTGGCGATGGATGAAGGTCGCATTCAGCGGCGCCGACATCAGCTTGTCGCCGTGCTGGGCGGTGACCTCGACGAAATAGCCGAGCACGTTGTTGTGCCGGATCTTGAGGCCCTTCACGCCGGTGTCGTCGGCGTAGCGCGCCTGCATCGAGGCGACGACCAGGCGCGAGGCGTCGCGCAGGTTCCGCGCCTCGTCGAGCGCCGGCTCATAGCCGGCACGCACGAAGCCGCCGTCCCGCTTGAGCAGCGGCAATTGCTCGTCGAGCGCGCGGGCGAATTCGGCGGCGAGCTGGCGCGAAGGGCGTTGCAGCGCCGCCATCACCGCAGCGATCTCCTGCGGCGGCTGGTCGAGCTCGGACAGCCGCGTCAGCACCTGGTCGGCAGCGATGATGCCGTCGCGCAAGCCTGCAAGATCGCGCGGGCCGCCGCGGCCGACCGAGAGACGGGCCAGAGCCCGCGACATGTCGGGCGCACCGCGCAAAATGCTGCGGATGTCCTCGCGCGTCGCCGAATCCGCAACAAAGGCGCTGACGGCGTCGAGCCGCCGAGCGATTGCCGGCGCATCGGTCAAGGGCGCCGCGAGCCGCTGCGCCAGCAGGCGCGAGCCGGCCGAGGTCGCGGTGCAGTCGATGGCATCGAGCAGCGAGCCGCGGCGTTCGCCCGCGAGCGTCCGCGTCAGCTCGAGATTGGCGCGGGTAGCGGGATCGATTGCCATGGTCGCGCCGGAGGCTTCGCGCGCAGGCGGCGACAGCGGCGGATGCTTGCCGACCTGGGTGCGGTCGACATAGGTCACCGCGGCCGCAGCGGCGGTCGCTTCCAGCCGCGACAGCTGCGCCAGCCCGTCCATGGTCGCGACGGCGAAATAGTCGCAAAGGCGCTTCTCGGCGGTGGCACCGTCGAAGACATCGCGGGTCACCGGCGTCACCGCCGGCAGCTCCCGCAGCGTCTGGGCGAGCTCGTTGTCGCCATAAAGGGCGTCAGTGACGATCGCTTCGTTCGGATTGATGCGCGCCAGCGTTGCGGCGAGCTCGCCGCTGGAGCATTCGGTGACCGTGAATTCGGCGGTCGAGATATCGATCCAGGCAAGCCCGAAGCGGTCGCCGCCGGCGGATGAGCGCGCCCGCGCGATCGCCAGCAGGTAATTGTTGGCGCGCGCATCGAGCAGCGTGTCCTCGGTCAGCGTGCCTGGCGTCACCAGTCGCACCACGCCGCGGCGCACGACGCTCTTGTTGCCGCGCGCTTTCGCCGCCGCAGGATCCTCGGTCTGCTCGCACACCGCGACCCGGTGGCCGGCGCTGATCAGTCGGTGCAGATAATCCTCGGAGCGCTCGACCGGCACGCCGCACATCGGGATGTCGTTGCCCTGATGCTTGCCGCGCTTGGTCAGGACGATACCGAGCGTCCTCGAGGCGATCTCGGCGTCCTCGAAGAACAGCTCGTAGAAATCGCCCATCCGGTAGAACAGCAAGAGGCCCTGATGCGCCGCCTTGATCTCCAGATACTGTTCCATCATCGGCGTGACGCGCGCGGCGGCTTCTGCCTGCGGAGCCGGCGTTTCGTCAGGGGGCGGGACGGGAATGGGCTGTTGCATCGTCATGGGCGGCGCAACCTACAAAATTTCGCCGCGTGGTCCTATCGGTTTGGCCTGACAGAGGAGGTTTTCCACGTTGTCCGCAATGAGGCGCTGCCACATTCTCAGTCGTCATTCCGGGATGCGCCGCCAGGCGCAGGCCCGGAATCCATCGGGCCGCACGTCATGCCGGCAAATGGATTCCGGGCTCGCGACTTCGTCGCGCCCCGGAATGACGGAGGGTTTCGAATATGCGGCCCGCGAAACCGTCAATTGACCTGCCGCGGCCGCCCTCCTAAAACTCCGCCGACATTGAAGAATTTTCGCCGGACCGCGGCATTCAGGGAGAACGATGATGCGTGACGTCTTTATCTGCGATGCCGTGCGGACCCCGATCGGCCGTTTCGGCGGCTCGCTCGCCAAGGTGCGCGCCGACGATCTCGCCGCCGCTCCGATCAAGGCGCTGATGGCCAAGCACCCCAATCTCGACTGGGCGCAGGTGGACGAAGTCTTCTTCGGCTGCGCCAACCAGGCCGGCGAGGACAATCGCAACGTCGCGCGCATGGCGCTGCTGCTTGCAGGTCTTCCCGATTCGGTTCCCGGCCAGACCTTGAACCGGCTCTGCGCCTCCGGCCTCGATGCCGTCGGCGCCGCCGGCCGCGCCATCCGCTCCGGCGAGATCGAGCTTGCCATTGCCGGCGGCGTCGAATCCATGACCCGCGCGCCCTTCGTGATGGGCAAGGCGCAGGAAGCCTTTTCGCGCTCGGCCGAAATCTTCGACACCACCATCGGCTGGCGCTTCATCAATCCGCTGTTGAAGGCGCAGTATGGCGTCGATGCGATGCCGGAGACCGGCGAGAACGTCGCCGAGGAATTCCAGGTCTCGCGTGCCGACCAGGACGCCTTCGCGATTCGCTCGCAGCAGCGCGCCGGCCAAGCGATCGCGTCAGGCTATTTCGCCGAGGAGATCACGCCGATCACCATTCCCGGCGGCAAGGCCGGCCCTGTTACGGTCGACAAGGACGAGCATCCGCGGCCCGAGACCACGCTGGAAGGTCTGGCAAAACTGAAGCCGATCGTGCGCAATCCCGGCACGGTGACCGCCGGCAATGCCTCGGGCGTCAATGACGGCGCGGCCGCGATGATCCTCGCCTCCGAAGCTGCCGTGAAGAAGCATGGCCTCACGCCGAGGGCGCGCATCCTCGGCCTCGCCTCGGCCGGCGTGCCGCCGCGCATCATGGGTATCGGCCCGGTGCCGGCGACCCGCAAGCTGATGGAGCGTCTGGGCAAGAAGATCAGCGATTTCGACCTGATCGAGCTCAACGAGGCCTTCGCCTCGCAGGGCATCGCCTGCATGCGCCAGCTCGGCGTCGCCGACGATGCCGACTACGTCAATCCGCATGGCGGCGCCATCGCGCTCGGCCATCCGCTCGGCATGAGCGGCGCCCGGCTCGCGCTCACCGCCATCCATGGCATGGAAAAGCGCGGCGGCAAGCTCGCGCTCGCCACCATGTGCGTCGGCGTCGGCCAGGGCGTGGCCGTTGCGATCGAGAAGGTGAATTGACGGGACGCTACGCGTCCCGTCATCCCGGGGCGGTGCACTTGCACCGAACCCGGGATCTCGAGATTCCGGGTTCGATGCTGCGCATCGCCCCGGAATGACAGACGATAGGATCGTTATATGATCATCGAACGCGAGCAGGACGTCACGGCCGCCGCCCTGGCGGTGATGGAGCGGACATCCGATCCGCGGATGCGGCAGATCATGGTCTCGCTGGTCAAGCATCTGCACGGCTTCGTCCGTGACGTGCGCCTGACCGAGAAGGAATTCCGCGACGCCACCGCCATCATTGCCGAACTCGGCAAGCTGACCACCGACACGCATAACGAAGTCGTGCTGATGGCGGGCTCGCTCGGCGTCTCGTCGCTGGTGTGCCTGCTCAACAATGGCGATCAGGGCAATACCGAAACCGATCAGTCGCTGCTCGGGCCGTTCTGGCGGTTGAACTCGCCACGGGTGCAGAATGGCGGATCGATCGTCCGCTCCGAGACGCCGGGTGCGCCGCTGTTCGTCAATGGCCGTGTCGTCGACAAGAACGGTCGCCCCGTCGCGGGCGCCGAGGTCGATGTCTGGCACGCTTCGCCGGTTGGTCTCTACGAGAACCAGGACCCCGAGCAGGCCGACATGAACCTGCGCGGCAAGTTCACGACCGATGCCGACGGGCGCTTCGCTTTCCGCTCGGTGATGATGACAGGCTATCCCATCCCGACCGATGGCGCCGTCGGCCGCCTCCTGGCGGCGCAGAGCCGGCACCCCTATCGTCCTGCGCATCTGCACGCCCTGATCTTCAAGCCCGGCTTCAAGGTGCTGATCTCGCAGGTCTACGATCCCAACGATCCCCATATCGACAGCGACGTGCAGTTCGGCGTGACACGGGCGCTGATCGGCAAGTTCGTGCGCCACGAGACGCCGCATCCGAGCGCAGCTGACGTTTCGACGCCCTGGTATTCGCTCGACCACACCTACCGGCTCGAGGCCGGGGAGGCCGTGCTGCCGCGTGCGCCGATCAAATAGGTGTCGGCCCCAATGCCGGGGCGCGGAAAGGGTGCCAAAGCCGCTTCCCAAAATTAGTTATATTCTATAATGATTGTCGCAAAGTTGGTCCGGCCGGACCGAAATGGCCGGGGAGGAGTCCGCCAATGACATTCATCTATCCCACTGACAGCAACAAGGCACACCCGCTGCCGCTGTCGCCCGAGTACAAGAGCTCGATCAAGCGCGCGCCGAGCAAGCCCTTGATCCCGATGCGCCACACGCTGTCGGAACTGACCGGACCTGTGTACGGCCACGAGACCGTCCGCCAAGGGGATAACGACCTCACCACCCAGCACAAGGGCGAGCCGCTCGGCGAGCGCATCATCGTGCACGGTCATGTCCGCGACGAGGACGGCCGCGGTGTGTCCAACACGCTGGTCGAGATCTGGCAGGCCAATGCCTGCGGCCGCTACGTCCATGTCCGCGACCAGCATCCGGCGCCGCTCGATCCCAACTTCACCGGCGCGGGCCGCACGTTAAGCGATGCATCGGGCTATTACCGCTTCGTCAGCATCAAGCCCGGCGCGTACCCCTGGGGCAATCACCACAATGCCTGGCGCCCCGCCCACATCCATCTGTCGGTGTTCGGCCATTCCTTTGTCAGCCGCCTGGTGACTCAGATGTATTTCCCTGGAGATCCGCTGTTCCCGTTCGATCCGATCTTCAACTCGGTGCCCGACGAGAAGGCGCGGATGCGCATGGTCTCGTCGTTCGATTTGGAGAACACCAAGCCCGAATGGGCGCTGTGCTACCGCTTCGACATCGTGCTGCGCGGCAAGAACGCCACCCCCATGGAGAACCACTAACGTGCAGGATTCTGTGAAGCCCGATGGGATCACGCCGTCGCAGACCGTCGGCCCGTTCTTCAAATACGGCCTGACGCCGACAGGCGATTACGCCTGGAACGACGCCTTCACCAACTCGACGCTGACGCCTGACGTCTCCGGCGATCGCGTCCGCATCGAGGGCCGCGTGCTCGATGGCGACGGTGCCACCGTGCCCGACGCCATGCTGGAGATCTGGCAGGCGGATGCGCAGGGGCGCTACGCCGACCCGCAGGACAAGCGCGCGCTGCCGAACGCCAGCTTCCGGGGCTTTGCCCGCTGCGGCACCGACAAGGACGGCAATTATTCGTTCGATACCATCAAGCCGGGCGCGGTGCCGGATGCCGACGGCAAGCCGCAGGCGCCGCATATCGTGCTGGCGGTGTTCGCGCGCGGCATGCTGCGGCATCTCTATACCCGCATCTATTTCAGCGACGAGGCCGGCAACGCCGCCGATCCCGTGCTGGCGCTGGTGCCCGCCGACCGCCGCGCCACGCTGATTGCGGTGCGCGAGGCCGGCAAGGCCGTCTACAAGCTCGACCTGCGTTTGCAGGGCGACAACGAGACGGTGTTCTTCGACATGTGAAGCAGCGCGTGGCGGCGGCGCCTGGTCGCCGCTACGCTCCTCGTTGAGCGCAGTTGCAGCCGGCGCTGCGTTTAAGTGTCAGTCCCGCTGACCCAAAATCGATTGACCAATATCACATCCCGTAGTTCTGCGGAGCTTTTTCGCTCTGCAACCAGTCCGAGAGGAAAGCCCGTATTTACCGTAGTGATCTAGGGTCAGTGCCGAGTTGGATTCGCGCCCGGATTGCTCCATGAAGATTCGCCTGTCGTTGTCTTCCGCGATCATTGCATTTGGGATTGTTCTTGCGATCGGTTTTACGGCGGTCGTGTCCACCAGCCTGTATGCACTGCGCGAGCTCAAGGTCGGTGGTCCGCTCTATTCCGATATCAAGCTCGGCAACGATTTGATCGCCGACATCCTGCCGCCGCCGGAATATGTCATCGAGGCCTATCTCGAAGCCACTCTGGCCATGCGTGAGCCGGACCAACTGGCGGCTCATGGCGAACGCCTGGTCCAGCTCCGCAAGGATTACGACGAGCGCAAGGCCTATTGGACCGCCTCCGGCCTCTCGGCGGACCTGAAGACGGCCCTGGTGTCCAAGTCCGACGCTGAGGTGCAGAAGTTCTGGAAGCTGTTGTCCGATCAGCTCCTGCCGGCCCTCAAGACCAGGGACGCGGCCGCGTCCGAACGCGCCTATGCGCAGCTGAAGGACGCCTACACCGCGCATCGTGCCGTCATCGACAGCATCGTCGACAGCGCCAACAAGCAGAACGCCGACATGGAGAAGCTGGCCGCCGATCGCGACAGCGCGATGCTCACCATCTTGCTCGGCGTCTCCGCGGCCGTGCTTGCCTTCGTTGCGGCAGGCCTGCTCGGCGTCGCGCTTGGCGTGGTGCGTCCGATCGTGCGCATGACGGACACGATGCAGAAGCTCGCGGCCGGCGATCTCGCCGCCGACATTCCTTCCGCGCAACGTCAGGACGAGGTCGGCTCGATGGCGGGCGCACTCGAGGTGTTCAAGCAGGGAGCGATCGAGAATTCGCGCCTCCGCGAGGAGCAATTGCAGAAGCAACAGGAAGCGGCGCTTGCCAAGCGCGGTGCCCTGCAGCAGATGGCCGAGACCGTCGAGCGCGAGACCGGCCGCTCCGTCGCTACCGCGAGCTCTGCGACGCAAGGCGTGGAGCGGGCCGCCTTGAGCCTGTCCGAGATTGCGCGGTCCCTGTCTTCGGAATCGCAGGCGGTCGCCGCCGCCTCCACCCAGGCGCTCGGCAGTTCGCAGACCGTTTCGGTCGCCGCCGAACAGCTGAGTGCCTCGATCCGGGAGATCGCAACGCAGGTCGGACGCACCTCGACTGTTACCAAGTCGGCGGTCGCAGGCCGCGAGCAGGCGCGCTCGACCATCCAGGCGCTGGCCGGCGCGGTGAAAAAGATCGCCGAGGTCTCCGACTTGATCGGCGGCATCGCCGGCCAGACCAATCTGCTCGCGCTCAACGCCACGATCGAGGCGGCGCGCGCCGGTGAGGCCGGCCGCGGTTTTGCCGTCGTCGCGGCCGAAGTGAAATCCCTGTCCGACCAGACCGCGAAATCCACCGAGGAGATCGGGCGCCTGATCGCGGAGATCCAGACGTCGACGCAGGCCGCGGTCGACGCCGTCGAGACCATGGGTGGCCACATCGCCGAGATCGACGGCGTGGCGTCCTCGGTTGCCGCCGCGATGGAGGAGCAGGATGCCGCGACGCGGGAGATCGCCCGGTCGATCTCCGAATCGGCGTCCGCCGCGAAGGAGGTCTCAGCCAAGATCGGCAATGTCAGCCGCGACGCCGCTTCGGTGGACGATCGCGCAGCGGAGGTCAGGCAGGCCATCGCGGGCATGGCGGCCAATCTGGAATCGCTGCGATCGGTCGTGGTCCGCACCGTGCGCGAATCAACCGCCGCGGCGTAAAGCCCGGCATCAGCTCGGCCGCTGGCGCGTCGGGGTGTGATCGTGCAGTATGGCGCGGGGCAGGGGCATCATGGCTATGACACCTCCACAACTGCCGGCGGTCGCTGACCCCGGTTACCTCACGGCTGCATTGCGCAAGGCCCGCGCGCTGGACGCCGGCGCCGTGCGCGAGGTGACTGTGCTGCATGAGCGCGACACCGTGGTGTCGCATATCACCCGGCTCGGCCTGCGCTATGTCGGGGAGTCCTCAGGCTCCCCGCAGACGCTGATCCTCAAGACGCCGCATGGCGAATTTGCCAAAACACCCGCAGATCGTGGCGAGCACGAAGTCGAATTTTACTTGCGGCTCGCGCCCAACATGCCCCGGGGACTCGTATCGCGCTGTTTCGACGGGCGCTTCGACGCAGAGAGCGGGACCTGGCATCTCCTGCTCGAAGACCTCACCGATAGTCATGAACTCGCGACCGTGCCGACGCTGCCGCCGTCGCGCGACCAGTCGATGGCCATCGTCACGACGCTGGCGGGCATGCATGCGGTGTGGTGGAATCATCCCGATCTCGGCGAGACCGTCGGCACCTGGGCGAGTCCCGAGGACAGCGCGGCGCGCATGGACACCTTCGCCGGTCATTACGACCGCTTTGCCGACGAGCTCGGCGATCGCCTCAGTGAGGAGCGGCGTATCCTTTACCGCCGTCTCATCGAGCAGTCTGGCCGACTCTCCCAGCGCTATCATTCGCGCCGCCACGTCACCATCGTTCACGGCGATGCGCATACATGGAATTTCCTGTTGCCGCGGGCCGGCGTCGCGGACACCGTACGCATTTTCGATTTCGATCTGTGGGGGATCAATGTCCCCACCAACGACCTCGCCTATATGATGGCGATCCAATGGTACCCGGAGCGCCGCCAGGCGCTCGAGCGGGTGCTGCTCAACCGTTACTACGAGACGCTGCTCGCACGCGGTGTGACCGGCTACACCCGCGGCGCGCTTGACCAGGATTACCGCTGGTCGGTGCTGTGGCACATCACCAAGCCGGTCTGGCAATGGGCCATCAACCTCCCGCCGGGGATCTGGTGGAACAATCTGGAGCGCGTGATGATGGCGGTCGAGGATCTGGGGTGCGAGGAGTTGTTGTAGGGGCTCGCTACGCACTCGCTGTCGTCGCCCGGCTTGACCGGGCGACCCGGTATTCCAGAGACGTTTGTGGGATAGAGATGGGCCGCGGCGTACTGGATGCCCCGGTCAAGCCGGGGCAATGACAGCCGTGGTTACTCCATCACCGCATGTTCCGGCCCCGCCGCCTGCTTGCGCAGCACGGCCTTGGTCGAGCCGATCATCAGGGCGAGCGGGATGGTGCAGAGGATGAAGAACATCACCAGCTGGTAGTCGTGCGCGAAGGCGATGATCTGCGCCTGCACGCTGACCATGCGGTCGGCCATGGCGCGGCCGGCGTCGGTGGAGAGGTTGATCAGGCCGCGCACATCAGGCATCTGCAGCGCGTGGTTGAACGGATTGATGTGCTCCGAGAGGATCGCATAGGTCTTGCGCGTGCCCTGCGTCAGCTGGGCGATCACGATGGAGATGCCGACCGAGCTTGCGACATTGCGCAACAGCGTCAGCATCGAGGTGCCGTCGGTGCGCAGATGATTGGGCAGCGTCAGGAACGACACGGTCGAGAGCGGCACGAACACGAGGCCGAAGCCAAAACCCTGGATCACGCTGACGATGACGATCTCCGGCACCTGGGTCTGGTCGGTCCAGCCGGTCATCTGGAACAGCGAGGCAGCCGTCAGCGTCAGGCCTGAGATGATCAGGGTGCGGGCCTCGATGTACTTCATGATGCGGCCGACCATCATCATGGCAAAGAAAGTGCCGAAGCCGCGGCTCGCGAGCAGGCCGCCGGCCGTCATGATGGGATAGCCGATGACGTTTTGCAGGTAAGGCGAGGCCAGCGCCATGGTCGAGTACAGCACGAGGCCCATCACCGTCATGAAGATGCAGCCGGTGACGAAGTTGCGATCCTTAAACAGCGCAAACTGGATGAACGGGCGCGACGTCGTGAAGGAATGCGCGAAGAAGTAATAGAAGGCGATGCCGGAGATGACGAACTCGGTCACGATCTCGACCGATTCGAACCAGTCGAGCTGTTCGCCGCGGTCGAGCGCGAGCTGGAGCGCGCCGATCGCGATCGCCAGCGCGCCGAAGCCGAACCAGTCGAACTTGAGGCTAAGGTCCTTCTTGGTCTCATCCATGAAGACCATCAGCCCGAACACGGTGATCGCACCGAACGGCAGATTGACGAAGAACACCCAGTGCCAGGAATAGGTCTCGGTGAGCCAGGCGCCGAGCGACGGGCCCATGATCGGGCCCATCATCACGCCCATGCCCCAGATCGACATCGCCTTGGCGCGCTCCTGGAGCGTGTAATAGTCGAGCATCACCGACTGGGACAGCGGCACCAGCGCTGCGCCGAACACGCCCTGCAGCAGGCGGAACAGCACCATCTGGTTGATGTCCTGCGCCAGCCCGCATAGGACGGAGGCGAAGGTGAAGCCGCCGGCGCAGATGATGAAGATGCGCTTGCGGCCGAAGCGGTTGGAGATCCATCCCACCGGCGCCGTCATGATCGCGGCGGCGACGATATAGGAGGTCAGCACCCAGTTGATCTGGTCCTGCGAGGCCGACAGGGTGCCCTGCATGTAGGGCAGCGCGACGTTGGCGATGGTGGTGTCCAGCGCCTGCATGATGGTCGCGGTCATGGCGCAGATCGTCACCATGTTCCGGCGCAGGCCGGGGACCATCAAATGGGCATTAGGGCCGGACATACGCTTGGTCCTTGTCTTGCTCTTTGCGTCTTACTCTTTCTCTTGGCCCGCGGTCGCCGACAGGCCGAGCAGGCCGGCGAGCGAGCGCTGATGGCCGGTGTCGATGCTGGCATAGACGCTCATGCCCGCCTTCAGCTTCTTGACGTATTTGTCGCTCTCGTCGAAATAGATCCTGATCGGCACGCGCTGCACCACCTTGACGAAATTGCCGGTGGCGTTCTGCGGCGGCAGGATCGCGAATTGCGCGCCGGTGCCGGGCGACAGCGAGCCGATCTTGCCCTTGAAGACATGGTTGGGAAACGCGTCGACCTCGAGCGTGACCGGCTGGCCCTCCGTGACATAGGTGAGGTCGCTCTCCTTCGGATTGGCATCGACCCAGGGATGGGCGATGTCGACGATGGAGAACACCGCGGTGCCGGCGGCAACGAAGCGCCCGAGCTGGATCTGCTCGACCTGGGTCGCGATGCCATCCATCGGCGCCCGCAGCACGGTGTGGTCGAGATTACGCTGGGCGTCGTCGAGCTTTGCCTTGGCCTGCGCATAGGGCGGGAACTGCTCGAGCGGCAGCTCGGGATTGCCGAGCAATTGCGTCTTGGCGTTGGACAGCTGCTGCTTGACGAATTGCGTCTGTGCGCCGGCCGTCACCAGTGCGTTGGCCGCGTTGTCGAGATCGAGCTGGGAGCCGTAGTTATTCTTCACCAGCGCCTGCTTGCGCTCAACGTCGCGCTGCTTCAGGTCGACGCCCTGCTGGGCGAGGTTGAGCATGTCGCCGTAGATCTTGATGTTGGCGACGAGATTGTCATAGGTCGTCTGCGCCTGGGCGAGCTGTGCCTTGGCCTCATCCACCGCATGGCGGAACGGCACGGAATCGATCTCGAACAGCTCGTCGCCCTTCTTGACCGCCTGGCCTTCCTTCACGACCACCTTCTGGATCTTGCCGGAGATATCAGGCGTCACCAGCACCTTCTGCGCGCCGACATAGGCATCGTCGGTGCCGACATAGCGGCCGCCATTGAGATAGAAGGCCAGGCCGGCGATGACGGCCACGATCGGCAGCACCACCATCAGCAGGAAGCGGCGATAGCGGCGCAGGCCGGCGACGAAGCGGCGGCGTGGATCGGTGCCGGCCTTCTTGGTCGGCTTGCCGCTGTCGGCCTTCTGCTCGGGCTGGAATTTGAGAACCTGATCAGCCATAGCGCTGCTCCTTACGTGCTTGTTCCGCGCCAGACGTCTGGATCGCAGTTCGCACGTTTTCTTTGATGGTTTCGAGTTGGGTGAGGAGACGGTGGGCGTCGGACGGGCTGATGCCGTCAAGCGCGTTCGCGGTCAGCTCGGATTTGAGCCCGCTCATCTTGCCCAGCAGCGCACGGCCCGCCTTCTTCAGATAGAGGCGCTTGACGCGGCGGTCGGTGGCGTCGCTGCGGCGCTCGATCCAGTCGTTGTCGCAGAGCTTGTCGATCAGCCGCGTCAGCGTGATCGGCTGCATCTCGAGCAGCTCGGCGAGCTCCGATTGCTTCATGCCCTCGCTGCGCTCGACCTTGGCCAGCACCGCCCATTGTGCGCGGGTGATGCCGAAGCGCGAGGCCTCCTTGTCGGCATAGACGCGCAAGAGCCGGTACAGCTCGCCGAGCGTGAACAGGAAATTCTGGTCGACGGACGACCCGCGGGTCATAAGCTTGGTCTCCAATAAGCTTGGATATAATAAGCAAGCTTATGATTATTTGATGGCGGGTTAACGGGACGCTGTCCCGCCGCAAAAGCATGGCTGACCGCCGCGGCGCCGGGTCGTGCTTTGGGTTCCCCGGCCGAAATGCTAGAAAGCGGGCCGAATGACCCTCGCCAAGCCGGCCTTTCCGACGCCCGACCATGATCACGGACGCTGCACCGCGGACGCGCTGGCGCATGCGGAAGCGGTTTGCGAGCAGCGCGCGCAGAAATTCACACCGATTCGCCGCCAGGTGCTGGGGGCTTTGCTCTCCAGCCATCGCCCGCTCGGCGCTTATGAAGTGATCGACGAGCTCGCCAAGTCGATGCCGCGGCCGGCGCCGATCACGGTCTACCGTGCTCTCGATTTCCTGATGGCGAACCGCCTCGTGCACCGCATCGAAAGCCGCAACGCCTATCTCGCCTGCGCCGCCCACGACCATGACGCGACCTCGGCCGTGGCGTTCCTGATCTGCGAGCGCTGTGGCCTGGTCGGCGAGATCCCGTCAGGATCTTTCGCCGGGGAACTCAACGCCGCGGCGCGCAGCTCAGGCTTCGCACCAAAGCTGTCCGTGGTGGAGATCACGGGCGTCTGCACCCATTGTCAGAAGAAGTCCTAAAGCAACAACGGCGCAAAGCCGGACCTCAGGAAGAAATGTCCGCAACCGAAGCCACCCCGTCCGCCGGCCGCCCTCTCAGCGCCGGCGCCATCGCCCTGATGCTGATGCTGTGCCTGACCTGGGGCTTCAACCAGATCGCGGTGAAGCTCGTCATCCCCGACATCCCGCCGATGTTGCAGGCGACCATCCGCTCGATGGGCGCGCTGCCGGTGCTGTTCATCATCGGCAGCTTGCGCGGGGCAAAGTTCTTCGAGCGCGACGGCACGCTCGCCGCAGGTCTGTTTGCCGGCTTGATGTTCGGCATCGAATTCGTGCTGATCTATGAAGGTCTGCGCTTCACGCCGGCCTCGCGCGCGGTCGTGTTCCTCTACACCGCGCCGTTTTTCGTCGCGCTCGGTTCCTATCAGGTGCTGGGGGAGCGGCTGAGGGGCTCGCAATGGCTGGGGCTGGCCTTGAGCTTTGCCGGCGTCGCGCTCGCGATCGGCGTGCCGCAGCCGGATGTCGATGCCAAAGTGCTGCTCGGCGATCTCATGGTCGTCGGCGGCGGCGCGCTCTGGGCCGCGACCACGCTGGTCGCCAAGGCGACGCGGCTGCGCTTTGCTCCGCCGGAGAAGGCGCTGGGCTACCAGGTCGCGATGTCGATCCCGATCCTGGGGCTCGCCGCCTATCTGTTCGGGGAGACCATCCCTCATGCCCCGCGCCCGCTCTCGATCGGGCTGATGGTGTTCCAGACGGTCTGGGTGGTGGGAACGACGTTCACGCTTTGGTTCGCGCTGGTGAAGACCTATTCGGCCAGCAAATTGTCGGCTTTTACCTTCATCACCCCTTTGTTTGGCGTGGTGGCTAGCTATTTCATCATGCACGACACCCTAAGTCTGGCCTTTGGGGCGGCAGCCGTCCTTGTAATTGCTGGGCTTTTCCTGGTTAACCGTCCGAGCCGAGAGGCCGCGGCGCCAGCTGATGCATTGCTGAACGTCACCAAAACCTGATATTTGGACCCCATGAACAAGCTCGAAAACACCATCGATTCCGACATCGCCGGCCCCGCGCCCCGGCACAAGACCACCCAGGTGAAGGTGGGCAACGTCGCTGTGGGCGGCGGCGCGCCGATTGTCGTGCAGTCGATGACCAACACCGACACCGCCGACATCGACGGCACCATCGCCCAGGTCGCAGCGCTCGCGCGCGCCGGCTCCGAAATGGTCCGCATCACCGTGGATCGCGAGGAGGCCGCCGCGGCTGTCCCGCACATCCGCGATGGTCTCGCCAAGCGCGGCATCACCACGCCCCTGATCGGCGACTTCCATTATATCGGCCACAAGCTGCTGGCCGCCTATCCGGCCTGCGCCGAGGCGCTGGCGAAATACCGCATCAATCCCGGCAATGTCGGCTTCAAGGACAAGCGCGACACCCAGTTTGCCGACATCATCGAGATCGCGAACAAGAACAACAAGCCGGTGCGCATCGGCGCCAATTGGGGCTCGCTCGATCAGGAGCTCTTGACCAAGCTGATGGACGAGAACGCCGCCTCCGCCAATCCGCGCGACGTGCGCGCGGTGACGCGCGAGGCGATGGTGCAGTCCGCGCTGCTCTCGGCCGCGCGCGCCGAAGAGCTCGGCATGCCCAAGGACCGCATCATCCTCTCCGCCAAGGTGTCGGCGGTGCAGGACCTCATCGCGGTCTATCAGGATCTCGCCGCGCGCTCCGACTACGCCATCCATCTCGGCCTGACCGAAGCAGGCATGGGCTCGAAGGGCATCGTGGCCTCGGCCGCCGCGCTCGGCATCCTGTTGCAGCAGGGCATCGGCGACACCATTCGCATCTCGCTGACGCCGGAGCCCGGCGGCGACCGCACCCGCGAGGTGCAGGTCGGCCAGGAGCTGCTGCAGACCATGGGCTTCCGCACCTTCGTGCCGCTGGTGGCCGCCTGCCCCGGCTGCGGCCGCACCACCTCGACCACGTTCCAGGAGCTGGCGCGCTCGATCCAGGATTTCATCCGCGACGAGATGCCGACCTGGAAGACCAAATATCCCGGTGTCGAGGAGCTCAACGTCGCGGTGATGGGCTGCATCGTCAACGGCCCCGGCGAATCCAAGCACGCCAATATCGGCATCTCCCTGCCCGGCACCGGCGAAGCGCCGGCCGCGCCCGTCTTCGTCGACGGCAAGAAGTTCCGCACGCTGCGTGGGCCCACCATCTCCGCCGACTTCAAGGCGCTGGTGATCGACTACATCGACCAGCGCTACGGCCAGGGCGCCAAGGTGCCGGAGACTGCGGCGGAGTAGGTGTCTTTCAATTATCGAAGCGTGGGGCGGGTTAGCGTAACGTAACCCGCCTTATTTTTTGCGCGCGCGAAGTGGCGGGTTACGCTTCGCTAACCCGCCCTACGTTGCTACGATGCTTCCCAATCAAGATGATCGGGAGCAACACCCATGAGCTCACTCGCCGGCAAGCAAGGTCCGCGCTATCGCCACACGGCTGACGACGGCGCGCCCTACGAAACCATCGCGGTCGAAAAGCTCACCCCCATCATCGGTGCGGAAATCTCCGGCGTCGACATCGGTCAGCTGGTCGAGGGCGATGCGCGCTCCAACAGGCAGATGGACGAGATCCGCCGCGCGCTGGCCGAAAACCTCGTGATCTTCTTCCGCGACCAGCACATCACGGCCAAGCAGCACCTCGCCTTCGGCCGCAAGTTCGGCGAGCTGCATTTTCATCCCGCAGCGCCTCACGAGGATGAAGATCCGGCCTTGATGAAGATCTACGCCGACAAGAACTCACCCCGCGCGAATGGCGAGGGCTGGCATTCCGACGTGTCCTGCGATCTCGAGCCGCCGATGGGCTCGATCCTCTACATCAAGCAGTGCCCGCCGCGCGGCGGCGACACGCTGTTCGCCAACATGTACGCCGCCTATGAGGCGCTGTCGGATCGCATGAAAGCCTATCTCGACGGCCTCACCGCGCTGCACGACGGCGAGCCGATCTATCGCGGGCTTTATGCGAATTACGGCGTCGCCGACCGCCCGTCCTATCCGCACGCCGAGCATCCGGTGGTGCGCACCCATCCGGTGACGGGCAGGAAGGCGCTGTATGTCAACCGCGGCTTCGTCAGGCACATCAACGGCATCCCGCGCGACGAGAGCGACGCGATGCTCGCCTATCTCTACCAGCACGCCGAGAACCCGCTGTTCCAGTGCCGCTTCCGCTGGACCGAGAACGCCATCGCGTTCTGGGACAACCGCTGCACCCAGCACCGCGCGATGTGGGACTACTGGCCGCACACGCGCTCGGGCACGCGCGTGACGGTGAAGGGAGAACGGCCGGTGTGACGATATCGTGGCGCATCACCGCCGCTATTGCCGTGTCGCTGATCCCGCTCTTGTCTCTGCCAGCTGAGCATGGCGAGGCGGCACCGGCCCGCAAGGTCGCGAGCGCGAAGCCCAAGCCTTCGCCCGCACTGGAAACATGCGATCCGCACAAATTCCGGATCATGCTCGATGTCGGACACACCTCCGAATCGCAAGGCGCCACCAGCGCGCGCAACGATGTCGAATTCGGCTTCAACCTGCAGCTGGCGAAGCTGATCGGCGAGAGATTGAAGTCGGCAAGCTTCGCCGCAACTCGCGTGCTGGTGACCGAAGGCCAGGCGAAAGCGAGCCTGCTCAAGCGCGTCGGAACCGCCAATGCTGCGCATGCGGATTTCTTCCTGTCGATCCATCATGATTCCGTGCCCGACAAGATGCTCGAGACGTGGGAATTCGACGGCGCCAAGAGCTATTTCAGCGATCGCTTCAGCGGTCATTCGCTGTTCGTGTCGGAGCGCAACCCGCATTTCTCCGCCAGCCTCGCCTTCGCCAAGCTGCTGGGCCGGGAGCTGAAGGACAAAGGCCTGCAATACGCCACCCAATACTCCCTGCCGCTGATGGGGCGCTACCGGCATCCGTTGCTGGACAAGGATGTCGGCGTCTACCGCTATGACGGCCTCGTCGTGCTCTCCAAGACCCGAAGCGCCGCGGTGCTGCTGGAAGCCGGCTCCATCATCAACCGCGACGAGGAGATGGCGATGAACTCGCCGGAGCGACGGGAGCTGATTGCAGCGGCTGTAACGCGGGCGATGCGAGCCTATTGCGAGAAGCGGTAGCTTGCTCCGCTGTTTCAACAACCGTCATTGCGAGCCAACGGGTCCGCGCGGACCCGTTGGCTCGCAATGACGAAAACCGCTACAGCGGCGCCCCGCGATATTCCCGGTTCGCCAGGCTCGCCTCCTCCAGATCCAGATCGCGTTCGATCCTGCGCCGCGTCTCGTCGGTGATCTGCCCGTCGCGCAGGAGATCATGGATGAACTTGCGCTCGGCCTCGATCAGCTCGCGGGTCAGCGCGGTGCCGGCGGCCGAGACGTCGTGATGGGCGGGATCGAGCGAGTCAGGCAGCTGGTTGACGCGGATCTCGTGGCGGGCGCGCAAGAGCCGCATCACCTCGTCCGAGACCTGTTTCTCCTCGGTCAGCGCATCCAGCGATTTCAATGCGGCGTCGAGCGCCTGGCGCCGCGCCGAGATCTCGGCCTCGTGCTCGGCGACATGCTCGATGCGGCCGGCTTGCGCGATGCCGAGCCAGCGCACCACCGGCGGCAGCGTCAGGCCGACGCCGATCAGCGTGATGAAGATGACGCCGAAGGCGACGAACAGGATCAGGTCGCGATAGGGGAAGGCGTTGCCGTCAGGCAGCGTGAACGGCAGCGCCAGGGCGGCCGCCAGCGACACCGCGCCGCGCACGCCGGTGAAGGCGAGCGCGAACGGCCATTGCCAGGGCGGCGACGGATCGCGTTTGCGCAGCGACTTGCTCAGCATCCGCGGCAGATAGGTCGCGGGATAGAGCCAGGCAAAGCGCGCCAGAACGATGACGAGCATGACCACTGCCGTCGCGATCATGATGTCGTCGAGCGGAAACGCCTTCGACTTCTCATAGAGCGCGCGCATCTGGAAGCCGGTGAGCAGGAACAGCAGGCCCTCGATCAGGTAGATGATGAGATCCCAGAAGAAGATGCCCTGCAGGCGCGTCGATGCCGAAATCAGCAGCGGTCCGTTCCAGCTGACATAAAGGCCGCAGGCGACGGTGGCGATCACGCCGGAGCCGCCGACATGCTCCGGCAGCCAATAGGAGACATAGGGTGTGATCAGCGACAGCGTCAGCTCGACCTGCGGATCGCAAGACCATTTGCGGAAGCGCAGCGACAGCCAGCCGACACCGATTCCGAACGCGATCTCGCCGGCGACGATGAGAGCAAATTCGCCCGCTGCCAGCGGCATCGAGAAATGCCCGACCATGATCGCGGCGAGCGCGAAGCGGTAGAGGATCAGCGCGGTCGCGTCGTTGGCGAGCCCTTCGCCCTCGAGGATGACAAGCAGCCGGCGCGGCATGTTGAGCCGCCGGGCGATCGCGAGCGGCGCCACCACGTCGGGCGGCGCAACGATGGCCCCGAGCAGAAAACCGATGCTCCAGGGCAGGCCGATCATGTAATGGGTGGCGGCCGCGACAAGCGCCGCCGTGAAGATCACGGCGCCGACCGCAAGCAGCACAATGGGGCGCAGATTGTTCCTGAACTCGCGCCAGCTCATGGCGACGCTCGCCGAATAGATCAGCGGCGGCAGCACCATCAGCAGCACCAGTTCCGGCGGCAGCTCGACCGGCGGCATCCCCGGCACGAAAGCCAGGCCGACGCCCGACAGCATCAGCAGGATGGCCGGCGCCAGGTTGAAGCGCCGGGCCACGAGCGCGGTGCCGGCCAGCACCGCGAGCAGGATCAGGAAGGTCTGGAATTTCGCCGCGATCATGACCTGTCTTGGCCCGGAAGCGGCCAAGAGGTCAATGTGGAGTGGTCAATGTGGGGTGGCTGCCAGGAGATCGTCCTTGCCGTAGGGGATCATGGCGGCCAGCTTTTCCTCGCCGCGATCAACCCGCGCCACACGCGCCGTCATTGCGAGCGAAGCGAAGCAATCCAGAATCGATCCGCGGAGAGATTCTGGATTGCTTCGTCGCAAGGGCTCCTCGCAATGAGGTGTGGCGAGAGTCTGGCTCGCAATGACGGAGAAATGCGGGACGAGCGTGCCCGATTTCAGGCCGCGGACCCTCACTCTCTCAGATCGTACCGATACGATTTCGACACGATCTGCCAGCCGTCGGCCAGCTTCATCGCCACCAGATAGTCCGTGAAGAAGCGTGGCGGCAGCTGGCATTTGACCTTGATGAAGGCGGTCTTGTCGTCCGAGCGGTCGATGGTGATGATGAAGTCCTCGCGCGGCTTGCCTTCCGCCTTGGCGGAGGGGCGCTTGCGCACCCAGGCGAGCCAGTCAGGCACGGTCAGGATCTTCAGCTCGCCCTTGTCCACCCAGCGCAGATCGGCTGAGGGGTGGAAGACCTCGCCGAGCTTGTCGGCATCTCCCTCGTAAAGCCCGTCAAAATAGGTTTGCACGACGGCTTCGACGCTCGACCGATTTTGGCTCATGGGGTCATCCCTTTGAATGATGGCTTGACGGGAAACTTAGTCGGACAGATCAAATTGCGCTATGGCTGTCTTCCGCCATTTGCGCGAGGGCATCATCATGACGGGCTCGCAACATCAGAACGCTCCGATCCTTGCCGGCGAATGCTATTGCCGCGCGGTCCGCTACGAAGTGGCGGACGCGTTCTCCTATGCGCTGAATTGTCACTGCTCGAACTGCCGTCGTACCACCGGTTCCGCCTTCAAGCCGTTTGCCGGCATCGAATATGGCCAGCTTCGCCTGGTCAGGGGCGAGGACAGCAAGGTCATCTACGGCGACGACATCACCCATGACGCACACTGTGCCCGCTGCGGCTCGCTGCTTTATTCCCGCGTACGCGACGGCAAATGGGCTCACGTCGCCATGGGAACCCTGGTCGATGCCCCCACGATCCGCCCCACTGCGCATATTTTCGTGGGTTCCAAGGCGCCGTGGCACGAGATCACGGACAATCTGCCGCAATATCGGGGGCACGTCGGGGATGGCTAGAGCGTTTTCGAGCGAAGTGGATACCGGTTCGCGTCAAGAAAACGCGTCAAAACTACATCCTAGAGCCCCGTTCCGATTCCATCGGAACGGGGCTCTAGCGAAAACGGGCCGAGGCGGCTGGCGGCGAACCGCCAACGCACTGGCGCGACTAACAAAAGGGGCTCCTTAGCCGGTTGCTCGCGCCGTCTTGGTGACCTCCATCACAAGCGCAGGCGGCGGATCTTGCTAAGGCTGTCCCCGAGGGTGTGAACTGCCCCGAAATTTTGGAAGTGGTCATGCGCAATTTGTTCAGGCTTAGCCCATTGCTCCTCACCGTCGCGCTGCTGTTTGGCGCCGATCCCGCCTTTGCCGGAAAGCGCGTCGCGCTGGTGCTGGCCAACTCGGCCTATCAGAACGCGCCTTCGCTCGCCAATCCCGTCAATGACGGTGCGGTGATGGCGAAGACGCTGAAGGAGGCCGGCTTCGATGTCGTCGATTCCCGCCACGACCTGACCGCGCTCGATACAAGGCGCGTGCTGCGCGACTTCGCCGATGCGACCCGCGATGCCGACATCGCCCTGGTCTACTATGCCGGCCACGGCATCGAGGTCGACGGCTCCAACTATCTGATCCCTGTCGATGCCAAGCTCGAGCGCGACACCGACGTCTATGACGAGGCGCTCTCGCTGGATCGCGTGCTGGTCGCGGTCGAGCCGGCCAAGCAGCTTCGCCTGGTGATCCTCGATGCCTGCCGCGACAATCCGTTCGGCAGGACCATGAAGCGCACT
Source organism: Bradyrhizobium sp. BR 10261 (assembly GCF_019455395.1). NCBI lineage: Bacteria > Pseudomonadati > Pseudomonadota > Alphaproteobacteria > Hyphomicrobiales > Nitrobacteraceae > Bradyrhizobium > Bradyrhizobium sp. BR 10261. The sequence goes on from NZ_JACOFQ010000027.1 coordinate 38,372, forward strand.
TTGGCCTCGCGCGGTATCGGCCGCGGTCTGGCCCAGGTCGAGCCGGCCAGCACCAACACGCTGATCGCCTATTCGGCCAAGGCCGGCTTCACCGCGCAGGATGGCGACGGCGCCAACAGCCCCTTCACCATCGCTTTGTCGAAGCATCTGACCACGCCGGGCCTCGACGTCCGCCGCGCCTTCGGCTTCGTGCGGGACGACGTGCTCAAGGCGACCGGCAACAAGCAGGAGCCGTTCGTCTACGGCTCGCTCGGCGGCGAGGATGTGCCGCTGGTGCCGGTCAAGGCCGCGCCGGCAGCAGCACCCGCGCCCGCGATCAATCCGCAGGCCGACATGCGCCGCGACTATGAGCTTGCGCTCCAGGTCGGCAACAGGGCGGCATGGGAAGCCTTCCTGGCCCAGCACCCGGACGGCTTCTACGCCAACCTTGCCAAGCTTCAGATCGACAAGATCCAGGCCGAGCAGGTTCATGCCGCCGCCATCGAGAAGGCCAGGCAGGCCGAGGCCGAGCGCGACCGTCTCGCTGCGATCGGCGCGCAGACGGATGCGCAAGCCAGGGCGGCGGCCGAGGCGAAGGCGGCCGAGCAGGCCCAGCTCGCCGCGCAGAAAGCGAAGGAGCAGGCGCAGCAGCAGGCCGCCGCTGCCGAGCAGCAGCGGGTCAATCTCGCGGCGGCGCCGAGCACTGCGCCGGCCGGCACCGCAAGCCCTGCCGGGACCAACGTCGCAGCGCTGACGCCGACTGCAACGCCTGTTGATCTCAATCGCTCGGTTCAGACCGAGCTCGGTCGCGTCGGCTGTTTCTCGGGACAGGCTGACGGCGTCTGGAACACGTCCTCGCAGCGGTCGCTGTCGCAGTTCAATCGCTATGCCGGCACCAAGCTCGACGTGAAGGTGGCGAGCACGGATGCGCTCGACACGGTCAAGTCAAGGCAGTCACGCGTCTGCCCGCTGGTCTGCGATCACGGCTTCAAGGCCGATGGCGACGTCTGCACCAAGATCGTCTGCGACGACGGCTACGTGCTGAATGACGACAATCGATGCGAGAAGCAGCGCGCCGCCAAGCCGGCCAAACCCGGAACTGACAAGCCTGCAACCGCCAAGCCCGCAACCTCCAAGCCCGCAACCGCCACGCGCGACGACAGCGATGACCGTGCCGCACGGCAGCGTCGTCAGTCGGGTAGCGCTGGGGCCGGAGCGCCGGGCGGCGCTGCCGTTGCGGCTGGCGCCGGTCGCGCCTCGGGCGGTGGCGGCCAGATTTTCTGCAACGATCTGCTATGCCGTCCTGTCAGGCGCGGTTGTCATCTTGAGTATCGCGGCGGTGGCGGCCCTCACAACGATGCCAATTACGAAGTCTGCAACTGAGAGCGTCGCTCGCAATATCGTCCTGGCGAAGCCGGGACAATATTGCGGGGATCATGTCGCGATCGCGCTCGCCGCGATGTTCACCGTCAGCGCCAGCAGGGCCGTGTTGTAGATGAACGATACGATGCCGTGTGCGGTGGCGGTGCGGCGGATGGTCTTGTCGGTGATGCCGACGTCGGAGACCTGCGCGGTCATGCCGATCACGAACGAGAAATAGACGAAGTCCCAATAGTCGGCGTGGTCTTCGGTGTCGCCGCTCGGAAACTGCAAGCCGCCCGGCGGGTGACGATAATAGTCATGGGCGTAATGCAGCGCGAAGGTCGTGTGCACGGCGGCCCAGGATAGCGCGATGGTGCTGATCGCAACGGTCAGCTCCATGGCGCCGCGGTGCGGCGTCCCGAGCTCATAGACGATCGCGGCAATGCTGGCGAACGCGCCGGTCGCCGTCACCAGCAGGATCACGAAACGGCCGTCGTCCTGCATCGCAGCCGCACGGCGGATGTGCTGGTGGTCGTTGCACAGCATCATCGTATAGACCAGCACGAGATAGACCGCGATCAGCGCATCCCAGCCGAACAGCAGTCGCGTCGCCAGCCGGTACGAACCGGGAAGCAGCAGGCACACAAGGATGCCGACGGCAAGCGAGATGAAGGTCCGCGGCCGCGCATAGACCAGCCGCATCGGCCGCGACATCCGGCGGAAGCGGGCGAGGGCGGGATCTTCTTTGTCATTGGCCATGATGGCGACGCTTCCCTCGCTATTGCCGCAGCGGCGGTCTGCTCCCTCCCCCGCTTGCGGGGGAGGGTTGGGGAGAGGGTGTCTCCACCCTCAGGAATCCCCAAGAGGAGAGAGCCCTCACCCGGATCGCTGTCGCGATCCGACCTCTCCCGCAAGCGGGAGAGGTGAGGAGCCTGGGGTTACTAGTTCTTCCGCTCGGCCACGAAGTGCGCGGCGGCTTGCAGCACGGCGGCGCGGTCGCCGAAAATCGAGATGGCGCTGTCGGCGCGCGCCAAGAGATCGCGCACGCGCTGCTTGGCGCCGTCGATGCCGAGCTGGGTCACGAAGGTGGTCTTGCCGAGCGCGGCATCGGCGCCGGCGGGTTTGCCGAGGGCAGCCGCGTCGCCCTCGACGTCGAGCAGGTCGTCGGCGATCTGGAAGGCTTCACCGAGCGCGCGGCCATAATCGTCGAGCGCCTGATATTCCTTCTGCGAGGCCTGGCCGAGGATCGCGCCGGCGATGCAGCCATAGCGCAGCAGCGCACCGGTCTTCATCTGCTGAATGCGGGCAACATCGATCGGCTCATGGCCGCCGAAGCGGCCTTCGCCGGCGAGATCGAGAATCTGGCCGCCGACCATGCCGCCGATGCCGGCGCAGCGCGCCAGCGCGCGCGTCAACAGCAGTCGTACATTGGCGTCGCGATGCACCTCGTCGCGGGTGACGATGTCGAAAGCGATCGTCAAAAGGCCGTCGCCGGCGAGGATCGCGGTCGCATCGTCGGTCTGCTTGTGCAGGGTGGGGCGGCCGCGGCGCAGGTCCGAATTGTCCATCGCCGGCAGATCGTCATGGATCAGCGAATAGCAGTGGATGCATTCGAGCGCGGCGCCGACGAGCAGCGCGGCCTCGCGGGGAACACCGAACACGGCCGCACTCTCGACCACCAGGAACGGCCGCAACCGCTTGCCGCCATTCAGGCTCGAATAGCGCATCGCGTCCATCAGCCGCTTGGGGCGGGCGATCTCATCGGGCAGGATGTCGTCCGACAGCAAACGCCCGAGCAAGGCTTCGGTGTCATCAGCGGTCTTGTCCAGACGTTTGGCGAAATCGGACGGGGACGTGCCGGTCATCAAGAAAGGCTCCAGAACTAAAATTCGGCGGGACAATCCTTTATGCGCCCGCCCCAGTCAATCGTTTGCAAGGCCTAAAAAGTGCTGGAAAAGGCCCGAATTATCACAGACTTAATGCGGCCATCCGTGGCCGCGTTTGGTTTCGCGCCGGAAAGGTCGATTTGCGCATCGTCAAAATCCTGCTGGTAGCGCTCGCGATCGTGGCTCTCGTGCCCTATGTGGTCGCGCCGTTCTACCGCACCGGCCGCCCGGTTTCGACCCTGATGGCCTGGCGCTCGCTGACGGCCGCGCCGATGCACCGGGAATGGATCGACCTGGCCGAGATGTCGCCTTACCTGCCGCGCTCGGTGGTGGCGGCCGAGGACGCCCATTTCTGCCGGCATCACGGCATCGATTGGGGCGCGCTGCGCGAGGCGATCAACGACGCGCAGGAGGACGGCACCGCGTTCCGCGGCGCCTCCACCATCACCCAGCAGGTGGCGAAAAACCTGTTCCTCTGGCAGGGGCGGGATTTCGTCCGCAAGGCGCTGGAATTTCCGCTGGCGCTCTGGATCGATCTCGTCCTGCCCAAGCAGCGGATCCTTGAAATCTACCTCAACGTCGCCGAGCTCGGGCCCCAGGGCCAGTTCGGGGCGGAGGCCGGCAGCACCTATGCCTTCGGCAAGTCGGCCGCCAATCTCTCCCCCCGGGAGGCGGCCCTTCTGGCCGCGATCCTGCCGAATCCGGTCAAACGCAGCGCCAGGGTCCCGGGACCGGGGGTGAGGCGGCTGGCCGGGACCTACGTGGCAAGGGCGCAGGCCACTTCGCTTTTGACCTGCTGGCGGGAAAATCGCTGATTTCGGGCCCTTTTCGTACCGTTTTTCCGCTCCAGAACCCTAGCTTTACGACCAGCCTTCCTCTATAAGCCCGGCCTTGATCGGCATTCAGCTCGCCTCGTATTGCGGGTGCTGAGCCGTCCCTGGCGGACGATGCCCGGATGAACACCAATCCCTAGAGGATATCGAAATGGCCGTTCCGAGACGTAAAACTTCGCCGTCGCGCCGTGGCATGCGCCGCTCGGCAGACGCCATCAAGAAGCCCACCTATGTGGAAGACAAGGACTCAGGCGAGCTCCGTCGTCCGCACCATCTCGACCTCAAGACCGGCATGTACAAGGGCCGTCAGGTCCTGAAGAAGAAAGAGTCCTGAGCTTAAGGACTCTTCTCCAGGCGGGCATTGCGCCCGCCTGATTGCCAACCCATGAGATATGACGGTGACGGCGGCGGAGCGAATGCTTCGCCGCTGCATTGTTCTGTCTGGACATCTTGATCGAGAAGGCGCTTTGCCGATGGTCGGTTTCCCGCTGCTTCTGATTCCGCTCGCGGTCTACAACATCATCGCCTTCCTGATGCCCAGCGTGTCCTTCTCGGACGTGCTGTTCAAGGTGCCGATGATCACGGGCGAGACCTGGCCGGTCACGCTCTCTGATCTGCTGCTGGCGCTCGGCGTGCTGCTGTTGCTGCTCGAAGTGGTCAAGGGCGCGCGGCCCGGCGCGAAATTCCTGATGGATCATCTGCTGTCGCTGATCATCTTCGGCGCGGCTGCGGCCGAATTCGTGATGTGGCCCAAATTCGGCAACTCGACCTATTTTCTTCTGGTGCTGCTTTCGATGGCCGATTTCCTCGGCGGCATCGCGCAACGCGCACGCCGCCGCATTGCCTATGTCGCCACGGAGACGGTGACAGTGCCGCGCAAGTCGAAGCGCCAGGCCGAGGCGCCGTCGCCGGCGTCAACCTTCGAGCCGAAGCTCGATCCTGTGCCTGCACCGCCACCTGAGCGGCCCGCCCCCTCGGCGCAATCGGTGGCCGAATCCGTCTTGATGGATCACCCCGCGCCGAAGCCGGGCATCACACCGTCGCCGGAAATTCCCTCGCCGCATTTGCAGCCGGGCAACGGCACACCGTCCTCGCCCGAAGAGCCGCGCTGATTGAGCGCCTAAGCCTCCACATCGTCATGGCCGGGCTTGTCCCGGCCATCCACGCCTCGCCGCGCGGAAACGAAGTTCGTGGATGCCCGGGCCTTCGCGCCGAAGCGGCTTCGGCCGCGCAGGCGGGACAAGCCCGGGCATGACAAATCTGTCGATGCATTGAGCGTGAGGCGACAATCGTCCTGTGGGCGTTAAGCCACCTGCCGCGTGCGCGAGCTCACGCTGGGAAGCGGGCGCTTGCCACCATAGGCCGTGCGGGCGTCCTCGGACGAGCCGCGGCGCAGACGGCTCGCCTGGGGCAGGTGCTCGGCATTGGCGATCAGCTGGGTGACGAAGCTCGGATCGGGGCGCGTCAGCGGCACCTTGCGGACCAGCTGTAAAACCGGCGCAAGCGGGACCAGCGCGGTACTCGCTTCCCGCGTTGTTTGTTCGATCTGATCCGCATTCACCATCGCAACACCGCTGATCCTGATGAACTGGCGCGTTTTGGGACGCTGGCGTCGGTGCATGTGATGGTCTCGCAAGGCCTATGCCGTTCGAACCTACTCCGTTCCGCGCGGTTCGGGAACGTGGTTTCCAAATTGTTTATGAACTTTGCCTAGGGTCGGAGACGATTCTGGCCCTATTCTGTGCCGGCTCAGGACTCCCCCGCTGTCCCGAAACGAGGCGCTTTTGACCCCAGCATTGCCGCAAGCCTCCGAAATCCTCGCCGCCCTCGGCGAGGCCCTGTTCGTCTGGGATCTCGCCAGCGACGCGATCGTCTGGGGCGAGCAGGCCGGCGCCATCTTCCCCGGCATTCCGGCCGAGCGGCTTGCCACCGGGGCCGAGTTCGCCAAGCTGATCGAGCCCGCGCAAGGCTTGCGCAGCGCCGCGCTGGCGCAGACCTCCGCCGTGCACGGCGCCGACGGCACGCCCTACCGGGTCGAATATGGCGTGCGCATGAGCGCCTCCGATCCCGTGGTCTGGATCGAGGAGACCGGCCGCTGGTTTGCCGCCTCTGACGGTCGCCCCACGCGCGCGATCGGCTCTATCAGGATCAATAATGAACGGCATGCCCGCGACGAGGAATTGACCAGGCTTGCGCGGCTCGATCCGCTGACGGGCGAGCTCAACCGCTCGCACCTGATCGCGGCGCTGGCCGAAGCGATCGAGGAGACGAGCCGCTTCCGCTCGACCGCGGCTTTCATGCTGGTCGGCATCGATCATCTGGCCCGCGTCAACGACGCCTTCGGTTTCGACGTGGCCGATGCCGTGATCCTCGACGTCGCCAAGCGGATTCGCGTGCGCTTGCGCGGCGGCGACGTGCTCGGCCGCTTCTCGGGCAACAAGTTCGGCCTGATCCTGAAGAACTGCACCGTCGACGACATGAACGTCGCCGCCGAGCGCTTCCTCGCCGGTGTCCGCGACGAGGTGGTGCCGACCAAGTCGGGGCCGGTGTCTGTCACGGTCTCGATCGGCGCCGTCAGCCTGCCGCGCTATGCCCGCAACACCGACGAGGCGATCAATCGAGCCCATGAGACGCTCGACGCCGCCAAGCGCCGCCGTGCCGGTGCGTTCGCCGCCTGGCGCCCGGATGCGACCCGTGATGCTCAGCGCCGCGTCAACATCCGCGTCACCGACGAGATCGTCACCGCGCTGAACGAGCGCCGCATCAGGCTCGCTTACGAGCCGGTGGTGTCGGCCGCCACGCGCGAGGGCGCGTTCCACGAATGCCTGGTGCGGATGGACCAGGGCGACGGCCAAGTGCTGCTCGCACCCGACATCGTGCCGGTCGCCGAACGGCTCGGCCTGATCCGCCTGGTCGATCACCGCGTGCTCGAGCTCGTGGTCGCCGAGCTCGCGGCCGCGCCCGATGTCAGGCTCAGCCTCAACATCTCGCCCGATACCACGATGGATCCCGACTGGTGGGCCGGAATCGAATCGCTGATGCGCGCCCATCCCGGCGTTGCCGAGCGGCTGATCGTGGAGATCACCGAGACGGTCGCGATCCAGGACATCGATGACGTCCGCGCCTTCGTCAGCCGGCTCAAGAATTTCGGCAGCCGCATCGCTATCGACGATTTTGGCGCCGGCTACACCTCGTTCCGAAACCTGCGCAAGCTCGGCGTGGACATCGTCAAGATCGACGGCGCCTTCGTGCAGAACATCATCCGTTCCGCCGACGACCGTGCCTTCGTCCAGACCCTGATCGACCTCGCCCGCCGCCTCGACATCAAGACCGTCGCCGAATGGGTGCAGGACGAAGAGGCCGCCACCATGCTGCGCGACTGGGGCTGCGACTACATCCAGGGCCGCCTGATCGGCCTCGCCTCAGCCGACCGGCCGTGGTGTCAGCCGCCGAACGACGCGCTGCCGGCGGTAAGCTGAGGTGCCGTAGGGTGGGCAAAGGCGCACTTGCGCCGTGCCCACCACCTCGCGCCGAATCCAACGAATTTCTCCTGTGAAATCAACACCCGTTCTACTGTGCATGGGGTTGTTTTCGAAACTTGACGAGACGGGACCGAGTTCACGCCACGCGGCGAACCGCGTTCAGCGTCTCGATGGTCAGCCCGACCTCCGCCGCGGGACACGGCTTGCCGAAATAATAGCCCTGCACGGCGGTGCAGCCGCATTCGCGCACGAAGTCGAGCTGCTCGATCGTCTCGACGCCCTCCGCCGTGGTCTCGACGCCGAGCACCGAGCCGAGGCTCGCGATGGTGCGGACGATCGCGACGCTCTCCGGGCTTTCGCCGAGCGTGCCGACGAAGGAGCGGTCGATCTTGATGCGGTCGAACGGGAACTTGCGCAAATAGCTCAGCGAGGAATAGCCGACGCCGAAATCATCCAGGCTGACGCGCACGCCGAGCGCGCGAAGCTGATGCAGCATCTCGATCGTCGCTTCGCTGTCGTCGAGCAGCGCCGTCTCGGTGACCTCGAGCTCGAGCCGCTGCGGCGGCAGCCCGGCTTCCGCCAGCGCGTTCGTCACCATCGCCACCAGTCCACGCGAGTGGAATTGCACGGGCGACAGGTTCACCGCGACGATGACCTCAGGCCATGAGGCGGCCGTAGCGCAGGCGGTGCGCAGCACCCATTCGCCGATAGGAACGATCAGCCCGTTCTCCTCGGCGATCGGAATGAACTCGGCCAGCGAGACCAGGCCGCGGGAGGGATGCTTCCAGCGCAGCAGCGCCTCGAAGCCGGTCAGCTCGCTGCTGTCGAGCCGCACCTGCGGCTGGAACACCAGATGGAATTGGTTATCTTCCAGCGCGCCGCGCAGATCGTGCTCGAGCGCGTGGCGGCTGCGCGCCTCCTCTTCCATCCGCGGCTCGAACAACTGATAGGCGCCGCGCCCTTTGGCCTTGGCCTGGTACAGCGCAAGATCGGCGCATTTCATCAGCTCGTCGGCATCGAGCCCGTGGTCGGGCGCGATCGCGATGCCGACGGAGACGCCGACATGGATCGACTGGCTTTCCAGCGGCGGCGGGTGGCCGATGATCTCGATCAGGCGCCGCGCCAGCCGCTCGGCCGATTGCGGCTGCGGTCCGCGCTGGAGCACGGCGAACTCGTCGCCGCCGAGGCGGGCGACGGTGTCATGCTCGCCGACATTCTCCTTCAGCCGCGCCGCGACCCAGCGCAGCAGCCGGTCGCCGGCAGCGTGGCCGAGCCGGTCGTTGACGGTCTTGAAATTGTCGAGGTCGAAGCACAGCACGGCCGTGGACCCGCCGGCGATCGCGACCTGGTTCAGTCCCTCGCCCATCTTCTCGCGGAACAGCGTGCGGTTGGGCAGATCCGTCAGGGAATCGTGCCGCGCCATATGCGCGACGCGGGCCTCGGCCTTGTGGCGCTCGGTGATGTCCTCGTAGGTGACGACCCAGCCGCCATGCTCCATCCGCTTGTGGTTGAGCTTGATGATGCGGCCGTCGCTCAAATGGCGGTGCAGCGTGTGTTCGCCCTCGCGCAGCCGCTCGACATAGTCGGCATAGAGCTTGGCGGCGGTCGTGTTCGGATGGATGCCGAGATCGCAGCTGTGCTCCATGATCTCGCGCATCGAGACGCCGGGCTTCACGATGTCGGACGACAGGCCGTACATCTCGGTGTAGCGGCGGTTGCAGACGATCACGTGCAGGCTGGCATCGAGCATGCACAGGCCCTGGCCCATGTTGTTCAGCGCGGCGTCGAAGCGGCGGTACTGCTCGCTCAGCTCCTCGACCGCGCGCTCGCGCTCGGTGATGTCCTCATAGGTCGCGACGAATCCGCCTTCGGGCAGCGCGCAATAGCGCACCGAGATGATCGTGTCGTTGGTCATGCGCCGGCGCATCGGCGAGGAATCGTTATTCTCGATCCGCTCGCGCGCGGCTTCAAGGATCTGCTGCGGGCTGTATTCGGATGAAAAGGCGCCGTTCGCCATCGATCGTTCGATCAGCTCGGACAGGTGGGTACCCGGTTTGCTCTCCTCCGGCGACAGCCGGTAGATCTTCTGATAGGTGGAGTTGCAGATACGCAGGCGCATGTCGCTGTCGTAGAACGCGAGCCCATGCGCCATGTTCTCGAGCGCGGCATCCAGCATGAGGTTCTGCTGCTTCAGGGTCTCCTCGGATTGCAGCCGCTCGTTAACATCCTCATGCAGCGTCACCCAACCGCCGTCGGGCATGAACCGCGATACGGCCTGGATCTTCCGGCCGTCGTAGCGCGTCACCAAAACGGATTTGGGATTCCGGGTCAGGACATCGTTGATCCGGGCATTGCGGAATTCGTCTCCCGGCATGTCCGTTCGGTTGCCGCGGGCGAGCCAAAGGTCGATCGACTCGCTGTGCGTAATACCCGGTTTCAGGATGTTGGGATCGAGGTCGTAGAGGTGCAGGAAACGTTCGTTGCAGACGACGAGGCGGCTATCGGCGTCAAACATGATGAGGCCGTGAGACATGTTCGCGAGCGCGTGCTGGCTGCGCTCGGTCTGAAGCCGTAACTCGGCTTCTAGGCGGGCGAGGCGGCTGACGTCGTCGCAAATCGTCATCCAGCCGCCAGCGGGAAGCGGCTTCAGCTCGAGCGTGATGACAAGGCCGCTTGCGAGCGTCTGCCGGGTCTGGAACGGCTTGCCGGCCGCAATCAACGCGATCCGCGTAGCGTAGAGCGCGTCGAGCTCGCTCGCCGGGATATTGCCGCGCGCTGCGCTGTGGGCGAGCACGTCGCGGTAGCACGTTCCAGGCCGGACGATGTCGGGCGACAAATCGAACAGCTCGTTGTACCGGCGGTTGACCAGGACGATCCGGTTGTCCGCGTCGTAGACGCAGACGCCCTGTTCCATGCCGTCGAGCGCAAGCTGACTCAGCGACAGCAGGGCCTCTTGGCCTTGCTCGCGGCGCGCACCGAGCTCGTTGTCGCAGGTCGACATCATGGGATCAGCGGATCTCGGTGGCAATAAACTTAACACAGCGTAATTCAGCCACTAAGCGTAGCGAAGAGGCGGGAAAATTCCCTTAAGCGCCGTAGTTTACGGAGGGTGTCTACTGATGCTGAAAGTGTTGATCCCAGACCGCACGACAATTCGCGCTGTCGTAAGCGCGTGTCGCACCTACGGCCCGTACAGCACGAGTTCCGTATCGGTGAGATCGGCCAGTCGCGGGCGACGCGGGCCCTTGAAATATTTGCGGCCGCGCTGCTCGGTATAGATGCCGACAAGGCCGGGAATGGGCTCGTTGGAATCGACGAGCACTGAGATCTTGCCGAGCCGCAGCAGCAGCCGGCCGATGCGACCGGCGCAGGTGGCGTATTCGGCGGCGCCGCGGCAGTAGATCAGCTGCATCACCGGCGGTGCGATGAAACCGCGGCGGATGCGCACCGGTTGCAGGATGAAGGGGAATACGCCCTTCGGCGTGCGGCAGACCAGGCTGAGGCAATTGTAGCGCGCATGCCGTGTCAGGAGCTCGGTCTCGGCTTCGGAAAGCCCCTCGATCGTCTTGGCGTGCTGCGAGATGACCTCGATCTTGCTCCGGCGCGGCGCGCGCGACAGTGCCGGAACCGAGACGAACAGACCGCGGCAATAGGCTCTGAAGCCCTGCGTCTCGACGATCGGCCAGGTCCACGATGCCGGGCTGATGTTGAGATAGGTCACGTGCTTGTGCCGCTGCGCGATCTTGGTCAGCAGCGGCGCGTAGTTGCGATAGGCTGGTTCGACATACCAGCTCGACAGGTTGCACTGGATGGCGGTCTCCTCGCCCTCCTTGCGCGCGGTATAGATCAGCAGCAGCACGCCGACCGGCTCGCCGTCATTGTCGAGCATGTAGCCGAAGCGCGGATAGCCGTCCGGCACCGGCCGGAAGGCTTGCCGGCGCAGGCCCTGGATCCAGTAGTTGCGCGAGCGGCCGACGAAGCCGCGCGTCAGCAAGTCCGCGATGCCTTCGACATCGGACTCGGTGATCTCGCGACATCGGACCTTGGTATGGATCACGCTCGTCTTGCCCGTAGAAATAGGAAGCCTCTTTTTTTAGCGCCAACCTTCGCCGTGGGCGTCGGCCGCGATTTGCGGCTGGATATCCAGCATCTCCCGCACCTTGGCGGGCCAGGCGGAAAGATCGGTGCCGTGGGTGTGGAACATGGCGACGGCGAGACGATCCATGCCGAAGGCGACGCAGCCGGTGTGGGCAGGCTCGCCGTTGGTGTCCTGGATGCCCCAGGTGGTGCCGAAATGTTCGCGGTGATAGTTGAAGCTCATGCAGGCGGTCGGCTGCTCCTCCGAGCGCAGCGGGATCAGGAGCTCGAATTTGAGCTGCTGCTGCTTCTGGCTGACCGCCTTCATCTGGCCGACGCGGCCGAAGAAGGGATCGCTGGCATAGTCGACGCGGAAAGAAAGGCCGAGATCGGTCGCGATCTTCTGCGCGCGCACCATCCAGCGCTCGCGGAAATCGGCGACGTCATCGGGCGTGCCGATGCAGACATATTCGCGCATCCGGAACGATTGCAGCCGGTCGAGATGCTTCGATGGCTCGCGACGGAAGCAATCGGCTGCGACGTCGAAGCGTAGGCCACCCCTGGGCAGGGGTCCGCGGCTCGCCGCGATCGGATAGACCGGATAGCAGGCGGCCGGCGAGAGCACGAGGTCCGCGGGCGAGAGCGACGAAGTCCAATCGCCGCCGGCGTCGAAGCGGCTCACCGCGGCGTTGATCTCGCGTTCGGTGCCGTGCAGACCGCAGACGCAGCCAAGCAAGTTCGGAAAGCTCTTGAGGTAGCCGGATTTCTCGAGCTGGGCGCGGCTCATCACCGGCGGAAAGCGCATCACCTCGGTGCTGGCTTCGCGATGGCTGGTGATCAGCGCGGCGAGCTTCTCGACGACGCCCTCATAGAGCGCGGTGCGCGCATAGACGCCGTCCGCGCCCATGCGGTGGAACAGCTTGTCGGCGAGATGATCGAGCGGATCCGCGATGTCAGGCGCGGTCTCGGGCGAATCGGGGAAGACGGCAATGTTCATGGTCCGATGTCCTGTTATCTCAAATTTCTCGTTGAATTAGTCACGAAGGCTCGCCGGCACGCCGCTCATCAGCGTCGAGGTGGCGGCATTGGCCAGGATGCGGTCGTTGTTGATCATGATGGGTGACGACAGGACGTCGCGCAGGTGGCGGCCCATGGTAAACTCGCCGTCATTGCGGTAACCGGCGAGGCCTGCGGTACGCATCGCATGCATCACGGTCTCGACCGCGAGCTCGGAGGCCTGCACCTTCAGCAGCGTGATCGAGGACTGAAAGTCGAGCGAGCCGAGCGCGCGCTCGTCATGCTCGGCGCGGGCAAAAGCATCGAGATTGGCAGCGATCAAAGCACGCAGCTTGGCCAGCGACATCTTTGCGGCAGTGAAGTGCGCGGCGGCCGGCGGCATCTGGCCACCTGAAGAGCGGGCGGCCTTGCGGACGAAAGCCTGCGCGCGCGTGACCGAGGCAGCTGCAATGCCGGCCCAGGTCGACGACCAGCACAGATGTGCAAACGGCGTCATGGTCTGGGCGTGGATCTTGTCATAGGCTTCCGGGAAGACGCGATCGGCAGGACAGTCGACCTTGAGCTCGAAGCCGGTCGAGCAGGTGCCGCGCATGCCCAGCGTTTCCCAGCCCTGCGTCTGCTTCAGCGAATAGTCATCCTTGGCGAGTGCCAGCAGCACCTGGTCGGAAGCAGCCGCATCGGTGGCCCGCCGGGCGATGGTGACGAGGCCGTCGGCCTGTGCGCCGTAGGAGATCACGGTGGCATCGCGCACCAGCGACACAGTGTCGCCGGCGTGATCGACCGCGGCCGCACTGGCGCGAATGTTGCCGCCGTTCTGGCCTTCGGTGGTGGAAGAGGCGAGCAGCCATTGGTCGCGGGCGACCCGGCGCATCATGGTTTCCATCCAGGGGATACCATGGCCATGCCTGATGATGCAGGCGACCTTGGTCTGATGCATCGCGTAGATCATCGCGGTCGAGGCGCAGGCGCGCCCGAGCGTGTAGCAGATGTCGGTGACGTCATGGATCGAGGCGCCGAAGCCGCCGAACTCGACCGGGATCATGACGCCGAGCAGTTTTTGCTCACGCGCGGTATCGAATGCCTTGTGCGGGAAGCTGGCGTCTCGGTCGACGCCGTCGGCCTCGGCCGCAGCCACGCTGGCGGTGCGCGCTGCGCGCTCGATCAGGGAAGGGCCATGCTCGAAAAGGCTCGGCCGCGTTTCGTCGAAAGTCTGGACCGCTTCACGCACGTTCATACTCGTCCGCCTCCGCTTCGTCGTTCGGGATCGCCGGCATCATTCGCGATGTCGCTGAAAGAGATCCTCCGACCATCTTTGCTTGTGAGACGAGGCTACGGATTTAATTCAAATTCGTCGATGAAATACAGGGTAAACGGACCGCAATTCGGAACGAACAGTTAAAGGCCGGTTTTTCGCATCCTCCGGATTTCCGCGATCGCATTAGGGTTCTGGAAGAAGCCCAAATTCCTGACAATCTGAGTCATCGTTTACTAAGAAACGCGAAGTAATGGTCGCGACCATTGTGAGATCGACCCGTCGCGCCCATCGTACCGGGCGACGGGTTCGAGCGATTTTGGACACACGGGAAATTTAACCATGCAGGCCTTCGACACCGACGTGCGTGACCGCATCATCAAGCTGGTGAAGGGCATCCTCGAGCAGAACTCGCTCAGCGCTGACGTCACGCCATCGACGAAGCTCGTTGATGCCGGCCTGACCTCGATGGACATGGTCAATTTGATGCTGGGTGTCGAAGCCGAGTTCGACTTCACCATTCCGCAGACCGAGATCACGCCGGAGAATTTCCAGTCCGTCGAGACGCTGGAGCGCATGGTCGCGGCGCAGTTGAAGTTGGCGGCGGCGGCTTGATTCGTTCTCCGGGGTTGTCCTGGCGAAAGCCAGGACCCACTGTCCCAGGGAGAAGTTTGGCGAAGACCGGCGGTTCTGGATTGACATAGCGCCCCATCGACAGACCCCGCGGCATGGGTCCTGGCTTTCGCCAGGACGACACTGAGTGAGCGGCAAGCGCCAGCGCACCTCACGACACCTCCAGCCGCTCCCACACCCCCGTTCCAAATTCGCCGCAAAACTGGCATAGCTTAACCATGTCGCACGTGGCGGACAGGGGTGAGTAGGCATGACTCAGGCGGTATTGGGCATCATCGGCGGCTCCGGCATCTACGATTTGCCGGGTCTCGAGGGCGCACGCGAAGAGGTGATCAGGAGCCCCTGGGGCGAGCCGTCGGCACCGGTGCGGCGTGGAACCATCGCAGGCCTGCCGGTCGTATTCCTGCCGCGCCATGACAAGGGCCATCGGCTGTCGCCCTCCGACATCAACTACCGCGCCAATATCGACGTGCTGAAGCGCGCCGGTGTCACCGATCTGATCTCGCTTTCGGCCTGCGGTTCCTTCAAGGACGAGATGCCGCCCGGCACCTTCGTTCTGGTCGACCAGTTCGTCGACCGTACCCACAAGCGCGAGAGCTCGTTCTTCGGCAAGGGTTGTGTTGCGCATGTCTCGATGGCGCATCCGGTCTCGCCGCGCCTGCGCATTCATCTCGCCGCAGCGGCCGAGGCCGAGGGTATCGCGATCGCGCGCGGCGGCACCTATGTCTGCATGGAGGGACCGCAATTCTCCACCTATGCGGAGAGCATGACCTACAAGACGCTGGGCTATTCCGTGATCGGCATGACCAACATGCCCGAGGCCAAGCTCGCGCGTGAGGCGGAGATTTGCTACGCGACCGTGGCGATGGTGACGGATTTCGATTGCTGGCATCCCGATCACGACGCCGTCACGGTGCAGGACATCATCCGCGTGCTGACCTCAAACGCCGACAAGGCAAAGTCACTCGTGGCACGACTGGCCAGGGATTTTCCGCGCGAGCATGAGCCGTGTCCGATCGGATCGGACCGGGCGCTCGACAGCGCGCTGATCACCGCGCCCGAGGCGCGCGATCCCGAGCTGTTGAAGAAGCTCGATGCGGTGGCCGGGCGCATCCTGCGCGGTTGAGACGCAACAAGATCGAAAAGGCAGAACGCCATGAAGGTCGACGGCAAGCATTTCCGCAGCATCTGGCGCGAGCGCGACGGCTGGTCGGTCAGTGCGATTGATCAGCGCCGGCTGCCGCATGAATTCGTCGTTGCGCGGTTGACCTCATGCGAGGACGCTGCGGTCGCGATCCGCGACATGCTGGTGCGCGGTGCGCCGCTGATCGGCGCCACCGCCGCCTATGGCATGGCGCTGGCGATGCGCGAGGACGCCTCCGACGCCGGACTGAAGCGTGCCTACGACACGCTGGTCGTGGCGCGGCCGACCGCGATCAATCTGAAATGGGCGCTCGATGAGATGCGGGCGACGCTCGCGCCGATCGATCCGGTCGAGCGAGCGGAAGCGGCCTATGCGCGCGCCGACCAGATCGTCGAACAGGATGTCGAGATCAACCGCGGCATCGCCGGCAACGGGCTGAAGCTGATCGAGGCGAGCGTGACCAGGAAGAAGCCGGGCGAGACCGTCAACGTGCTGACCCATTGCAACGCCGGCTGGCTCGCGACTGTCGATTGGGGCACGGCAACCGCACCGATCTATCTCGCGCATGAGCGCGGCATCAAGATCCATGTCTGGGTCGATGAGACCCGTCCGCGCAACCAGGGCGCCTCGCTCACCGCGTGGGAGCTTGGCCATCACGGCGTGCCGCACACCGTGATCCCCGACAACACCGGCGGCCATCTGATGCAGCACGGCATGGTCGATCTCGCCATCGTCGGCACCGATCGCGTCGCCGCCAATGGCGACGTCTGCAACAAGATCGGCACCTATCTGAAGGCGCTCGCAGCGCACGACAACAACGTGCCGTTCTATGTCGCGCTGCCTTCGCCGACGATCGATTTCGCGGTCGATGACGGCATCAGGGATATCCCGATCGAGCAGCGCAGCGGAGCCGAGGTAACGGACATGACCGGTCGCACGGCCGATGGCCGGCTCGAGACCGTGCGCATCGTGCCGGAGGGTTCACCTGTTGCGAATTACGCCTTTGATGTGACCCCGGCGCGCCTCGTGACGGGCCTCATCACCGAACGCGGCGTGCTGAAGCCTGATCGTGCTTCGCTGGCGGCTGCGTTTCCGGAGCGCATCGCTGCCGCCGCAGAGTAGCTCTCGTAGGGTGGGCAAAGGCGCGAAAGCGCCGTGCCCGCCACATGCTTTTGGTGGGCACGCTTCCGCTTTGCCCACCCTACGGCATTGGCGAACTATCCCAGCTTCATCTTCGTCGCCGCCTCGAGCTCAGCGATCGCCTGCGCCCCGCTCGTCACCTTGATCGTGGTCATGCCCATCTCGCGCGCGGGCTTCAAATTGACCCCGAGGTCGTCGAGATAGACGCATTTTCTCGGATCGACCTTCAGAGTTTCGACCATCAACTGGTAGATGCGCGGGTCCGGTTTGCGCAGGCCGATCTTGGCGGATTCGATGACGTGGTCGAACAAAACCATCACCTCGGCGACATAGAGCGAGCGCCCGGTCATGCTGCCGATGGCGTTGGCCGGCAGGTTGTTGGTGATGCAGCCGGTCTTGAACCCGGTCTTGATGCGCTTCAGCGCCTCGACCATCTCGGGACGGAGATCGCCCTGGAGCAGCGGCAGCACGTCGCGGCCGCGCACTTCGGCGCCGAGCGCCAGTGATTCCGCCGCGAACAATTTGTCGAACGTCTCGATGTCGACCTCGGCGCGCTCAAATTTGGCCCAGGCATTTTCCAAATGGTTGGCGGCGTTGGTGCGCCTGATAATGTCGACGGGCAGGCCACGGTCCGTCTCGAACCGCGAAAACGCCTCGAACGGCGAGCTCGTCAACACGCCGCCAAAATCAAAGATCACCGCCTCGATCGCCAATGTCCCGCCCTCGTCAATTGCTTTCCAAGACGGCTAGCATGCGCTATCGGCAAGGACCAGTCCTGCCGATGCCCGAACCTGTTCCATGAAGAAGCTTGCCATACTCGCCATAGCCGCGCTGCTGGTTACGACGCCCGGTCATGCCATCGTCGGCGGCGGCACGCCGCAAACGGAAGGCGTTGCCCGCGCGGTTGTCACCATCGTCGGCTCGCGCGGCAATTTCTGTACCGGCACCTTGATCGCTCCGATGCTTGTGCTCACGGTCGCGCACTGCGTGCAGCCGGGCGCAGACTACAAGATCGTCGAGCGCGGCGCGGACGGTCAGCCGCAACTGCTGAACGTGCGCACCGTTGCGATCCATCCGGGCTTCAACATGCAGGCAATGCTGGCGCATCGCGCCACGGCCGACGTGGCATTGCTGCAACTGGAAATTCCACTCAAGGGAAAATCGACGGTGCCGGTCGGCGCGCCGACTATTCCAGTCCAGGTCGGCAGTCGCTTCACCATCGCCGGGATCGGCGTCACCGTGCGCGGCGACGGCAAGAGTGGCGGCACGATTCGCGTTGCGGGCCTCGTTGTTACCGGCCAGCCCGGCACGTTCCAGATCCGTCTGGTCGATCCCGTAACCAACGGTGTTCGCGACGGAATCGGCGCCTGCACCGGCGATTCCGGTGGTCCCGTGTTTGAGGACAAGCCTGGTGGCGCGGTGCTTGTCGGGGTCATCAGCTGGTCGACAGGGCCGAATAATGCCGCGGGCTGCGGCGGATTGACCGGTGTCACGCCGCTGACGCTCTATCGCGACTGGATCCTGCAGACGGCGCGGAGCTGGGGCGCGGCGTTGTAGTTTGATCGCGACTTGATCTATGTCATTTTGCAAGGGACGCGCGGTTGGCAACCATGCCCGTCGCGGAGGAAACGCGTCGCCAAGCACAATGGCGACCTGAAAAAGACAAGGCATAGAAGCAAAAATGAATGTCGCTGTTCGCAGTCACGCCGCCACTCAACAGGCCTCAGAACATTTCGACGTGCTGATCGTCGGCGCCGGCATCTCCGGCATCGGCAGTGCCTATCACATCGAGAAGCAGCTGCCGGGCACCAGCTACGTCATCCTGGAGACGCAGGCGACGTTCGGCGGTACCTGGAGCACGCATCGCTATCCCGGCATTCGCTCGGACAGCGATCTCCATACCTTCGGCTACAGCTTCAAGCCTTGGGTCGGGCCGCCGATCGCGACCGCCGAGGAGATCCTCGCCTATATGAAGGAGGTGATCGACGACAATGATATCGCTCGCCACATTCGCTACAAGCACAAGATCGTGTCGGCGAGCTGGTCGAGCGAGCAGAATCTCTGGACCATCGAGGCGGTGACGACGGATACCGGCGAGGCAAGGACCTTCACCGCAAACTTCCTCTGGATGTGTCAGGGTTACTATCGCCATTCCGAAGGCTACACGCCGGAATGGAAGGGCATGGACCGCTTCAAGGGCCGCATCGTCCATCCGCAGACTTGGCCTGACGAGATCGACCTCAAGAACAAGAAGGTTGTCGTGATCGGCTCGGGGGCGACTGCTGCGACGCTGGTGCCGAACATCGCGGACGACTGCGCGCATGTCACCATGCTGCAGCGCTCGCCGACCTATTTCCGCCTCGGGCGCAACGCCATCGAGATCGCCGAGGAATTGCGCCGGCTTCAGGTCGATGAAGCCTGGATCCACGAGATTGTCCGGCGCAAGATCCTGTTCGAGCAAGACGCATTCACAAAGCTCTGTCTGGCCAAGCCCGAGCAGGTGAAGAAGGAGCTGATCGGCCAGATCAGCGCGGTGCTCGGTCCTGATTACGACGTCGAGACGCATTTCACGCCGAGCTACCGGCCGTGGCGACAGCGCATCGCCTTCGTGCCCGATGCCGATTTGTTCAAGGGTATCGCCAGCGGCAAGGCTTCGGTCGTCACCGACGAGATCGAATGCTTCGTCGAGAACGGTATCCAGCTCAAGTCAGGCAAGTTGCTGGAGGCCGATGTCATCGTCACCGCGACCGGTTTCAATCTCTCGGCGCTCGGCGACATCGCCTTCGAGATCGACGGCAAGCCGCTCGCTTTCGGCGACACCGTCACCTATCGCGGCATGATGTTCACGGGCGTGCCGAACATGGTCTGGGTGTTCGGCTATTTCCGCGCGAGCTGGACCTTGCGCGTCGATCTGGTCGCCGATTTTGTCTGCCGCCTGCTCAGTCACATGAAGGCGAAGGGGGCGAAGAAGGTCGAGGTGAGCTTGCGGCCCGAAGATCACAACATGCCGATCCTGCCCTGGATCGATCCGGAAAACTTCAATCCCGGCTATATCATGCGCAACATGAACCTGCTGCCCAAGCGTGGCGACAAGCCGGAATGGCAGCACAGCCAGGATTACTGGACCGAGAAGGACGAGATCCCGAAGACGGATCTGGATGACAAGGCGTTTGTGTATGGGTGATTAGAGCCGACAGTGCTGCACCCTCCAATGTCGTCCTGGCTCTGCGCTTCGCTTGTCCAGGACGACACTGGTTGTTGGGTGGGCCGCTCCTCAACTCACCCGCAGCCCACTCACGAATTCCTCCTTGTCGCATTCGTCGCGATCGCCGCCGCCGCTGTCCGGTTCTCCACGCCGAGTTTCGCGTAGATCTGCTCCAGATGCTTGTCGACCGTGCGCGGGCTGAGGCCCAAAATCTGCGCGATGTCGCGGTTGGTCTTGCCCTTGCTGAGCCAGGCCAGCACCTCGCCCTCGCGTGTGGTGAGGCCGAGTTCGCTGGTGAATTCCGGCGGCAGCGCGGTGCCGGCCTCTTTCGACAACCGCAACAGAAACTCGTTCGGCGCGGTTTCGCCCATGTAGTAGAAGCGGAGCTGCGGATTGTCGGGCAGCGAAGCGGTCTGCGACTTCGCAATGCCCTTGCCTTTCGCCTGCTCCAGCCATTGCAGCAGCGACGGCGGCAGCACGAAGTCGTCCGTCTGCATGCCATGGTGATCGGCGAGAAGCTTCTGGGCCTGCGGCGTTGCCCAGAGGATGTGGCCCTGACGGTTGACTGCGAACAGGAAGCGGCCGGAGACGTCGAGCGCTGCGCGCGCGCTCTGCGTCAGCCGCGCATTGCCGAGATGGACGCGGATGCGCGCCAGCATCTCCTCGATGACGATCGGTTTTGTGACGTAGTCGACCCCGCCGGCTTCCAGTCCTCGCACAATATGCTCGGTTTCGGCGAGGCCGGTCATGAAGATCACGGGAACATTGGCAAGGCCGGTGTCGCGCTTGAGTCGCCGGCAGGTCTCGAATCCATCCATGCCTGGCATCACGGCATCGAGCAGCACGATGTCGGGCGTGATCTGGTCGACGATGCGCATCGCGCTGGCGCCGTCGAGCGCGACCATCACTGTCATCCCCGCGCCGTCGAGCGCGTCGGTCAGCAGCCTCAGCGTCTCCGGCGAGTCGTCGACAACGAGCGCGACGTCGCGCTTTTTCGGCTCAATGCTCATAAGCATGCAGGTTTTTCAATGTTCTCATGTATTGGTCGAGGTCGAAGCGGTCCACCAGCGATCGCATTTCCGCGACGAAGTCGGCATGTTCAGGGTGTTCGCTGCCGATCTCGTCCAGCTTGAGCTGGATGGCTTTGACGTAGCCGATCTGGCCGAGCCCGATCAGCGCCTCGATGTGCCTGACCGGGGGGCGCGAGCCGCTCTCCGGCCGCCACAACGGCACGGCCGTCTCGTCGGAGCCGTACTGCCATTCGATCTTGAGCAACTGTCGAATGGTTTCCAGCAATCGGGGAATGTCGATCGGCTTCATCAGGTAGCCGTCGTGGAACGGCTGTGCCAGCGGCGCGCCGTGCGCCTCCAGCGCGCTCGCCGACACCATCAGGATACGGGCCTGGTGATGACCGTCGGCGCGCAGCTGTTCCGCGACGGTCCAGCCGTCCATGGCCGGCATCGAGATGTCGAGCAGGAACAGATCGGGCCGGCAATGCTTCGCCAGCGCGAGGCAGCCGGGACCGTCGCCGGCGCTCAGCAGGATGAAGCCGAGCGGCGTCAGCACCTCGCGCAGGAGATCGCGGTGAACAGGGTCGTCGTCAGTGATGAGGATGGTCTTGCGCGCGCCGTGATAGCCCGAGATTGGCGCCTCCACCGGCGCGGTCCGCCTGGGATTGGTGACCTCCGACAGCAGCATCTTCACCTTGAAGGTGCTGCCGCGGCCGACGGTGCTGGTGACCTTGATGTCGCCGCCCATCACGCCGGCGAGCAACCGGCTGATGGTGAGTCCCAGCCCTGTGCCCGTCTGCGGCTGCGAGACTCCCAGCGCGCCGCGCTCGAAGGGTGCAAAGATGCGTTCAAGATCGTCGCTCTGGATACCGGGCCCGGTGTCGATCACCTCGAACTCGGCGACCGGGCTGCGGTAATGGACCACGAACTGCACGCTGCCGGTCTGGGTGAACTTGATGGCATTGGAGAGGAGGTTGATCAGCACCTGGCGCAGCCGCTTCTCATCGGCATAGACCACTGTCGGCAGTGTAGCCGGACGCCGGAACACGAAGTCGACGCCCTTGGCGCCGGCCTGGAGGCGGAACATGCCAACGAGCTGATCGAGGAATTCGCTCAGGCGGACTTCGTCGCGGGAGAGATAGAGCCTGCCAGCCTCGATCTTGGAAATATCCAGAATGCCGTCGATCAGGCCGGAGAGGTGGTCGGCGCTGCGACGGACGACGCGGACCTGATCGCGCGGCTTTGTATTGAGCGACGCATCCTGCTCCAGCAGCTGTGCATAGCCGCTGATCGCGTTCAGCGGCGAGCGCAGCTCGTGGCTCAGCCCCACCACGTAGCGGCTCTTGGCGAGGTTGGCGGATTCGGCGACCTCCTTGGCGCGCTGCAGCTCGGCGTCTGTGCGTTTGTGCGCGTCGATTTCCTGGATCAGCAGCGCGGTCTGCCGGCGCGTCTCGGCCTCCGCGGCGCGGCGGCTCTGCTGCGCCAGCACGAACAGCCAGGCGACCACGCCGATGATGATGCTGAGCGAGAAGAACACCTTCCACAACACGTTGGAGACCAGCGCGTTCTCGCCATGCACGCTGGCCGAGGTCTGCAGATAAATCAGCCCGAGCACCAGCGCGACGAGGCCGGCGGAGACGACGAAGACACCGATATAGTGCCCGAATTGCGAGTTGATGCGCTGATAGATCGGCTGCGGCAGGATCTTGCCGAGCGCCTCGGAGAACTGCGCCTGCGCGCGCCCATGCGGCTTGCAGAGATCGTGGCAACGCGCATCGAGCGAACAGCATAGCGAGCAGATCGGGCCGGCATAAGCGGGGCAGGAGGTGGTATCCTCCGGCTCAAAACTGTGCTCGCAGATACAGCACTGGATCGCCTCGATATTGGCCCAGCTCCGCTTCGGCTTGCGGGCGATGTAGAATTTTCCGTCCGTGAGCCAGGCGATGATCGGCGCGGTGACGAAAGCCACGGTCAGCGCAACGAAGGCCGCCAACGCCTTCATGGTCGGGCCGAACAGGCCGTAGAACGCCGCGATGGAAACGATGATCGCGAGAGTCATCGCGCCGACGCCGACCGGATTGATGTCGTAGAGATGCGCCCGCTTGAACTCCATCTGCGGCGGACGGAGGCCGAGCGGCTTGTTGACGACGAGATCGGACACCAGCGCGCCGACCCAGGCGATCGCGACGTTGGAATAGAGCGCGAGCGTCTGCTCCAGCGCCTTGTAGACGCCGATCTCCATCAACAGCAGCGCGACCATCACGTTGAACACCAGCCACACCACGCGTCCGGGGTGGCTGTGCGTCAGGCGCGAGAAGAAGTTCGACCAGGCGATCGAGCCGGCATAGGCGTTGGTGACATTGATCTTGATCTGCGACAGCACCACGAAGAAGCCGGTCAGCGCCAGTGAAAGATCCGGATCCGACAGCACGTAGCGAAACGCCACAAGATACATGTGCGCGGGCTCCGCGGCTTCCTCGGGCGGCACGCCGTGGCTGAGCGCAAAAAAGGCGAGGAACGACCCCGCCAGCAGCTTCAGCGCACCGAGCACGATCCAGCCCGGCCCCGCGCTCATCAGCGCGATCCACCACGACGCCTTGGAGGTGCGACGGTCGCGCGGCAGAAATCGCAGGAAGTCGACCTGCTCGCCGATCTGCGCCACAAGCGAGAATACGACGGAAGATGCGACGCCGAACAGCAACAGATCGAAATGGCCGCCGAGATCGCCGTGCTCGCCTGCGAATTTGTGCCATTCCGTGAAAGAGTGCGGGTTGGCCCACGCGATCGCGGCAAAGGGCAGGATGTGCAGCACGACCCAGAGCGGCTGCGTCCAGAGCTGGAAGCGGCTGATCAGCGTGATGCCGTAGGTCACCAGCGGAATGATCGCGATCGCGCTGATGAGGTAGCCGATCGGGCGGGGAATCCCGAGGCACATCTCCAGCGCGGTTGCCAGGATCACCGCCTCGATCGCAAAAAAGATGAAGGTGAAGGAGGCGTAGATCAGCGAGGTGACGGTCGAGCCGATATAGCCGAAGCCGGCGCCGCGGGTGAGGAGGTCGATGTCGATGCCGCATTTGGCGGCATAGTAGGCAATCGGAACCCCGCAGCAGAAGATGATGGCGGAGACGACGAGAATTGCGGATGCGGCGTTGGTCACGCCGTAGTTGAGGGTGATGGTGCCGCCGATCGCCTCCAGCACCAGGAAGGAGATCGCGCCGATCGCGGTGTTGGCGACGCGGGCGGCGGACCAGCGTCGCGCGCTCTTGGCGGTGAAGCGTAGCGCGTAGTCTTCCAGCGTCTGGTTGGCGACCCATTGGTTGTACTGGCGCCTGACGCGGTCTATTCGCTGCCGCCCTGCCACGCTTTACCCCACTCCCGATGCGGACCCGGAGCCCTCGCAAATCCCGTACCAAAAGCCTACGTCGGTATTTTGCGGTGCAGTATACGCGATCTTGCGTATGCTTGCGGTGCACAAATTCGAGCCATCCTCACGACACCAATCGCGTGTCCTCGAACAAACAGTGGGGTGCTCATGTCAGACGAAACCAACAAGGGCTTGTTGTCGCCGCTCCGGCGCAAACTATTGATGGGAATGGCGGCCGTCCCTGCCATCACGATGCTGCCGCGGACGTCGTTTGCGCAGACCCCGGCGACCTCGGCGGTCAACACCACCGGTCTCGCGGTCACCGACACCGAGGTGACGGTAGGCATCCTGCATTCGGCGACCGGCACCATGGCGATCTCCGAGACCGGTTCGATTGAGGCCGAAAAGCTCGCGATCGAGCAGATCAACGCCGCCGGCGGCGTGCTCGGACGCAAGATCAAGTTCATCCAGGAAGACGGCGCCAGCGACTGGCCGACCTTCGCGGAGAAAGCGAAGAAGCTGCTCGTGAACGACAAGGTTGCAGCGATCATGGGCTGCTGGACCTCGGCCTCGCGCAAGGCGGTGCTGCCGGTCGTCGAGCAATACAACGGCATGCTCTACTACCCGACCTTCTATGAAGGCCTCGAGCAGTCCAAGAACGTGATCTACACCGGCCAGGAAGCGACCCAGCAGATCCTCGCCGGCCTCAACTGGATCGCCAAGGAAAAGGGTGCGAAAACCTTCTTCTTCATCGGCTCCGACTACATCTGGCCGCGCACCTCCAACAAGATCGCGCGCAAGCACGTCGAGAACGTGCTGAAGGGCAAGGTCGTCGGCGAGGAGTACTACCCGCTCGGCAACACCCAGTTCAACTCGGTCATCAACAAGATCAAGCTGACCAAGCCCGACGTGATCTTCACCGACGTCGTCGGCGGCTCCAATGTCGCCTTCTACAAGCAGCTCAAGGCCGCCGGCATCGATCTCGCCAAGCAGCCGCTGCTCACCATCTCGGTCACCGAGGATGAAATCGACGGCATCGGGGGCGAGAACATCGCGGGCGCCTATGCCTGCATGAAGTACTTCCAGTCGCTCGACAATCCCAACAACAAGGCCTTCGTGCCCGCGTTCAAGAAGATGTGGGGCGAGAAGACCGTGATCGGAGACGTCACCCAGGCTGCCTATCTCGGCCCGTGGCTGTGGAAGTTGACGGTCGAGAAGGCCGGCTCCTTCGACGTCGACAAGATCGCGGCGGCCTCGCCCGGCGTCGAGTTCAAGGGCGCGCCGGAAGGCTATGTCCGCATCCACGAGAATCATCACCTCTGGTCGAAGACCCGCGTCGGCCGCGCCAAGCTCGATGGCCAGTTCGAGCTGATCTACGAGACTGCCGACCTCGTCGAGCCGGATCCGTTCCCGAAGGGTTACCAGTAAGTCGCGGCCTCGCCCGCAACGACCCTCAAGCTCAAGCCTCTCCCTGGCGTGGATTGCAAGTCCATGCCCAAGACCCCCGCGTCGCGCATTTGCGCGCGGCGCGGGACCCTATTCCCTGACGGAGGACATCGATGTTCGGCGACTACTCGCTTGGTGATCTTGGCTCCATCTTCGTCATGCAGGGCTTTGCAGGACTGATCCTGTTCTCGGTCTATGTGCTGATGGCGCTCGGGCTTGCGATCATCTTCGGCCAGATGGGCGTCATCAACATGGCCCATGGCGAGTTCATGATCCTCGGGGCCTATGTCACCTGGATGACCTCCAATCTGTTCCAGGCCTACATGCCTGGTCTGTTCGGCGGCTACTTCTTCCTCGCCATGATCCTCGCCTTCCTCGCCTCAGGGGCGCTGGGAATGCTGGTAGAATGGGTGCTGATACGCCACCTCTACAAGCGTCCGCTCGACACGCTGCTGGCGACCTGGGGCCTCAGCCTAATGTTGCAGCAGGCCTATCGCTCCGTGTTCGGCGCGCGCGAGGTCGGCGTCGAGCTGCCGCAATGGATGCTCGGCTCTCTGCAAGTGACCAGCAGCATCGAAGTCCCCATCAACGGCGTATTCGTGATGTGCCTGACGGTGCTGATCACCATCGTGGTCGCCTATGTCATGTTCAAATCGCGCTGGGGCCGCCAGGTCCGCGCGGTGGTGCAGAACCGCATCATGGCTGGCGCCGTCGGCATCAACACCGAGAAGGTCGATCGCTACACCTTCGGCCTCGGCTGCGGCATCGCGGGCGTCGCCGGCAGCGCCTTCACCATGATCGGATCGACCGGGCCGACCTCGGGCCAGCTCTACATCGTCGACACATTCCTTGTCGTCGTGTTCGGCGGCGCCGCCAGCCTGCTCGGCACCATCGCCTCGGCCTTCTCGATCTCGCAGACGCAGTCCACCCTCGAGTTCTTCATGTCGGGCTCGATGGCCAAGGTGCTGACGCTGCTCGCCGTTGTCGGAATCCTAATGCTGCGGCCGCAGGGGCTTTTCGCCCTCAAGGTCCGCAAATGAGAATGTGGGGCTGATGCAATGACCGACAACAGGTTCTTCAATCGATCGGAGCTGATCGGAATTCTGGTGCTCGCGGTGTTTCTGGTCGTGGTGTTGCCGCTCACGCTCGATGTCTTCAGGCTCAACCTGGTCGCAAAGTACCTGACCTACGCCTTCGTTGCGCTGGGCCTTGTCATCTGCTGGGGCTATGGCGGCATCTTGAGTCTCGGCCAGGGCGTGTTCTTCGGGCTCGGCGGCTACTGCATGGCGATGTTCCTCAAGCTCGAAGCCTCGAGCGTGGAGAACACCAAGATCCAGTCGACGCCGGGTATCCCTGATTTCATGGACTGGAATCAGCTGACCGCGCTGCCGTTCTTCTGGAAGCCGTTCCACAGCCTCACCTTCACCATCGCGGCGATTGTTCTGGTGCCCGGCATCTTCGCATTGATCATCGGCACCGCGATGTTCAAGCGCCGCGTCGGCGGCACCTACTTCGCCATCATCACCCAGGCGGTCGCGGCCATCCTCACCATCCTGATCGTGGGCCAGCAGGGCTACACCGGCGGCATCAACGGCATGACCGATTTGCGCACCCTGAAAGGATGGGACATCCGGCCCGACCACGCCAAGATCGCGCTGTACTTCTTCGAGGTCGGCTGCCTGTTCGTCTGCATCATGATCGCGCAGTTCGTCCGGCACTCCAAGCTCGGGCGCATTCTGGTCGCGATGCGCGAGAAGGAGGACCGTGTCAGGTTCTCCGGCTACAGCGTCGCCAACTTCAAGATCTTCGCCTTCTGCATCGCCGCTGTGTTCGCCGCCGTCGGCGGCGCCATGTTCGCGCTCAATGTCGGCTTCATGTCGCCGTCCTTCGTCGGCATCGTGCCCTCGATCGAGATGGTGATCTACACAGCCGTCGGCGGCCGGCTGTCGATCCTCGGTGCGATCTACGGCACGCTGCTGGTGAACTTCGCCAAGACCAGCCTGTCGGAAACCTTCCCCGAATTGTGGCTGTTCGGTCTCGGCGGCTTGTTCATCGCCGTGGTGCTCGCATTCCCGAACGGTCTTGCCGGGATCTGGGGCGACTACGTGCAGCCACGCATCGAGCGCGTGATCGCTTCGCGCAAACCCAAGCCCGAAGGCTGGACCGACGGCTCGGTCGCCGACGGCGCCCCGGCAGAGTGAGGAGATCATCATGCTCATAGGACACCAGCCCAAGGAATTCCTTCTGGCCGTTGAAGCTCTCACTGTCTCGTTCGACGGCTTCAAGGCCGTCAACGATCTCTCTTTCTACGTCGACGAGAACGAGATCCGCGTCATCATCGGCCCGAACGGTGCCGGCAAGACCACCGTGCTCGACCTGATCTGCGGCAAGACCAAAGCGACCTCAGGCTCGATCCAGTTCCGCGGCAAGGAGCTGACGCGGATGAAGGAGAACGAGATCGTCAAGGCCGGTGTCGGGCGCAAGTTCCAGAACCCGTCGATCTACGACGATCTGACGGTGTTCGAGAATCTGGAGATCTCCTATCCGCGTGGACGCTCGGTGTTCGGCGCGCTGACCTTCACCCGCGATGCCGCCGTGCGCGATCGCGTCCACGAGGTCGCCGAGATGATCTTCCTGAAAGACAAGCTGAACATGAGCGCCGATCTGCTCAGCCACGGTCAGAAGCAATGGCTCGAGATCGGCATGCTCCTGATTCAGGATCCGGACCTCTTGATGCTGGACGAGCCCGTCGCCGGCATGAGCGTGTCCGAGCGGGCCAAGACCGCCGAGCTGCTCAACCGCATCATCAAGAACCGGTCGGTGCTGGTGATCGAGCACGACATGAAGTTCGTCGAGGACATCGCGCACAAGGTCACCGTGCTGCACCAGGGCCAGATCCTCTCCGAGGGGACCATGGAGAAAGTGCAGAACGATCCCAAGGTCATCGAAGTCTATCTCGGCCACTAAGGAGGCGTGACGATGCTGGCAATTTCCGATCTTCACGTCGCCTACGGCCAAAGCGAGGTGCTGCACGGGCTCAACGTCAAGGTCGCGCCCAACGAGATCGTTGCGATCATGGGCCGCAACGGCATGGGCAAGACCACGCTGATGAAATCGCTGATGGGCATCCTGCCGGCTAGAAGCGGTTCGGTGACCATGGACGGCGCGGAGCTCGGCGGCCTGCCGAGTTATGAGCGCGTCGCCAAGGGCCTCGCTTATGTGCCGCAGGGCCGCATGATCTTCTCCACCATGACGGTGAAGGAAAACATCGAGACCGGCCTCGTCGTCTCCGGCGGATCGGAAGTACCAAGCGACATCTATGAGCTGTTTCCGGTGCTGCTGGAGATGAAGGGCCGCCGTGGCGGCAATCTCTCCGGCGGTCAGCAACAGCAGCTCGCGATTGCGCGGGCGCTCGCGACCAAGCCGAAGGTGCTGCTGCTCGACGAGCCGACCGAGGGCATCCAGCCGTCGATCATCAAGGACATGGCGCGGACGCTGAAACGCATCCGCGACGAAAAGGGGCTGTCGATCGTCGTCTCCGAGCAGGTCCTGAGCTTCGCGCTCGATATCGCCGACCGCGTGCTGGTGATCGAGAACGGCGAGATCGTGCGTGACGACCCCCGCGATGCTGTCGATGCCGCGCAGGTCTCGAAATATCTGTCCGTCTAACCAACCTAGTAAAGGGGAGCATCTCGATGCCAGAGACACTGATCAAGGTCGATCTCACCAAGTCGGCTTACGAAAATGACATGGTGCACAACCGCTGGCACCCGGACATCCCGATCGTGGCCTGGGTCAATCCCGGCGACGACTTCATCATCGAGACCTATGACTGGACCGGCGGCTTCATCAAGAACAACGATTCCGCCGACGACGTGCGCGACATCGACCTGTCGATCGTGCACTTCCTCTCCGGACCGATCGGCGTCAAGGGCGCCGAGCCCGGCGATCTCCTCGTGGTCGACCTGCTCGACGTCGGCCCGCTCAAGGAGAGCCTGTGGGGCTTCAACGGATTCTTCTCCAAGCAGAATGGCGGCGGCTTCCTCACCGACCATTTCCCGCTGGCGCAGAAGTCGATCTGGGACATCAAGGGCCTCTACACCTCGTCGCGCCACGTGCCCGGCGTCAACTTCGCCGGCCTGATCCATCCCGGCCTGATCGGCTGTCTACCTGATCCGAAGATGCTGGAGACCTGGAACAAGCGCGAGGCCGAGCTGATCTCGACCAACCCGACCCGCGTGCCTGGTCTCGCCAATCCGCCGTTCGCGGCGACGGCGCATGGCGGCCGTGCCAAGGGCGACGTCAAGGCCAGGATCGGCGCCGAAGGCGCGCGCACCGTGCCGCCGCGCGAGCATGGCGGCAATTGCGACATCAAGGATCTCTCGCGCGGCTCGAAGATTTACTTCCCGGTCTATGTGCCCGGCGCGGGTCTCTCCATGGGCGATCTGCATTTCAGCCAGGGCGACGGCGAGATCACCTTCTGCGGGGCCATCGAGATGGCCGGCTGGCTGCATCTCAAGGTCGAGGTGATCAAGGATGGTATGTCGAAATACGGCATCAAGAATCCGATCTTCAAGCCGTCGCCGATCACGCCGAACTACAAGGACTATCTGATCTTCGAAGGCATCTCGGTCGACGAGGCCGGCAAGCAGCATTATCTCGACGTCCACATCGCCTATCGCCAAGCCTGTCTCAACGCCATCGAATATCTGAAGAAGTTCGGCTACTCCGGCGCCCAGGCCTATTCGATCCTCGGCACCGCGCCGTGCCAGGGCCATATCTCCGGTGTGGTCGACGTGCCCAACGCCTGCGCCACGCTGTGGCTGCCGACCGAGATCTTTGACTTCGACGTGATGCCGTCGGCGGCAGGCCCGATCAAGCACATCACCGGCGATATCAAGATGCCGATCTCGCCGGACAAATGATCGTGCGTTCTTTCCCCGTCATCCTGAGGTGCTCGCCTTGCAAGGCAAGGCGAGCCTCGAAGGACGACGGCTCGGCTGCATCTCGGCCGTACATCCCTCGAGGCTCTAGATGAGGCGCAACGCGGCCCATCTAAAGCGCCTCAGATGACGGATCAAAGAACACGAAGGACATCCCGATGCCGGTGTATGAATATCTCTGCGACGACTGCGGACCTTTCAAGGACCTCCGCCCGATGGCCGAATGCGACGATCCGCAAAACTGTCCGCACTGCGAAACGATGGCGCCGCGCGTGATCCTGACCGCACCGAATTTCTTCTGCATGCCGGCAGACAAGCGTAAGGCGCACGCCGTCAACGAGCGCAGTGCGCACGCGCCGCAGACGTTGACACAATACAAGGCCTCGCACGGCCCCGGCTGCGGTTGTTGTTCATCGGGCAAGACCGTCAAGGATAAGAACGCGGCGGACAAGAAGAAGCCCGCGCGTTTGATCACCAAGAGCAAAAGCGGCGCCAAAGGCTTTCCCACCGCGCGGCCATGGATGATCAGCCACTAACGCCACGCCAATATCAATCAAATAAAGTACAGGAGCGCTCAACATGCTTCACGGCGATATTTCCAGCAGCAACGACACCGTCGGCGTCGCGGTCGTCAACTACAAGATGCCCCGCCTGCACACCAAGGCCGAGGTGCTCGACAATGCCCGCAAGATCGCCGACATGATCGTGGGCATGAAGGTCGGCCTGCCCGGCATGGATCTCGTGATCTTCCCGGAATATTCCACGCAAGGCATCATGTACGACTCCAAGGAGATGTACGAGACGGCGTCCATGGTGCCGGGCGAGGAAACCGCGATCTTCGCCGAGGCTTGCCGCAAGGCGAAAGTGTGGGGCGTGTTCTCGCTGACCGGCGAGCGTCACGAGGAGCATCCGCACAAGGCGCCCTACAACACGCTGATCCTGATGAATGACAAGGGCGAGATCGTGCAGAAATATCGCAAGATCATGCCATGGGTGCCGATCGAGGGCTGGTATCCCGGCAATTGCACCTATGTCTCCGAGGGCCCGAAAGGCCTCAAGGTCAGCCTGATCATTTGCGACGACGGCAATTATCCGGAGATCTGGCGCGACTGCGCCATGAAGGGCGCCGAGCTGATCGTGCGTTGCCAGGGCTACATGTACCCGGCCAAGGAGCAGCAGGTCATGATTTCCAAGGCGATGGCCTGGGCCAACAATGTCTATGTCGCGGTCGCCAATGCTGCCGGCTTCGACGGCGTGTATTCCTATTTCGGCCATTCCGCGATCATCGGCTTCGATGGCCGTACGCTCGGCGAGTGTGGCGAGGAGGATTACGGGATCCAGTACGCCCAGCTCTCGAAACACCTGATCCGCGATGCGCGGCGCAACGGCCAGTCGCAGAACCATCTCTACAAGCTGGTCCATCGCGGCTACACCGGCATGATCAATTCCGGCGACAGCCCGCGCGGCGTCGCGGCCTGCCCGTATGATTTCTACAAGAACTGGATCAAGGACCCCGAGGGTACCCGCGACATGGTCGAGGCCATGACACGCGCCACGCCGGGCACCGCCGAGTGCCCAATCGATGGCATCCCGAACGAGGCCGCGCCGAGCAACTATTAGGGGTAGACCTATCGCTTCGGCTGCGCCGGTTTGCGCGGCGGGCGCGGGGCCGCGGCGGGCGCAGGCAGCCCGCTCATCTTGTTGGCGGCTTCGCTGACGTCGAGCAGCGAGCGACGGGTCTCCTCAAGGAAGCTTGCCGATTTCTTCTTCATGGTGTCGGCGAGCTCGTGCAGCCCCTTCACCTTTTCGAACAGCTCGTCGGCCTTGCCGTTGACGAAACCCGGCACCGCACCCTCGATTTTCGAGACCGCCTTGTCGAAGCCCGCAAATGCAGTGTCGACCTTGAGCATCACGGCGTCGATCTCCTCGCCCTTGGCGCCGAGATCGGCTGTGTAGTTTTCGAACGTCCGCAGGCCGTCCTTGATCGCAGGTGCGTTGCTGACGATGGTGCGGTCGACGCTGTGCAGCGTGTCGACGATGGATTCAGCGTCGCTGAGATCGGCGGTCAGCACGGGGATGCCATCCGGGTCCAGCGGCACCGGTGGCGCCGACGGGGCGCCGCCGATCAGCGAGACCGCGGCAACGCCGGTGAGGCCCAGGAACTCGATGCCGGCCACCGTGTCCTTGCGGATCGGCGCGGTGTTGTCGAGCGACACCAGCGCCACGACCTTGCGCGGACTTTCCAGCTTGATCGACAGGATCTGGCCGGCGGGCACGCCGTCGAAATTGACCGGACCGCCGCGGCGCAGGCCGCTCGCGGAGCCGCCTTCGAAAACGACGCGCAATTGGCTGCGGCTCTGGCTGGCGCGCCATTTCTGCACGCCGAGCAGGCCGCCGAACGCGACGGCGATCGCCGTCAGCGTCGCCGTTCCGATCACAAGATTGCTCGCGCGTGCCATGAAGTGGAGTCTACGGCCAATGCCGGGAAGTTGGAAGGACGCAGTCATGGTACGTAGGAGGGGTTAGCGCAGCGTAACCCGCCGTTTTTGTCTCCAGTGGTGCAAAATTGGCGGATTACGCTGCGCTAATCCGTCCTACGGCTCTACGCGACGTCAATGCCCGGCGGCGCGCTTGGCGGCGGCATTGTTCAGCACGATCAGCGCGTCGACGGCCACGCCCGTCCTGGCATTGATCAGGAACGGATTGACGTCGATCGAGGCAATCCGGTTGCCGGCATCCGCAATCAGATTGGACAGGCCGACCAGCGCCTTGACGGCCGAGGCCTCGTGCAGCGCCGGCTTGCCGCGATAGCCGCGGATCTTGACGCCGGCCTTGGTCCGGCCGATCAAGAGCCGCGCCTCGGCCTGGTCGAGCGGTGCGCCTGATAGCGCCACGTCCTTCATCAGCTCGATGTCGATGCCGCCGGTGCCGAACAGCACGACGGGGCCCATCTCGGCATCGAGCGAGGCGCCGACGACGAGCTCGAGATCAGCCTTGACCTGCTGCGCGATCAGGATGCCGTCGAGCTTCGGCCTGCCCTTCAGCTTGTTCACCCGCGCGGTGATGTCAGCGAACGCCTTCTTCACCTCGGCCGCGCTGTTGAGGTTCAGCACCACGCCGCCGATGTCGGATTTGTGCAGGATCTCGGCGCTGACGACCTTTGCCACGACCGGAAAGCCGATCTGCCTGGCGATGTCGGCGGCTTCTGCGGCGGTCTGCGCGATTGCCTCCTTCGAGACTGGGATGCCATAGGCCTTCAGCAGCTTCTTCGACGCGACTTCGTCGAGCGCGGCGCCGTGCGCCGACTTCAGCGTCTTCTCCAGCAAGGCGCGTGCCGCCGACTTCGAGCTCGAGACGATGTCGGGCACTTCCTTGCGCAGCTTCGCATAGGCGAGCAGCGATTTGATCGCGGTCACCGCGCGGTCCATGCCCTGCATCACCGTCAGATGTGGCAGCGACTTTCGCAAGCCCTTGGTGAACTCGGTGAAGCCGATCGACATCGCGCTGATATAGATCACGGGCTTTCCGGCCCGGCCCGCCATCTCGTTGACGATGCGCAAGTTCCGCTCGCGTTGCTCGTGCGGCGCCTTTGGAAACTCGGCGTCGACGATGACGATGTCGATATCGGGATCGTCGATCATCAGCTTGATCGACTTCATGTAGACGGAGGGATCAACCACCGCGGCAAAGCCGGCGTCGAGCGGATTGCCCACGATCGAGCCCGGTCCGAGCATCTTGCTGAGCTCGCGGCTGACATGCGGGCTGAGCGGCGCGAAACTCAGGCCTTGTGCAAAGAAGGCATCGATCAGCATGCCGCGCTTGCCGCCCGACAGCGTCACCGCCGCGAGCCGGTCGCCCTTGGGCACGATGGCGTGGACGAAGCACTCGGTGGTCTCGATCAGCTCGTCGAGCCCGGCGACGCGGATCACGCCTTCGCGCGTTGCAATCGCGTCGAATGTCTCGATCGAGCCCGCGAGCGCGCCGGTGTGTGCCATCGCGGCGGCGCGGCCGCCCTCCGATGCCCCGAGCTTGAGAGCGATGACAGGCTTGCTGGCGGCACGCGCGGCCTTGCAGGCATCGCGAAACGCTCTGGTGTTGCGCACGCCCTCGAGATAGACCACGATCACCTTGATGCTCGGATCCTCGGCGAAATAGCGCATCAGGTCCGGTGTCTCGAGCCCGGTCTCGTTGCCTGTTGTCACCATGTAGCCGACACCGACGCCGCGATCTTCCAGCGCCTGCCTGATTGCCATGACGATGGCGCCCGACTGCCCGGCGATCGCCACCGCGCCCTGTTCCATGGTGACGGTTCGGTCGTCGATATTGGTGAAGAGCTTTTCGCCGGCGCTCAAATTGCCGAGGCAGTTCGGACCGGTGACGGCGAGCCCCGTCTCGCGCACCGCCTGTTGCAGCTCGGTGGCGAGCCTCTGGCTCTCCTCATCCTGCAATTCGCTGAAACCCGAGGTGACGATGGTCGCGGACCGCGCGCCGGCAGCGGCGGCGTCGCGGATCACCTGCACGGCAAAGCGCGCGGGCACCAGCACGAGAACATGGTCGGGCTTTTCCGGGAGGCTCGCAAAGTCCTTGTAGCAAGTGACGCCCCAGATGCTCTCGCGCCTCGCGTTGACAGGATAGAGCCCGCCCTCGTAGCCGTATTTGACCAGATTGTTCCAGATGCGCTCGGCGTAATTGCCCGGCTTGTCGGTCGCGCCCACCAGCACGATGTTGTGTGGATGCAGCATGGCGTGGATGCGCTTGACGATGTCGCCGGCATCGGGCGGTGGCGACCATGGGCGGCCAGGAACCGACGCGACTGAGACCTGAGCTTCCATGGCGTGACCTCACCTGTTGTTCTTCTTGGCGGCGCGTCAGCTGATCGTAGGGTGAGTTGACAGGAGTGGCAACCGGCGGCGCTGCATGCCGCGTGGCGGAATGCGCGGCGGATCGCACGTAACCGCGCCGTTCTCAGTAGCGCAGCAGACCCAATTTGTAGCTGTAGTGATAGGCCAGTTGCCGCAGCAGATAAGGCGCAATGGCGCGCCTTATCTGCATCTGCGTCGGATCGAATCCGAGGACGCGACGCCGCAGGATGCCCATTTCCTTGACACCGATTGCGTAGGTTGCCGTCGTCTTCTGTGCGTCATGGATCCGGAAGCAGGAAAGAAACCGCGGCAGGCGTACGAACTTGAAGCCGGCGGCCTGTGCCCGCAGGATGAAATCCCAGTCCATCGCGAAATGGAAACTTTCGTCGATTGGACCGATCTTGTCCCACACGCGCTTGCGCCAGAACATCGTCTCCTGCGGAATGTAGTCGGCATATTGTAGCGTCTTGTCATCGTGGCGAGGCAGCACCGCGCGTCCAACCTCAAGCCCATCACGATTGATGAAGATGCGGTTGCCGTAGACAATGTCGACATCGGGATGCGACATGAAATAGTCGACGACATGAGCGAGCGTCCCAGGCAGCAGCATGTCGTCGCTGTTGAGATAGGCCATGATCTCGCATTCGACGCCGGCAAAACCGAGATTGATGGCGTTGGATTGGCCGTTGTCCGGCTCGCTTCTCCAGCTGATGCTGTTGCCGCGGCTCTTCAGGAGATCGACCGTGCCGTCGATCGAGGCACCGTCCTGCACGTGATAATAGAGATTCGGGTAAGCCTGGCCGACGATGCTGTCGATCGTGGCGCCGATATAATCCGCATGGTTGTAGCTTGGCGTGACCATTGCGATCCGCGGTGCGTTCGCAGGGATCGCAGGCGGGGACTTGAACGCGTTGAGGTTGAGCGGGCGCGGCAGATGTTGCTCGAAGGTCCACATTGGCGGACGCCGCCAAAGACCGCGGAACGAGGCCCGTCTCTGACCGGCCGCAACGAGACCCAGGTTGCGCTCCAACAGCGCGACGCGGTTTTCCAGCTGTTCCAATCGGTATTCGAGACGCTGCCTGAAGTCTTCGTCCATCTACCCCGTGTTCCCGCCCGGCTCCGCCACAAAGATCCGCAGGCCTTCTTATAGGTCTACTGACGGCAGCGCCAGTTCGGCGGCTGACGACGTCGTTGTTGCCGACGTCAGTCAGCCTTGCGAGCCCGAGATCAATCCCAAACTTCGCAATTGCGAACGGCTATTCACGATCATCCATCAAGGTCGCATGCAGCAGGTAGCGCTCCGGGCCGGAGGTGAGAGCGTCGAACGGCCAGCAAGTCGCAAGGACAAGCTCTAAACCTTGAGTTTCGGGATCGATGTCAGACGCGTCGAAATGGACGATCGTCGAGGAATCCACGCGATAGCGAAAATGGTTGCCGTCACTGCGTGTGACGTCGATCACATCACCGATGACGACGTTTCGCAGGAAGCGGAAATGTGTATCGCGATGTGCCGCATAGACGGCAACCCCGCGCTCGCCGGCGTCAACCGTGCGGTCGACGTGGCCGGGCCCAAAGGCGAGCGCCTGGCCGCTCGTGCCTTCCAGCACGATCGCGCTTGCGCCGATCCGCTTGATCTCGATCCGCGCCACCGGCCAGGTGTCGGCCCAGGACCATGGCTTGACCGGCTGGCCGGTCGCAATGCTCCGTTCGAACGCATGCTCCAGCAGCACCTGCGCGAGCCACGCCTTGGCGTGGATGTAGGCGCCGTCACCGAACAGGATTGATCCGACCAGCGCCAAGACCAGCGCCAAGACCAGAGGAGAGACGAGGCGGGGCATGGCGTATCTCTTGTCGTCATTCCAGGAAAAAGGCGCGCGCGGCCGTTGGTTTCGGGACGGGCAGCCGCGCGCGCCAAGCAAGAGGAGTTGGGGGGCTCCTCTCTCAAGCGGCGTCAGTGAGCAAGGTCTGACGCCGGTTGAACACGAGCAGGATCAGGGCGAGCACGATCAGGATCAGACCTGCGATCATCTTCAGTTCTGCAGAGGTCGCAGTTTTGGGCAGGCGGATCGTATCCGAGGTGACAGGTGCTGGCCGTCTTGCCGCGGGCTGGCCCGCATCGGCGCGGCGCTCGCGCAGATGTGCCGGGGTCTGCTGCGGCCGTTCGCCGAACACCTTGGCGAAATCCCAGCCCGCCGGCAGGTTGATCGGAAGCTCGCTGAGCTTGAGCGGCGCGCCTTCGGGACGGCTCGGCGTCTTGTCGACGGCGACGAGGCTCGTCAGCCGCGTGACGATCTGATGGTCGAGCGCCAGTGCGAGGACCATCTTGTCCGTGTCCTCCGGCGTCATCTCGCGGAGCGTTCGCGCCACTTCCGCATCGCCGATCTTGCGCCTGGCCCAAAGCTTCGACAGGCCCTTGCCTTCTGCGGCATTTTTCAACGACAGCGTCACCGACCACGGCCGGTCGCCGACATGACCCTTGAGCTCCAGCGAGCCCGCCAGCTTGTCGAGCTTCGCTGCAAGCACCAAGGGCTCGTCGCGATAGACGTCCGGGATGATTGCCGGTGTGACGTCGGCCTTGGCATCGGAAAACTTCGCGGTGAGGCCGGTCACGGCAGGGTTCTCCAGCTTGGCAAACAGGCCGCGCATACGCTCCTCGACCTGATCGACGGACCCGATATGGGTGAAGGTCCCGCGGCCGAGCTCGGAAGCACGCGTCATCAGATAAGTGTTGGGCGCGGAGCCGATGCCGACCATGAAGATGCGCGAGCGGCCACGCATCGCCGTGATGGTCTCGAACAATTGCTGCTCGTTGCCGATCGCGCCGTCCGTCAGGAACACGATTTGGCGAACCATGCCGGTGTCGGCGATCTTGTCGGTCAGCGCGGCGCGCATCGCCGGCACCATCTCGGTGCCGCCGCGCGCCTGCAATGCGCTGACGAAGGAGGTCGCCTCACCGACATGCGCGGCATCGGCCGCAACCGAGGCCGGAAACAGCTCGTCCATGGTGTCGTCGAAGCGGATCACGTTGAAGCGATCGCTCGGCTGCAGGCGACCGAGCGCATAAAGCAGACTCGCCTTGGCCTGCTCGATCGAGGTGCCGCCCATCGAACCTGAATTGTCGATCACGAACACCACTTCACGCGGCAGCGGCTTCTGCGCCGTCTGCTCGGCAGCCGGCGGCGTCACGAAAGCCAGCAGGTAGTCGGCGTCGCCGACACGCTCACGGAATAACCCGACTGACGGTGCTTTTTCGGCGGCCGGCTTCCAAGTCAGCTCGAAGTCGCGGTCGGCGGGCACGGCGCCGTCCGCGAGCGTCACGACACGCGTCGCGTCATCAGGACTTTCGATCTTGACGTTGTGGGAGTGACTCTTCACCTCGCCGAGCGCGAAGCCGGCTTTCAGGTGTACTGTGATGCTGGTCGGATTGACCGGCACATTCCTGGCGGGATCGAGAACGGGTGACGAGATGCGCTCACGATCGGGCACCGGATCTGAGCGGGTCGCGCCCCAGCCGGAGCCGTCATTGCGGAAATCGACGCTCTGCACGATCGGCGCCGGATGATAGCGGGGCCCGACCACGAGCGGAATGCGCAGCGAATATTCGTTGCCGGATTGACGCACGGGCTCCTGATATTCAATCTGCACCAGCACGGTTTCGCCGGGACCGATATTGGCCACCGAATTGGTGAAGATGTTGGGCCTCTGCTGCTCGGTGAGCGCGGCCTTCTGCCCGGTGCGGCGCGCTTCCTCGTAGATCACGCGGGCCTGCTGCCGTTCCCTGATATCGCCGACAATGACGCGGTCACCGACCACCATCTTCAGCGTGTCGACGGCGCCGTCAGCACCCAGCGGATAGACATAGGTCGCCTCGGCCCAGTCCTTGGTCGGGTTGCGGAAGACCTGGGTGACGCGCGTGCGGAGCGTCGGGCCTGAGACCGTGATGTCGACGTCGATCCCGAGCCGGATGGCTTCGGTGGTGGCGCCATTCTCCTCCAGGAGCAGGGTGCCGGATTTGGCATCGCCGGGCTGGAGCAGGCTGGCCTGCTCCGTCGTCGCCGACCAGGAGGTCTCGAAGCTCACCAGCAGGGCCACGAAACTGACCAGGAGTACGGCGATGCTTTGCGCCAAAAGGAACAGCCCGACCTTGATCAGCCTGCCGAGCCAAGGATTTTCGTCAGGGTGTTCGTCGCTTTCCACCGTGTCGTAATTGACCATTTGGCCTGCTCCCGAAGCATGTTTGATGCCGCCGAGCATCGGTCGGGAGGGCCTGATTTCGCGAGCAGAATGATCGGTAATGTTCCGCCACGGCCGGTCGGAGCCATCAGCCGCTTGGCGGCGATGTCCGGTTTTGTGCTGACTTGTCCGCCCTGCTAGACTGGACGCCGTGGAGCGGGGTTAACGATGCAGACGCAAGACAAGCTCTCCGACAGGCAGCTTTCGGACGAGCAAAGCCGCGAGGTCGCGGAGATGATCCGCGAGGAAATCGCCAGGCGCCGGATCTCGCGGCAGGCGCTGGCCGAGCAGGCCAAGCTCAGCCTGTCGACCCTGGAAAAGGCGCTCGGCGGCCGGCGCCCGTTCACGCTGGCGACCACGGTCCGGCTGGAGCAGGCCCTGGGCGTGTCCTTGCGAAAGAGCACTGCCGCGCCGGCGCCCGCGGGGGGCAATGACGTCGCACCCGACGGCCTCGGCTCCTATTCACATCGTGCGGTGACCTGGATCGAGGGCGTCTACCTGACCCTGCGGCCATCCTTTGGCGACAGGGATGCGATCTTCGCCTATCGCACCGAAATCGCCTGGGAGCCGAAAGTGTCCTCGCTGGTTTTCCGCGAGGGCGAGCGAACCGATGCCGCCTATGAGCACACCGGCGAAGTTGCGGTGCCGCATCAATCCGGCTTCATCTATCTCGTCATCAACAAGCATGGGCAGCATCGCGTCATCACGGTGTCGCGGCCGACCGTAACAGGTGCGATGTACGGCATCATTTCGACGCTGCGCGCCGGCGCCGGCTCACAGCTGATGCCGGTCGCGGCGCCAATCGCCTATGTTCCGATCAACAACGTCAAGGAGCCGGCGCTCGGACGGATCATGCCTGACCATGCCAACCATGCGCTGTATCTGAGCCACCTGCGCCGCACGGTGGAGGAATCGTTCGCGCTGCTCTTGTCGGTATAGGACGTGGCTGTAACATCCGACGTCGCGTGCCCACTGTTCTCGGTCATCATCCCGCTCGAATTTCACCGCGGGCAGTGGGAGCAGTCCTGGCTTGGCTGGACGTCACAGACGGCTGACAGGTCTCTCTACGAGATCATTCTGGTCGTGCCACCTGACTTCACAGCGCATGCGGAGCTGAACGCGCTTGCCGCAGGCCAGGCCCGCCTCGAATTCGCGGATTCCGTGCACGATATCGGGCTCTGCGCGGCCGGCGCCGCCAGGGCTCGCGGCCGCTATTTGTTCTTCACGGAATCGCATTGCTGGCCCGAGTCCGACGTCATCGCGCTCTGCATCCGCGCCATCGAAGATCATCCCGACTGGGCCGGATTTTCCTGCCGCTCGGTCCCGATCTGCCACAACCGCCTGTCCGAGGCGGAGGCCGCGATGTACCAGGCCGACATCGAGTTCGGCATGAAGCAGCATCCCTGGCGCAAGGTGCTCGACCAGTGCTTCGTAACGCGGCGCGACGTCTATCGGGAGTGCGGGGGCCTGCGCGAAGAGCTCGGTCATTTCGCCGAATGGGTGCTCGCCGCCGCCTACCATGCGCGAGGCTATGCCATCGGCTATCTCGAGGAAGCGCGCTTCCACCACTATTATATCGGCCGGATCGGTGAGCTGAAGACGTTCACGCTCGATTTCGTCGAGGGCGAGAGCCGGTTTCTCAGCGAGGATCGGCGCGATCCGGGCAACGAGCTGATCGAAATTCCCTTTGAATGGAAAGACCGGGACAATTTGGATCGTCCGCTTGCGTTCAATGCATTGAACGCGCTGCTGCGTTACAGCCTGCCGCGTCTCGGTCGGAAATGGCCCGACGAGGAACTGCGTGCACTGTGGCGCTGGAGCGGGCCGGCGCTGTTCGGCGATCTCCGTGCGCGCGTCACGGCTTTCCTTGCCGCCGCTCATGCGCGCCTGGTGCTATCAGCGCTGGCAGCATTCGGCTCGCGCGACGCCATTGCGCGGTGGATGAAGCGCTACATCGCATCGCTGATCCACCTTCAGCGGCTCGCATCTATCCGTCGTGTTCGCGGGCACACCAGATCGGCGAAGAAGCTGCTTGGCGATCAGGTCCTCGCGCAGCTCGGCTTTCACGAGCTGGAATCGGCTGCCGGCCATGCTTTTCGCTGGAGCGAGCCGCAGGCAGCCGTTCGGATCAAGGGCGCGCCGGGACGCAGCACGGTCTGCATCCGCAGTCCCGCCCTGCGTGAGCCGCTCGACCAGATCGGTGCGCAATTCTATCTCGACGGTGCAGCTCTCGATCGCGCCGCGATCGAGGTCGGCGTGGACCGTTACATGTTGAGCCTCGACCTGCCGCAATCAGGCATCGCCATCCTGGCCTGGGCCTGCCCCGAGTTCAGAGGTATCGGCGATGCGCGTCGTCTCGGCCTGCCTGTCGTTGGCATCGAGGTTGAACAGCCTTGAACCCCACATCTTCAGCTGCTCGATCGGCGCGGAATCGCGACGAGCGCTTTGATCAGGCCTTGGCGACCTTCTTGTCGACCTCCGAAGCCACCGAGAATTCCTTGCGCAGGGTCGGCTTGTGGATCTTGCCGGTGGCGTTGCGCGGCAGGGCATCGACGAAGCGGACCTGGCGCGGGCATTTGAAGCGCGCCAGGTTGGCCGCGCAATGCGCGAAGACATCGGCCTCCGTCAGCTGTTGGCCTTGCTTCACTGCAACGATCGCAAGGCCCACCTCGCCCCATTGCGCGTCAGGAATGCCGATCACCGCGGCTTCCGCAACCGCCGCGATCTGATGCAGAACGTTCTCGACCTCGGCCGGATAGACGTTCTCGCCGCCGGAGATGTACATGTCCTTCCAGCGATCGACGATGTAGTAGAAACCTTCCTCGTCGACGCGCGTGGCATCGCCGGTGTGCAGCCAGCCGTCGGTGAACGACGTCTTGTTGGCCTCGGGCCTGTTCCAGTAGCCCGGCGTGATGTTCGGTCCCTTGACCCAGAGCTCACCGAGCTCGCCGACATCGGCATCGCTGCCGTCGGGGCGCACGATGCGCACTTCGGTGTGCAGCACTGGCTTGCCGGCGGAGCCGGCCTTGCGCGCCGCGTCCTCGCGGTCCAGCACCAGCACGGCCGGTGAGGTCTCGGTCATGCCGTAGCCCTGCTGGAGCGCCACGCCGCGCGCCTCCCAGGCCTTCAGCAGCGGCATCGGTATCGGTGAGCCGCCGACGCCGCAAACGATCAGTCTGGAGAGATCGGTCGTCGCGAAGGCCGGATGCTGCGCCATGAACTGGTAGATCGCGGGCACGCCGAAGAACGCGTTGATGCCGTGTGCGGGATCGTTGATCAGGCCGAGCGCCGCGGCGGGATCGAAGGCGCGCATGATGATCACGGTGCCGCCGGCATGCAGCACGGGATTGGTGTAGCAATTCAGTCCGCCGGTGTGGAACATCGGCAGCACGGTAAGCGCCACCGAGGACGGCCCGATACAGGCGGGGCCGCCGAGATTGACGCAATTCCAGAAGGTCATGCCATGCGTGATGGTCGCGCCTTTGGGGTGACCAGTGGTGCCCGACGTGTACATGATGGTCGAGACATCATCGAGCGTGACCTCCTCGGCGCGGTCGAGCGGCTTGGCCG
This sequence comes from Bradyrhizobium sp. BR 10261, assembly GCF_019455395.1. Classification (NCBI taxonomy): domain Bacteria; kingdom Pseudomonadati; phylum Pseudomonadota; class Alphaproteobacteria; order Hyphomicrobiales; family Nitrobacteraceae; genus Bradyrhizobium; species Bradyrhizobium sp. BR 10261. The sequence goes on from NZ_JACOFQ010000027.1 coordinate 81,810, forward strand.
CGGCGATGCCGGCTTCATAGGCTCCGCTGGAGCCGAGCGGCAGGCTGGTCGCGACGTTGCAGAGCTTTGCGACGGCGAGCGCTGTCTCGGCCAGCTCGGTGTCGTAGATCATCACGTCAGGCGCGCAATCGCCGGTGATGAACTGAAGCTCGGGAACGGTGAGGCGGATGTTCAGCGGCACGAGGACGGCGCCGAGCCGTCCGCAGGCGAACTGCACGTCGAGCATATCGGTGGTGTTCGGCGCCAGCACGGCGACGCGGTCGCCGCGCGAGACCTTCAGCGAGTGACGCAAGAACGAAGCCAGGCGCGAGATGCGGGCGTTGAACTCCGAATAGGTGAAGCGGCGCCCGCTTGAGAGGTCGATGGCCGCGACCTTGGAAGGCGCACGGCGGGCGTGATGAGCGATCCAATCGTAATAGCGAACGGCCAACACTCCCTCCCTCTGCGGTCCTGTGTCGTCTGCATTCTTATTGCTGTGCACCATGCCCGGCATGGCCCTGGGAGGCCAGCCGGAGTTTGTGCAGCAGTCTTTTTTGATTTGGAGTTGGCCTGCGATGGGCGAAAATCGTCTTGCGTTGAGTTGCTAGATCACGGCTTGCCGCCGCGGCTCGGCGAATCCAGCCACTCCGCGCAAGTGAGCCGCCGGTGTTCCAGCCATGGTGGAACAGCAGGAGTCGTCGAAAGCAATATCGCAATGAAGAGCCCATTCTATACCGCCGAGCACGACGCCTTTCGTGAAATGATGCGCCGCTTCGTCGACAGGGAGATCGCCCCGTTCGCCCATGAATGGGACGAGGCCGGCGAATTCCCCCGCGCGCTCTATCGCAAGGCAGCTGAGATCGGGCTGTTGGGGCTCGGATTTCCCGAGGAATATGGCGGGATCGCCGCCGACCAGTTCATGAAGATCGTGGCAAGCCAGGAGCTGGCGCACGCCGGCGCCGGCGGCGTCAGCGCCAGCCTGATGAGCCACACCATCGGCTCGCCGCCGATCGCCCGCGCGGCGCGGCCGGAGATCAAGGCACGCGTGCTGCCGCTGGTGCTGTCGGGCGAGAAGATCTCCGCGCTCGCGATCACCGAGCCGGGCGGCGGCTCTGATGTCGCGAACCTCCGCACCAGGGCGCGGCGCGACGGCGACCACTACGTCGTGAGCGGTGAAAAGACCTTTATCACCTCAGGCGTCCGCGCCGATTATCTGACCGTTGCGGTGCGTACCGGCGGTGAGGGCGCCGGCGGCGTCAGCCTGCTCCTGATCGAGGGCGATACGCCGGGCCTGTCCCGCACCAAGCTGAAGAAGATGGGCTGGTGGGCCTCCGACACCGCGACGCTGCATTTCGATGATTGTCGCGTGCCGGCCGAAAACCTGATCGGCGAGGAGGGGCACGGCTTCAAGATCATCATGCAGAATTTCAATAGCGAGCGGATGGGCATGGCGGCGAGTTGCACCGCCTTCGCGCGGGTCTGCCTCGATGAAGCCATCGCCTACGCCAAGGAGCGCAAGACCTTTGGCAAGCCGCTCGCCCAGCACCAGGTCATCAGGCACAAGATCGTCGACATGGCGCAGAAGGTCGCAGCCTCGCAAGCAATGCTCGAGATGTTGGCCTGGCGATTGGAGCAAGGCGAGAGCCCGGTCGCTGAAATCTGCATGATGAAGAACCAGGCGACGCAGACCATGGCGTTCTGCGCCTCGGAAGCCGTGCAGATCTTTGGCGGCGCCGGCTTCATGCGCGGCATCAAGGCCGAGCGCATCTACCGCGAGGTCAAGGTCAACGCCATCGGCGGCGGCACCGAGGAGATCATGAAGGATCTGGCGTCAAGGCAGATGGGATTGTAATGGTCACTGTCACTCCGGGGCGACGCGAAGCGTCGAGCCCGGAATCCATCGGGCGCCAGACTCCGCAGAGGAATAGATTCCGGGCTCGCGCTTCGCGCGCCCCGGAATGACAGGGGGAGAAGTAGAGGAAACGCCTGATGATCACGCTCTATCACTGCGATGCCGCGCGCTCGTTCCGTCCGCTCTGGATGCTGGAGGAGATGGGGCTGCCTTATGAATTGAAGATGCTGCCATTTCCGCCTCGCGTCTTCGCCAAGGAGTATCTCGGCATCAATCCGCTCGGCACCATTCCGTATCTGATCGACGGCGAGACCAGGATGACGGAATCCTCCGGCATCTGCCATTATCTCGGCATCAAATACGGCCCGACGCCGCTGATGGTCGGCCCGGAGGATCCCGCCTATGGCGCCTTCCTGAACTGGATGTATTTCAGCGACGCTACGTTAACCTTCCCGCAAACCCTGGTGCTCCGCTACACCCAGCTCGAGCCGGAAGAGCGCCGCAATCCGCAGGTCGCCACCGACTATGCGAAGTGGTTTTTGGGACGGCTGCGCGCCGTCGAGGCGGCGACCGCCAACACGGAGGCCTTGTGCGCGGGGCGCTTCACCGCCGCCGACATTGTCATCGGTTACGCGCTTCGCCTTGCCGACAATATCGGCCTTGCCAAGGATTTCGGCCCGAATGTCGCAGCCTATTGGGCACGCCTGCAGCAGCGCGACGGTTTTAAGCGCGCGGTTGCTGCGGAGCAGAAGGCCGGCGCCGAACAGAATGTTGCGCCAAGGGTGAGGGCGTGATTGTCGTCCCGGCCTTCGCCGGGACGACGGTAGGTGAGTTCCCGGTTGGCCGCTCAACCGTCCCGGAATGGTAATCTTTTGCGCGCGATGACAGCGCTATCCCGCCGTGACAGCGCCCAGATTTCCGCTAAGGTGACCTTTGTTCCGCAGCGGCCAAAGAGCCGCGCGAGGAGGATCCCCAATGGAAGACATGGGTCGCGAATCCGACCATTTGATGCTGATCACGCCGGAGCGGGTCTTCTATGCCGGCCTGCTCGGCCGGCCCCGCAAGCGAACTCCCGGCTGCTGTCACGTCTATGTTGCCGTGAAGGGCAGCCTGTATATGACCATCGACGACGTGCTCGCCACCGGCGAGCTGTTCGTCACCCTGCCGAACCAGCGGCACTCCATTGCCAGCGACTACCGTACTGCGATCAGCGTGACGCTGGAGCCGGAAAGCGTGCCGGATGGCGTGCTGGAAGATCTGGCCCAGCGCCTGATGGGATCCGACCGCGCGGCCTATGCCCGAAAGATCCTCGCTGCCTACGCGCTGCTGCGCCAGCGCCGCTACGGCGACATCACCACCGCCGAGTTCGACGAGATGAGTTTTGGCGAAGCGCTGCCGCGCCGCGTGCTTGACCCCAGAGTGGTGCGTGCAGTCGCCCGCATCGGGCGCTTTTCGGGCGAGCCGGTGACAGCGGATACGTGCGCGGCCGAAGCAGGTCTGTCCGCCTCGCGCTTCCTGCATCTGTTCAAGGAAGAGACCGGCATCTCGTTCCGCTCCTTCCGCGCCTGGAAGCGCGCGCGGCATCTGCTGCACTTCGCCAACCAGAACCTCAACCTCGCCCATCTCGCGCAGGACATCGGCTATCCCGACTCGACCCATTTCAGCCACTCGATCCGCCGCTTCTATGGCTTGAAGCCGCGCGCGATCTTCGTCGGTTCGCGGGATCTTGCGATCTATCGCAGCACCGAGACGGTGAGGGAGCTCGCCGAGGCGGGCTAGGCTTGGTCTCGTAGGGTGGGCAAAGGCGCACTTGCGCCGTGCCCACCACCTCTCGGCAACGGGCAAGGATGGTGGGCACGCTACGCTTTGCCCACCCTACGATAACTCGTCTTTAACTAGCTTCTCCGCGCAAGAAGCCGCATGCCCAGCATCAGATGATCGCAGCCGCTGAATTCCTAGCGTTGCGAGACATCAGTGATATGAGCGACAAGGCCGTCATCACCTGCGCCCTGAACGGCGTGCTCACCGACCCCAAGCAGCACAACGTGCCTGTGACGCCCGAGCAGATGGCGCGCGAGGCCAAGGCTGCGTTCGATGCCGGCGCGTCCATCATGCACATCCATCTGCGCCAGCAGGCGCCGAACAAGGGGCATCTGCCGTCCTGGGACGTCAGCATCAGCAGGGAGATCCAGCAGGCGATCCGCGAAGCCTGCCCCGGCGTCATCATCAACCACACCTCGGGCGTTTCAGGGCCGAACTACTCGGGCGCACTCGACTGCATCCGCGAGACCAAGCCGGAGATCGCCGCATGCAACGCCGGCTCGCTGAATTATCTGAAGGTGAAGGCCGACAACAGCTGGGCCTGGCCGCCCATGATGTTCGACAACGCGGTCGAGAAGGTGAAGGATTATCTCGACGTCATGAATGCGGTCGGCACCATCCCCGAGTTCGAATGTTTCGACGTCGGCATCGTCCGCTGCGTCGGCATGTATCACCAGGTTGGCATGTACAGGGGTCCGCTCGAATATAACTTTGTGATGGGCGTCGCGTCAGGAATGCCGTCGGATCCGGAACTGCTGCCGATCCTGCTCAAGCTGAAGCGCCCTGAGGCGCATTGGCAGGTCACGGCCATCGGCCGCGAAGAGATCTGGCCACTGCACCAGCGTTGCGCCGAGCTCGGCGGTCATCTGCGCACCGGTCTCGAGGACACTTTCTATCTCGCCGACGGCAAGAAGGTGACCTCGAACGGTCGGCTGATCGAAGCCATCGCCGCCTGCGCAAGGCGCGCCGGCCGCGAGATCGCGAGCCCATCAGAGGCGCGGAAGATCTTTGGGACGAATCGCTGAAGGTAGCCTCAGCCGTCATTGCGAGCGAAGCGAAGCAATCCAGAGTGTATCCGCGGAAACAGACTGGATTGCTTCGTCGCTTCGCTCCTCGCAATGACGGGTAGGATAGAATCATGTCCATTCTCGAAAACACCATCTCCCCCGGCAGCGCCGCCTACCATGCCAACCGCGACGGCATGCTCGCGCTGATCGACCGCATGCGTGCGCTGGAAGAGCGCACGCGTGCCGCGTCGGCCGCAGCAAAGGACCGCTTCCACAAGCGCGGCCAGCTCTTGCCGCGCGAGCGCGTCGCATTGGTGCTCGATCCCGGCGCGTCCTTCATCGAGCTGTCGACGCTCGCCGGCTACATGTTCGACGTGCCGGATGCTGCGAAGAGCGTGCCCGGCGGCGGCGTCATCGCCGGCATCGGCTTCGTCTCGGGCATCCGCTGCATGGTCAGCGCCAGCGATTCCGGCATCGATGCCGGTGCGCTTCAGCCCTTCGGCCTCGACAAGATGCTGCGCGTGCAGGAGCTCGCGCTGGAGAACAAACTGCCTTACGTCCAGCTCGTCGAAAGCGCCGGCGCCAATCTCCTGCGCTACCGGGTCGAGGACTTTGTCCGCGGCGGCAACATCTTTCGCAATCTCGCGCGGCTTTCGGCGGCGGGCCTTCCGGTCGTCACCGTGACGCATGGCTCGTCCACCGCGGGCGGTGCCTATCAGACCGGCCTGTCCGATTACATCGTCATGGTCCGTGGCCGTACCCGCGCCTTTCTCGCCGGGCCGCCGCTGCTGAAGGCCGCGACCGGCGAGATCGCGACGGAGGAAGAGCTTGGCGGTGCCGAGATGCACACGCAGGTTTCCGGTCTTGGCGACTATCTTGCCGAGGACGACCGCGATGGCTTGCGCATCGCCCGCGAGATCATGGCGGCGCTGCAATGGGAGCGGCCGGGCAGGTCGGCTCAAGAGTTCAAGCCGCCGCGCTACGACCAGGACGAGCTGCTCGGCATCATGCCGATGGACCACAAGCGCCCGGTCGACATGAAGCAGGTGATCGCCCGCATCATCGACGATTCCGACTTCACCGAGATGGCGCCGAATTACGGTCCGGCCACCGTCTGCGGCCATGCCCGCATCGAGGGCCAGGCGATCGGCATCATCACCAATAACGGCCCACTCGATCCTGCCGGCGCCAACAAGGCGACGCATTTCATCCAGGCCTGCTGCCAGACCCGCACGCCGATCCTCTATCTCAACAACACCACCGGCTACATGGTCGGCAAGGCTTATGAAGAAGCCGGCATGATCAAGCACGGCTCGAAGATGATCCAGGCGGTGACCTCGGCGACGGTGCCGCAGATCACCATCTATTGCGGCGCCTCGTTCGGCGCCGGCAATTACGGCATGTGCGGGCGCGGCTTCCATCCGCGCTTCTGCTTCTCCTGGCCCAACGCCAAGACCGCGGTGATGGGCGGCGAGCAGGCCGCCGAGACCATGGCGATCGTGACCGAGGCCGCCGCCGCGCGCCGCGGCAAGCCGGTCGAGAAAGAAAAGCTCGATGCCATGAAGGCACAGATCGTTGGCGTGTTCGACGGCCAGATGGACGTGTTCGCAACCAGCGCCCGTGTGCTCGATGACGGCGTGATCGATCCGCGCGATACCCGCGCGGTCCTTTCCGAGGTGCTCGCGATCTGCCGCGAGGGCGATGTCCGCACGCCCCAGCGCATGCAATTCTCGGTGGCCCGCCCATGAGGAACGGATCTGTGCAGCACCGGCCGTTCGTCAAGGTCTTGATCGCGAACCGTGGCGAGATCGCACTGCGCGTCATGCGCAGCGCGCGGCAGCTCGGCCTCGGCGTCGTCGCGGTCTATTCGGATGCAGATCGCGATGCGCTGCATGTGAAGCAGGCCGATCAAGCGGTGCGGATCGGCGAGGCCTTGCCGGCGCAATCCTATCTCAGCATCCCCGCGATCATTGCCGCGGCCAGGGCCAGTGGCGCGGATGCCGTGCATCCCGGCTACGGCTTCCTCGCCGAGAACGCGGAGTTTGCGAGAAGCTGCAAGGATGCCGGTCTCGTCTTCATCGGCCCGTCGCCGCAGGCGATCGAGGCGATGGGCAACAAGGCCGGTGCCAAGGAGATCATGAAAAAGGCCGGCGTTCCCATCGTGCCCGGCTATCAGGGCGCTGAGCAGGGCGAGGAAGTGATGCTCCAGGAGGCCAGGAACATCGGCTTCCCCGTGATGATCAAGGCGGTCGCGGGCGGTGGCGGGCGTGGCATGCGGCTCGTCACCGATGCGGCGTCGTTCCCCGATGCGTTGCGCAGCGCGCGGTCGGAAGCGAAGGCAGCGTTTGGCGATCCGACCGTCATCCTCGAACGCGCCATCCAGAATCCCCGCCACATCGAGTTCCAGGTGTTCGGCGACATCAACGGCAACGCCATCCATCTCGGCGAGCGCGACTGCTCGGTGCAGCGCCGGCATCAGAAGCTCATCGAGGAGGCGCCGTCACCGGCGGTGACGCCCGAGCTGCGTGCGAAAATGGGCGAGGTGGCGGTCGCGGCGGTGAAGGCGCTGCGCTATGAGGGCGCCGGAACGCTGGAATTTCTGCTCGATGCCAGCGGCGCATTCTATTTCATGGAGATGAACACGCGCCTTCAGGTCGAGCATCCCGTTACGGAAGCGATCACCGGTCTCGATCTGGTCGAGCTGCAATTGCGCGTCGCGCGTGGCGAGGCGTTGCCGCTGAAGCAGCAGGACATCAAATTCTCCGGCCACGCCATCGAGGTGCGGCTCTGCTCGGAAGATGCCGCGCAGGATTTCATGCCGCAATCCGGCCGCATCGCGCGCTGGCAGGTGCCTGATAGCATCCGCGTCGAGCACGCGCTGCAATCGGGCACGGAAATCCCGCCGTTCTACGATTCCATGATCGCCAAAGTGATCAGCCACGGCGCGACGCGCGAGGAGGCGAGGGGGCGGCTGATCGTCGGGCTGGAGCAACTCACGGCGCTTGGCGTGACCACCAACCAGGCATTCCTGATGTCGTGCCTGCGTCATCCCGGCTTTGCCAGGGGCGAGGCGACGACGGCCTTCATCGCTGCGCATCGCGACGAGCTGCTGGCGTCGTCGGGAAATGCTGCATTCAACACGGCGCTGGCGGGCCTGCTGCTCTATGTCACCAATCCGCGCGCGCCGGCATGGCGACGCGGCCGCAGCCTGTCAGCGACGTTTCCTCTGCCCGCGAAGATCGAGATCGCCGGTCACGTGCATGAGCTCGAAGCCACCCGCGAGCGCGATGGCAGCTACATCGTTGTCTCCAATGGTCAACAGGACAAGTTCGAGATCGAGCAGCTCGATGTGGACGCAATCCGCTTCCGCCACGATGGCGTGATGGACAGCGCAAAATTCCTGCGCGAGGGCGACCGGTTGTACCTCCAGCACCGCGGCATCCCGGTTGCGGTCGCCGATCTCACCCTCGCGGCTCCCAAGGCGGCGGCAACCAATGGCGGCGATGGCAAAGTCCGCGCCGCGATGAACGGCCGCGTCGTTGCCGTCCTGGTCAAGCCGGGTGACCGCGTCACATCAGGCCAGCCGGTGCTGACGCTGGAAGCGATGAAGATGGAGCACGTCCACAAGGCTGGCATCGATGGTGTTGTCGCTGCGATCGATGTGGTCGAGGGCGAGCAGGTGACTACGGGCAGGATCATCGCGGAGATCGCTAGCGCGGCGAATCCAGTCTCGTAGGGTGGGCAAAGGGCAAAGCGCCGTGCCCACCATCTTTCCATGATTGAGGGATCGTGGGCACGCTCCGCTTTGCCACCCTACGGCACCTGGGCCGGCCGCCCCGTACCTTCGTTCAACAAGCACGCCACCTGGTGCCTGTCACCTGCATCCATCAGCACCGGCCGCTCCGTCCTGCATCGCTCCATCGCAAACCGGCAGCGGGTGTGAAACGCGCAGCCGGGCGGCGGATTGACCGGGCTCGGCACGTCGCCGTCGACCAGCGGCGCGAGCTTCTTGGCCAGCGGATTGGCGACCGGCACCGAGGCGAGCAGCGCCTGCGTGTAGGGATGGCGCGGATTGCTGAACAGCTCATCCTTGTCGGCGATCTCGACGATGCGGCCGAGATACATCACCGCGACGCGGTGGCTGATATGGGCGACCACGGCGAGGTCGTGGGCGATGAAGAGATAGGAGAAGCCGTGCCGCTTCTGCAGATCGATCAGCAGATTGATCACCTGGGCCTGGATCGATACGTCGAGCGCGGACACCGGTTCGTCGCAGACGATCAGGCGCGGCTCCAGCGCGAGCGCGCGCGCGATGCAGATGCGCTGGCGCTGGCCGCCGGAGAATTGATGCGGGAAGTTGCCCATCTGGTCGGGGCGGAGACCGACCTGCTCGAACAGTTTGGCGACCCGCGTCTCCAGCTCTTTGCCAGTTGCGAGACCATGGACCGCGATCGGCTCGCCGACAATATCGCCGGCGGTCATGCGCGGATTGAGCGAGGCGAACGGGTCCTGGAACACGATCTGCATCGAACGGCGATGCGGGCGCAGCGCCGATTTGGACAGATGCGTGATGTCCTCACCGTCGAGACGGATCCGGCCTGAGGTCGGCTCGACCAGCCGCAGCACGCTGCGTGCCACCGTCGACTTGCCGCAGCCGGACTCGCCGACAAGGCCGAGCGTTTCGCCGGCACCAAGGGAGAACGAGACGCCGTCGACCGAATGCACGGTGCCGACCTGCCGGCGCAGCACGCCGGCACGCACCGGATAATATTTCTTGAGGTCGGTGACCTCGAGCAGAACCTTGCTCATGCCACTTCCGCCACGTCAGCCGCGCGCCAGCAGGCGGCAAGATGGCCGCCGCCCCAATCGATCAGCGGCGGATATTCGGCTTCGCAGCGCTTGATCGCGAGCTTGCATCGTGGGGCGAAAGCGCAGCCCGCGGGAAGCCGCACCAGCGAGGGGACGGTCCCCGGAATTTCGTTCAGCCGTTCCTGCGCGGCAACGCCGGGCGCAGGCACGGCGGGAATCGAGGCCATCAGCCCGCGCGTGTAGGGATGCTTTGGCGCAGCGAACAGCGCCTCGACACTGGCTTCCTCGACCTTCCGTCCCGCATACATCACGATGACGCGCTGCGCGGTCTGTGCGACGACGCCGAGATCGTGCGTGATCAGCACGAGGCCGGTCCCTAGCTCCTTCTGCAGATCGAGGATCAGCGCCAGGATCTGCGCCTGGATGGTGACGTCGAGCGCGGTGGTCGGCTCGTCCGCGATCAGCAGCGCCGGCCGGCACGCCAGTGCCATTGCGATCATCGCGCGCTGGCGCATGCCGCCTGAGAGTTGGTGCGGATATTCGCGCGCGCGCCGCGCCGGCTCCGGGATACGTACCAGCCGCAGCATCTCGACGGCGATGTCGCGGGCCTGTTTCGATGACTGATTCCGATGCAGCCGCACCGCCTCGACGATCTGGTCGCCGATCCTGATAACGGGATTGAGCGATGTCATCGGCTCCTGGAAGATCATGGAGATGCGATTGCCCCTGACCTTGCGCATCTCGGCCTCGCTCAGGGCCAAGAGATCGGTGGCTTCCAGTGAGACGGAGCCACCGACGATCCGCCCGGGCGGATCGGGCACGAGCCGCATCAAGGACAAGGCGGTGACGCTCTTGCCGCAGCCGGATTCGCCGACAATCGCGAGCGTCTCGCCGCGGCTCACGGTGAAGGAGACGTCGTCGACGGCCTTGAACAGGCCGGAATTGGTGAAGAACACCGTCTTCAGGTTCTTCACCTCGAGCACGAGATCGGAGGAATCAGCCATTAGCCGCGCTGCCGGGGATCGAGGATGTCGCGCAGGGCGTCACCAAAAAGATTGGCGCCGAACACGGCGAGGCTGATGGCGATGCCCGGGAAGATCACCAGCCACGGTGCGGTGCGGACATATTCGGCGGCGGATTCGGAGAGCATACGGCCCCATGACGGGTACGGCTCGGGGATACCGAGGCCGAGGAAAGAGAGCGAAGCCTCGGTCAAAATGGTTGAGCCGAGCTGCGCGGTCGCCAGCACGATCAGCGGCGCCAGCGTGTTCGGCAGCACATGACGCAGCGCGATCCGTATCTCGCTCATGCCGATCGATTTCGCCGCCTCGACGAACGGCTGCTCGCGCAGCGCCAGCGTGTTGGCGCGGGTGACGCGCGACACGGTTGGAATCAGCGGAATGGCGATGGCCAGGATGACGTTCGGCAGCGACGGGCCGAGCGCGGCCGTCATGATCAGGGCCAGCACCAGCAGCGGCAGCGCCTGCAGGATGTCGGAGACGCGCTGGAACATGAGATCGACCCAGCCCGAGAGATAGCCGGACGTCAGCCCGACGATCACGCCGATGGTGCCGCCGAGCGCGGTCGAGCCGATTCCGACCGCGAGCGAGATCCGCGCGCCGTGGATGATACGGCTGAACACGTCGCGACCAAAGGAATCCGTGCCCATCCAGTGTGCCCAGCTCGGGCGCGCCAGCGCATGCGCGGCATCGACGCTCAAGGGGTCATAGCGCGCGATGAAATCGGCGAAGATCGCGGTCAGCACGAACACCGTCATGATGGTCAGCCCGGCGGCGCCCAGCACATGCCGTTGCGCCAAAAACAGCACGCGCCGCCAGCCGCCGGTCGCATGCGCGCCCGCCCGCCTCAGTTCAACGTCGAAGTCGATCGCAGCCAAGCTGATCTCCTAATCCGTATACCGGATCCGCGGGTCGAACACCGCGTAGAGCATGTCGACGGTGAAATTCGCGAACACCACCACGACCGCGATGAACATCACGAGGTTCTGCACGATCGGATAATCGCGCCAGCGGATCGCCTCGACCAGGAAGCGGGCGACGCCGGGGATGTTGAACACGGTCTCGGTGACGATGAGGCCGCCGATCAGGAACGCCGCCTCGATGCCGATCACGGTGATCACGGGCAGGATCGCGTTCTTCAGCGCATGGTGATAGTTCACGGCCGCGTCAGATGCGCCCTTGGCGCGTGCGGTGCGGATATAATCCTGCCGCAGCACTTCCAGCATGGACGATCGCGTGATGCGCATGGTCAGCGCCGAACTGCGGAAGCCGACCACCATCGCCGGGATGCAATAGGTTGCGAAGGCCTCGGCAAAACTCTGAGGATTGGGATTGAAGATCGGCATCTGCCCGAACATGGCGACGGACGCGGTCAGAACCAAGAGACCGAGCCAGAACGAGGGCAGCGACAATCCGCTCAGGCTCACCACGCGCAGCGCGTAGTCGATCCGCGTCCCCTGCTTCACCGCGCTGATGACGCCGAGCGGAATGCCGATCGACGCCGAAAACAGCAGCGCGAGCCCGGCGAGCCGGGCGGTGATCGGGATCCGCGGCAGGATCTCCTGCAGCGCCGGCTTCTCCGAGACGTAGGAGTAGCCGAGATCGCCGCGCAGCAAACCGCCGATCCAGTGCAGATATTGCACCACCAGCGGCTGGTCGATGCCGAGCTGCTTCTCGAGATCGACCTTGTCGGAGGGATCGACGTAGCCGGCCGCGGCGAACAGGATGTCGACGATGTTGCCGGGCACGATACGCAGCAGGAAGAAGATGACGATCGAGATCCCGAACAGGGTCACGAGCATCAGGAACAGGCGCCGCACCAGATAGGCAAACATTCGCGCCCTCCGCCGAAACTGCTAATCTTCAGCCTGCCGCTTTATTTGTCGAGCCACACATCCTCGTAGCGAAATCCGTTATAGGAGCTGTTCGACATGATCGTGATCCCCTTGACATAAGGCTGCCAGCAGGTGCCGGCCCGCGCATGGAAGATGATCGGACGGGCGACGTCCTCCTGCAGCTTCTTGTCGATGTCCCAGACCAGTTGCTTGCGCTTGTTGATGTCGATCTCCTGCGACTGCAGGTCGAACAGCTTCTCGATCTCCTTGTTGCAGTAATTGGTGTAATTCCGCTCCGAACCGCAGGAATAGTTCTCGTAGAAGGACTGGTCCGGATCGTCGACGGAATTGCCGGTCAGATTGAGGCCGAGCATGTAGTCCTTGCGCGCGACTTTCGGGAACCAGTTTGCGGTCTCCACCACATCGAGTTCACCGTCGATATAGATGCTCTTGAGCTGGTCGATCAGGATCACCGCGGGATCGCGATATTCCGCCAGATTGCGCGTCGAAACCTTTACGGCCAGATGCTTGTCGGGGCCGTAACCCGCCTTCTGCATCAGCTTCTTCGCTTCCTCGCGGTTCGCGTTCACGTCCGGACCGTAACCCGGAATGGTCTGGAGCTTGTCCTTGGGCATGCCCCAGATGCCTTGCGGCGGCGGCAGCATGGTGCCGCCGATGTCGGCCTGACCTTCGAACAGGATATCGACGAACGCCCTCCGATCGAGCGCCAGCGACATCGCGCGGCGGATATCGATGTTGTCGAACGGGGCCGAGGCCGAATTGACGATGATGTTGGTCGAGACGTTGGTCGGTTCGACGACGCAGACCGCGTTCGGCGCCTGCGACTTGATGTCCTTCAGCAGCGGGATGGTGATATGCGTCGGGAACGTCATGTCGAACTTGCCGGCGACGAAGGCGAGGATCGCGGTCGAGCGGTTCGTGATGATGGTGTATTCGATGCCATCGAGATAGGGCAGGCCCTTTTTCCAATAGTCCGGATTCCGCGTCAGCTTGACCGATTCATTGGCCTTGAACTCGACGAATTTGTAGGGGCCGGTCCCGATCGGGTGGGTGCGCATGTCCGCCGGCGAGACATGGCAGGGATAAACAGGCGTATAGCCGGAGGCGAGCATCGCCAGCAGCGAGGGCTGCGGCCGCTTCAGGCTGAAGGAGACCTCGAAGTCGCCGTTTGCTGTGACGTCCTCGACCTCGCTGTACCAGGCCTTGCGCGGATTCTGCCGCAGCTTCTGCTGCGACTTGCCCATCAGGAGGTCGAATGTGCATTTGACGTCGGCCGACGTGAACGGCTTGCCGTCATGCCATTTGACGCCCTGGCGCAGCTTGAACGTCAGTTTCTTGTTGTCACTGCCCCAGGACCAGCTCTCGGCCAGCTCAGGCCTCAGCGTATCAGGGCTGTTCTGCGCGATGTGCTGATCATAGATGACGAGATTGTTGAAGACCCCCATGAAGGGCACGTTGACCGAATAGGTCGCGCCTTCGAGGATGGACGCATTGGCCGGGCTGTCACGGTGATACATCCGCAGGATTCCGCCCTCTTTGGGCTCGCCCGCGAACGTCGTGGTCGAAAACGCTAGCAAAGATAGCGCCGCCATTGCGGCGAGCGCCCGTACGCTCCGCATCCTCGGTCCTCCCTGGACTTTAGTCTTCTGGGCCTTTTCTGGCCTGTTTGTCAGGACGATAGCGAGGCAGGTGCAGCGAGGCAACGGGCAAGGGCGGCCGCGCTCTCGGCAATTCGGATGACGGAAGGTCGCAGGTTTCACTCTCTCACAATGTTAGAGTGCAGGTGCGAACGGTTCCGAAGCGCGTGTCGCGCGCAGCCGCCTCCACAAACTGCGCCGGGAGGACATCGATTTGTGGCCACGTGCGTGCCAAAGACCCGCACACCAAACGCTTCACACGATCCTTGACGTCTTGTTGCCCCAATACCGATCCCTCAGCAGCCGCTTGTACAGCTTTCCCGTCGGCAGCCGCGGCAATTCCTTCTCGAAATCCACCGAGCGCGGCACCTTCTGCCGCGACAGCGATTTTGCGCAGAAGGCAATCAGCTCCTCCGCAAGCGCCTCGCCAGGCATCACGCCGGGCATCGGCTGCACCACGGCCTTCACCTCCTCGCCGAGATCGGCATTGGGCACGCCGAACACCGCGGCGTCGGCGACCTTCGGATGGGTGATCAGCAAGTTCTCGCATTCCTGCGGATAGATGTTCACGCCGCCGGAGATGATCATGAAGGTGGCGCGGTCGGTGAGATAGAGGAACCGGTCTTCGTCGATATAGCCGACATCGCCGACCGTGCTCATGCTGCCGTCGGCCGAGCGCGCCTCCTTGGTCTTCTCGGGCTCGTTGAAATATTCAAACGGCGAGGCCGTCTTGAACCAGACTTGGCCCGGCGTGCCGGTCGGGCACTCCCGCATATTCTCGTCGAGAATGTGGAGGTCGCCCAGCAGCACCTTGCCGACGGTGCCGCGATGCGCCAGCCATTCCTCGCTGTTGCAGGCGGTGAAGCCGAGGCCTTCGGTCGCGCCGTAATATTCGTGGATGATCGGGCCCCACCATTTGATGATGTCATCCTTGACCAGCGCCGGGCAGGGCGCCGCGGCGTGGATCGCGATCTCCAGCGTTGACAGGTCGTAGCGCTTGCGCACCTCTTCCGGCAGCTTCAACATCCGTGAGAACATCGTCGGCACCAGCTGGGTGTGGGTGATGCCCCATTGCTGGACGAGTTGAAGGTAACGCTCGGGATCGAACGTCTCCATGATGACCACGGTGCCGCCCATCCGGATCGTGAGATTGACGGCGGCCTGCGGCGCGGAGTGGTAGAGCGGCGCCGGCGACAGATAGACCATGCCCTCGCGATAGTGCCAAAGTCTTGTCAGGAAATCGAACAGCGGCAGATTGTGCCTTGGCGGCTCTTCCGGCAACGGCCGCAAGATGCCTTTCGGCCGCCCCGTCGTGCCGGACGAATAGAGCATGGCCGTGCCGAGCCATTCATCCGCGATCGGCGTCTTCGGCAGGTCAGCGGTCACGTCGGCAAGGCCCACGATGCGGTCGCTCTCGCCCGGACCGTCGGCGACGATGCAGAGCTTGACATCGGGGCAGGCCTGGATCGCCTCGCGCGCGATGTCGAGCTTTGCCGCAGACGTGATCAGGATCTTGGACTGGCTGTTGACGAGGAGATAGGCGAGCTCGCCCGGCGTCAGGAACGAGTTGATGCAGGTATAGTACAGCCCGGACCGCTCGCCCGCGCCGCAGGCTTCGAGATATCGGGAGTTGTTCTCCATGAAGATCGAGTAGTGATCGAGCCGCTTCAATCCGTGCTTGCGAAACAGATGCGCCAGCCGATTGCTTCGCGCGTCCAGCTCGCGATAGGTGACGGCCTCGCCTGTGGCCGCCATGATGAAGGCGGGCTGCAGCGGGCGCAGGCGGGCATGCAGACCAGGGTACATCAGTCCTCCTGCCTTAATATCATGCAGCGAGATCCAGGATTTCGCGTATCTGCGCCGGGCTCTCGATCTTGCGCGGATTATGCGGAATCCAGTTCGTGCGCATCGCCTGCTCGGCGATGGCATCGAAATGCTCGGGCGAGACACGCACCTCAGCGAGGCTGCGCGGCATGCCCAGCGAGCGGATGAAGGCGTCGAGCACGTCGGCGGCGTTGTGCCCGGGAAAGCCCATCGCGGCGGCGACGATCATCTGGCGCTCGGCATTGGCGCTCGCGTTCCAGCGCATCACCGCCGGCAGCATGATGCAGGAGGTGTGGCCATGCGGCACGCCGAAGGCCGCGCCCAGCACGTAACCGATGCCGTGGCTTGCGCCCATCGGCACCCCGGCCGCGAGCGCACCCATCGACAGCCAGGTGCCGATCTGCGCGTCCATCCGCGCGTCGAGATCTCTGGGGTCGGCCTTCACCCGCGGCAACGCGTCGGCGAGCATGGCGAGGCCCTTCACCGATTGCGCGTCGGCGTAAGGGTGGGTCTCGTGCGAGCAGATCGCCTCGACGCAATGGTCGATGGCGCGAATGCCGGTGGAGAGAAACAGCCATTCCGGCGTGTGCACGGTGATCGCGGGGTCGAGAATGGTCGCGCGCGGCACAGTGAGCGGATGCCGCAGCATCTGCTTCACATGCGTGCTGCTGTCGGTCACGCCGGCGATCGAGGAGAACTCGCCGCCGGCAATCGTGGTCGGCACGCTGATCTGGCGCACGGTCGGCGCGGTCATCTCGGGCGCGACGCCCTTGCGCACGCGGATGCGGTCGATGCCTGCGATATCGTCGATCCCATTGGCAAGGCAGAGCTGCACCGCCTTGGCGCCGTCGGTGATCGAGCCGCCGCCGACAGTGACGATGAGATCTGCGCCGGCCTCGCGTGCCGCATTGGTGGCCGCGATCACCGCCTCGCGCGGCGTGTGCGCGGGCATCGCATCGAACAGCCCGGCACAGCGCGAGCCCAGCGCCCCGACGATCTTCGCGATTTCGCCAGTCTCTCGGTTCAGCGTCCCTGACACCATCAGGAAGGCGCGGCGGGTTCCCAGCCGGTCCATCTGCGCAGGGACGGCCTCGGCCGCCGGATGGCCGAACACGACCTCCTCGATCGCGCCGTAAACGACACGTCCCTGGTGCACGCCTGTCCTCCCCGGACAATTTGTCTTCTTTGTTGGGGGTAGTCTAGCCAAGCCGGCCGCCTCCGTCATGTGCGAAGACGCTGATTGCTCGTCTCCCTCGCCCGCGTGCGGGGAGAGGCGAAGGCAATGTCAACCCGTCATCAGGCTAGGACATCCGGCGGAGCATTGCGCGTGACGTAGTCTTGAAGATTTCATCATCGACACCCATCTTGTGGCGCCCGCGGGTAGAGGACTACGCTGCATTTTCCGCGGCTTTCATGCGAGGACCTGGGATGAGTGGATCGGACGGAAGCGAGCAATTTGTCAAAACGCACGATTTCGTTCGGCCCAAGCCTTATGACAAGCCTCATGACAAGCCCTACGCCAAGCCCTACACCAAGCCTTGCGCCATAGCCGGCCTTCTCGTCGCCGCCTTCGCACTCAGCGGCTGTGGCCAGCCGACCTCGCAAGCGGCTGCGCCGCCGCCTCCAGCGGTGACTGTCGCCCAGCCGGTCAAGCGCACCGTCACTGATTGGGATGAGTTCACCGGTCGCTTCGAGGCGGTCGAGGAGGTGCAGGTGCGTCCGCGTGTCGGCGGCTTCGTCAACTCGGTCGAATTCCAGGACGGTGCCATCGTGCACCAGGGTGATCTGCTTTACGTCATCGACCCCCGGCCGTTCGAGGCGGTGGCGGCGCAGGCCGACGGCCAGCTCTCCGACGCCCGCGCCAAGGTGGAGCTGGCTAAGCGCGAGCTCGATCGTGGCCTGAACCTGGTGCAGACCAGCGCGGTCTCCGAGCAGGTCGTCGACCAGCGGCGCCAGGCCTTGCAGGCCGCGCACGCGGCGGAAACCCAGGCCGAAGGCGCACTGAAGGCTGCCCGGCTAAACATCGAGTTCACCCATGTCACCGCGCCGCTCACCGGCCGCGCCAGCCGCCACCTCGTCAGCCCCGGCAACCTCGTGCAGGGCAGCGATACCGGCACCTCGACGCTGCTGACCTCGATCGTCGCGCTCGACCCGATCTACATCTATTTCGACATGGATGAGACGACCTTCATCAAATACAGCAAGCTGTGGTTCGAGGGTAAGCGCCCGAGCTCGCGCGATACCGCGAACCCGGTGCAGGTGACGCTCGCAGGCGAAACAAAACCGTCGCATGAGGGCGCCGTCAACTTCCTCGATAACCGCCTCGATGTTTCCACGGGAACGCTGCGCAGCCGCGCGGTGGTCAAGAACACCGATCTCTCGATCCTGCCCGGCCAGTTCGGCCGCGTTCGCCTGATCGGCAGCGCGCCGTACGAAGCGCTGCTGATTCCGGATACAGCAGTCGCGACCGACCAGTCGCGCAAGATCGTGTTCGTGGTGAAGCCCGACGATACTGTGGAAGCGCGCCCGGTGGTGCTCGGGCCCCTCGATGACGGCCTGCGCGTGATCCGCGAAGGGTTGAAGGCCGAGGACCGCGTCATCGTCAATGGCATCCAGCGCGCCCGTGTTGGCGCCAAGGTCAGCCCGCAGACCGCTCAAGCCCCGGCCGGTGGCAAGGCTGGTGACAAGTCATGAATCTTGGCCGTCTGTCCATCAACCAGCCCATCCTCGCGATGGTGCTGTCGATCGTGCTCCTGATCGTCGGTACGCTCGCTTATTCGACGCTGCCGATCTCCGAATATCCGCAAGTGGTGCCGCCGACCGTCGTCGTCACCACGCAATATCCCGGCGCCTCGGCGCAGACCGTGTCCGACACCGTTGCCGCTCCGATCGAGCAGCAGATCAACGGCGTCGAGGACATGTTGTATCTCTACAGCCAGGCGACCTCGAACGGCCAGCTCACCATCACCGTCACCTTCAAGCTCGGCACCGATCTCGACAAGGCGCAGGTGCTGGTGCAGAACCGCGTCGCGATCGCGCAGCCGCAGCTGCCGGACGAGGTGCAGCGCAACGGCGTCGTCACCCGCAAGAACTCGCCCGACATCCTGATGGTCGTGTTCATGCTGTCGCCCGACGACACGTTCGACCAGCTCTATATCTCCAACTATGCGCTGCTCCAGGTCCGCGACCAGCTGCTGCGCATCGACGGCGTCGGCGACATCCAGATCTTTGGTGCGCGCGACTATTCGATGCGGCTCTGGCTCGATCCGGATCGCATCGCCAATCTCGGCCTGACCTCGGCCGAGGTGCTGGCCGCGATCCGCGCCCAGAACGTGCAGATCGCCGGCGGCCAGATCGCCGAGCCGCCGATTGCCGACCGCGCCTTCCAGCCCAACCTCGTGTTCACCGGCCGTCTGAAAGACCAGAAGCAGTTCGAGGACATCCTGATCAAGGCCGGCTCGGACGGCCGCACGGTGCGCCTGCGCGACGTTGCCCGCATCGAGCTCGGTGCTTTGGCCTATTCGACCAACAGCTTCCTGCTGCGCAAATCCGCCGTCGCCATGCTGGTGACGCAGCGGCCGGGATCGAATGCGCTCGCGACGGCCAGGAACATCTCCGACACCATGGCGAGGCTCAAGCAGAGCTTTCCGAAGGGCCTCGACTTCAACATCGGCTACAACCCGACCGAGTTCATCGCGCAGTCGGTCCATGAGCTGATCAAGACCATCTACGAGGCCATGCTGCTCGTGGTCGTCGTCGTGCTGGTGTTCCTGCAGGGATGGCGGCCGGCGATCATCCCGATCATCGCGATTCCGGTGTCGCTGGTCGGCACCTTCGCAGTGATGGCGGCGCTCGGCTTCTCCATCAATAACCTCACTTTGTTCGGGCTCGTGCTCGCCGTCGGCATCGTGGTCGACGATGCCATCGTCGTGGTCGAGAATGTCGAGCGGCATCTCGAGCACGGCCTCAGCCGGCGCGACGCGGCGCTGAAGACCATGGAGGAGGTCGGCGGCGCGCTGGTCTCGATTGCGCTGGTGCTCTGCGCGGTGTTCGTGCCGACGGCGTTCCTGGGAGGTATCTCCGGGCAATTCTTCCAGCAATTCGCCGTCACGATCGCGGTTGCGACCGCGATCTCCTGCTTCTGCTCGCTGACGCTGTCGCCGGCGCTGGCCTCGCAGATCCTCACCCCGCATGAGGAGAAGCGGCCGCCGGCCGCCTGGAATCTGCTTGCGCGGGGTTGGAACGCCTTCACCGGCGCCTTCAATCGTGTGTTCGATCGGCTTTCGCATGGCTATGCCGGCCTCGCCAATTTCGTCATCCGGCACGCGGTCGTGATGCTGCTGATCTATGTCGTGCTGATCGGCAGCGCAGGCTGGCTGATCGGGACGACGTCGCAGGGCTTCATCCCGGCCCAGGACCGAGGCTACGTCATCATCTCGGTGCAATTGCCGGGGGCGGCGTCGCTGGCGCGAACCACCGAGATCGTGCGGGAGATCGAGCGGATCTCGCTGGACACGCCAGGCATCATCCGTGTTGCGGCCTTCGCCGGCTTCTCGGGCGCGACACGAACCCAGGCCGGCAATGCGGCCGCGCTCTTCCCTGTGTTCGATGAGCCCGAGGTGCGGCTGAAGAAAGGCCTGACGGCGAATGCCATCACGGCCGAGCTGCGCAAGCGCCTCGCCGCGATCCAGGGCGCCTTCATCATCGTGATTCCACCACCGGCCGTGCCCGGCATCGGCACCGGCGGCGGCTTCGCCATCCGCATCCAGGACCGGCAGGGCCGTGGACCGCAGCTGCTGGCCTCCGCAACCGACGAGCTCGTCGCCGCCGCGCGCAAATCGCCCG
>NZ_JACOFQ010000028.1:0-97537 GCF_019455395.1 Bradyrhizobium sp. BR 10261
TGACGATCTCGGCAATCCCAAAGCCGTTCCGATCGCGCGGGCCGACTATGATCGGCAGCGGACGGAGGCAGCGAGCGGCGCTGCCGCAGCTCGGACCTGACCGAGAGAGGCCGCGCCGCTGCGATAGATGACGCTCGCAGCGGCGCAGCTTCACGGTATAGACTGACGATCGATCGACTTGGTATGCGCGTGAGCGCTCATGATGAGGTTGCAGGATGAATCCCGCTGTTGTCGCCGTCGCCATCACCGGCTCCGTTCCGCGCAAGAAGGATAATCCCGCGGTGCCGATCCTGCCCGCCGAGCAGATCGAATCGACGCACCAGGCCTTCGAGGCCGGTGCCACGCTCGCCCATATTCATGTTCGCAACGACGACGAGACGCCGTCTTCCGACCCGGAGCGCTTCGCCCTGGTGCAGGAAGGCATCCGGAAGCATTGCCCAGGGATGATCGTGCAGTTCTCGACCGGCGGGCGCGGCCGCGATCCCTCGGCACGTGGGTCATCGCTCTATCTGAAACCGGACATGGCCTCGCTGTCGACGGGGTCGGTGAACTTTCCGACCATTGTCTACGAGAACAGCGCCGCGCTGGTCGAATCTCTTGCCACCGGCATGAAGGCAAATGGCGTTCGTCCTGAAATCGAGATCTTCGATCTGTCGCATCTGCACGGCGCACGACGCCTGATCGAGGCGGGGCTGATGGATGCGCGTCCGCATGTGCAATTCGTCATGGGCGTCAAGAACGCGATGCCGGCCGACGAGCACGTGCTCGACATTCTGCTGGCCGAGCTGCGTCGCCTGATCCCGAAGGCAACCTGGACTGCGGCCGGCATCGGCCGCCATCAGGCCGAGGTCATGGACTGGGCCCTTGCGCGCGGCGCCGATGCGGTTCGCACCGGGCTCGAGGACAATATCAGGGTCGACAAGACGCGCCTCGCCGCCAGCAATGCGGAGCTCGTGAGCATCGCCTGCGAGGCCTTGGCGCGCCACGGCCGCCGAGCCGCAACCGCGACGGAGGCGCGATCCTTGCTCGGGATCGTGCGGTAGGGGGACGACCGTCCCGCACCTGACATGCTCCTGGCTGCCTTCTGCCATTCGGCGGCCGGCGTTCCCGTGTGCTGAGTCTCCCGGTAAGAGGGGCTCACAGGCGTGATCGGCGCCTGCCGGGCAGGCGACGACTGGAATGCGGTTCTTGAAATCTGACAGCAGGCTCATCGGGGTCCTGCTGGTGCTTGCAATCACCCAGCTCATTGCATGGGGTACGATCGGCCTTCCGGCCGTGGTCGGCCGCGACCTCGCGGCCGATCTCGGCATGAGCTTGCCGGCGGTGTTCGCGGGCAGCTCGGTGCTCTATGTCACCATGGGCCTGTGTGCGCCCTGGCTCGCCAAGGCCTTTGCGCGCCACGGCGCGCGCAAGGTGATGATGGTGGGCACTGTCGTCTCCGCGCCGGGCTACGTCGTCCTGTTTTTCGCGCGCGAGCCGATCCTGTATTTTGCCGGCTGGATCTTTCTCGGCATGGGCGGCAGCGCCACCTTGTCGACCGGCGCCTACATCATGCTGAACGAGGTCGCCGGGCGGGGTGCCAAGAATGCCATCGGCGGGCTGATGCTGGTGACGGGTCTGTCCAGCAGCATCTTCTGGCCGACCACGTCATTCCTCAGCGATTGGTTCGGCTGGCGCGGCACCTGTCTGGTCTTTGCAGTCTTGCTGCTCGGCATCAATCTCCCGCTCTACGCGTTCGTCGCGCCGCGCCGCAAAATCGTGACCGACGAACATGCCGAGGCCGTGAAGGCGGTGCGGCCGCCTGCGATTCCAAGAAGCACTTTCGGCCTCGTCGCCTCCGTGATCACGATGAACGCCTTCGTCAATTTCGGCATCGGCGCCATCCTGATCGAGCTGTTGCGAGCGGAGGGGCTCGGGCCCGCGCAGGCGCTTGCGTTCGGCTCGATGCTGGGCGTGATCCAGGTCAGCGCCCGCGGCCTCGACTTCCTCGGCGGCGGCCGCTGGGACGGCATCACCACCGGGCTGGTTGCCGGCACGGCGCTTCCCATCGCCATGGTGCTGCTGATGCTGAGCGAGGGCGCGACCTGGGCGGTCGCAACCTTCATCCTGCTCTACGGCGCCGGCAGTGGCGCGATGGGGGTGGCGCGGGCAACGATCCCGCTGGTCTTTTACGACCAGGCCGAGTTCGCCAAGGCGATGTCGATGATCGCATTGCCGCTCAATCTGGCCTCCGCGATCGCGCCGCCGCTGCTTGCCGGCCTGCTCACCCAGTTCGGCAGCCGCGGCGCGCTGGGCCTCACGCTGGTGATCTCCTGCGCGACGGTGCTGATCCTGGTGCTGCTCGGACGGCGTCGGCCGCGGCTGGCCGCAGCGGCCGCGACCTGAGGCGTTACTCGCAGCGCGGAATTCGGCGCAGCGGGGCTGCGTCCGCTGCCAGGGCAGGGGATGGCCGTATGCCGCCAGTGCAGTGCTCAGGGCACCAAAATGGTGTATCCGCAGGGAGCGCGGCATGGCCTCTCGCCGCTGCGCCAAGATCAGCTTCAAGATCCAGTTCCCCGGAGGAAATCGCATGTCGGCCTTGCCGCTCTCAGGCATCAAGATCCTTGACCTCACGCGCGTCCTCGCCGGCCCCTTGTCGGCCCAGATGCTGGGTGATCTCGGCGCCGAGGTGATCAAGATCGAGCGGCCCGGCACCGGCGACGACGCCCGCGCCTTTGGCCCGCCTTACCTCGCCGACCCCGTGGGCAAGGCCAACAACAACAATTCGTTCTATCTCTGCGCCAACCGCAACAAGAAGTCGGTCACCGTCAACATCGCCAAGCCCGAGGGGCAGGCGATCATCCGCGAACTCGCCAAGGACGCCGACGTCTTTATGGAGAATTACAAGGTCGGCGATCTCAAGCGCTACGGCCTCGACTACGAGACGATCAAGGCGATCAACCCCAAGATCATCTATTGCTCGGTGACCGGCTTCGGCCAGACCGGCCCTTACGCGCCGCGTGCCGGTTATGACGCCATTCTGCAGGCGATGGGCGGCCTGATGAGCGTCACCGGCCATATCGACGGCGAGCCCGGCGAGGGCCCGATGAAGGTCGGTCCCTCCATCGTCGATTACATGACCGGCATGAACGCCTCGATCGGGATTCTCTCGGCGCTCTACCATCGCGACGCCAATGGCGGCGTCGGGCAGCATCTCGACGTCTGCCTGTTCGACACCGTGATCGCCTCGCTCAGCCACTGGCTGCAGATCTACCTCGTCAACGGCAAGATCCCGCCGCGCCGCGGCACCTGGGGCAATGGCGGCATGCCGGCCGGCGTATTCCGCTGCACCGACGGCGAGCTGATGGTGGTGGTCGGCAATGACGGCCAGTTCCAGCGCACCTGCGCCGTGCTCGGCGAGCCGGAGCTTGCGAGCGATCCGCGCTTCGTCAAGAACAACGACCGCGTCGTGCACGGCAAGGAGATCATGGCGATCTTCGCCGGCCTGTTCCTGAAAAAGCCGGTGGCCTATTGGCTGGACAAGCTCGAGGAGGCCGGCGTGCCGTCAGGCCCGATCAACAATTTCGAGCAGGTGTTTTCCGATCCGCACGTGCAGTCGCGCGGCATGCGGGTGAAGGTGGACCATCCCTTCCAGCCTGATCTGTCGCTGATCCGCAATGCGCTGACCTTCTCCGGCACGCCGATCACCGACTACCGCGCTCCGCCGCTGCTCGGCGAGCACACAGAGGAGGTGCTCGGCGGCAAGCTCGGCTATGACGCCGGGAAGATCGACGAGCTGAAGAAGCAGGGGATCATCTAAAGCGCGATGAGATTAGGATGAATCGTCATCGCGCTTTAGGTTATTGTTTGAGCATGATCTCCGCGCAAACGCGTTCCGCGTTTGTCGCGAGAGAAAACCGCTTCGCACTTTTCCGGATCATGCTTGAGCCCTGTGCATCATCTGGTGACCAAAGCATGACGATGCTGCGGCCTTATCTGAGGCTTGCGCGCAATCCCCAGATAAACCCGGTCCGTACTCGCACAGGCTTTCGTTTCGGCTCCGACTCAGATTCGATCTCATCACTGAGTTCGGGGAGACACGTGCATGTCCTACACGATCGGGTTCCAGGCGAAGGACCAGAAGGCAATTCTGGCGACTGAAGCGGCGACTGCCAATCAGGCGGTCGCGATCATTGCCGCACTGCGGCAAAGCGCCGAAGAGATCAAGTTCATCCGCTCGCCGCAGGAAGGCGACATGGGCATCGAGATGCTGCTGCTGCTCGCCAAGGAAGAGGCCGAGGAGATGCCGCAGCGGGGCTAACCCGCACCCACACTTCGATCAGAAGCGAAACATGCTGGCTGCGGATTAATGTAGTCAGCAGGCAGTCCCGCTTGAATCGAAGGTGGCCCATGAAACGCGAAGTGCTCCGCGTCGAACCGATCTCGTCCTTTCTCGATCGTGTGAAGGCGCCGACCTCGCCGGTGACGCGCGCCGGCAACATGGTCTTCGTTGCCGGCCTGCCGCCGTTTCATCCGGAGACGGGCGAGATCGGCGGGATGGAAATCGAACGCCAAAGCGAAATCGTCATGGAGCAGATGATGCTGTGCCTTCAGACGGCAGGCGCCTCGCTCGACAATGTCATGAAGTGCAACGTCTACTGCACCTCGACCAGGCACTTCGCCACGTTCAACACGATCTATGCGCGCTATTTCCCTGAAGATCCGCCGGCGCGGATCTTCGTCGTGACGCCGGAATGGTTCGGCCCGTTCGACATCGAGATCGACTGCATCGCGATGATGTGAGGACTACCGCGCCGCTACCTTCGACGCCGCCTTGGTCTCCGTTCGTCCCGCCGTCAGCGCCATCGTCGCGACGCTGACGACGCGCTCGACTACGTCCTCGACGTCGTCGAGGTCGCATTTTCCCTCCGACAGTTTCGTCAGGCGCTCGCTCTCGCGGATGGTGTGATGCGCCATCGCCAGCGCGAAATTCAGGCCCCAATAGATATCGACGTCGCTGCGGTCGGGCAGGGACCTGCGCATCGCGCCCGCGAATTTGCGCAAATGGTCGATCTCGCGGTTCTTGATGCGGCGTATCGGCGGCACTGACTCGATCGAGGCGCGGATCATGAAGCGCGCCGCGGTGGAGCGCTGGTTCTCGGGGCCCAGGCACCCGCGCAGCGTGGGACCGACCAGCGCGCGCAAGATCACCTCGATCGGCGCGCGGCCGCCGCCGGCTTCTTCCGCCGCCTTCAATTCGCGTAGACGTTCGCGATTGGTTGCGATCGAGCGGGTGACGAATAATTCCGCGATCAACTCGTCTTTCGAGCCGAAATGATAGTTCACCGCCGCCAGATTGACGTTGGCCTCGGCGACGATGTCGCGCAGCGTGACGTCGCCAAAGCCGCGATCGGCATAGAGCCGTTCGGCGGCGGCGAGAATGGCAGACCTCGTATGATCGCTGGCCATGGTGAGAAACCTCGTCATTCCGGGGCGCGACGCAGTCGCGAACCCGGAATCTCGCGCCGCAACTTCTGGATTCCGGGTTCGACGCTCCGCGTCGCCCCGGAATGACGAGCGGGGGCACGAAGCGAGGGGAGTTGCATTTCAAACACTTGTATGAAACTATCGTTTGAAGGCCGGAGAAAGTCAATCCGCATGATGGAATTGTGCCGCACCTGGGTGCCGCCGGTTCCATGCCCCGCAATCCGCTGATGGCGCTTGCGGGCCGCGCACCGCGGGAGGACAGTCCGGCGCAAAACAGGCTTTCAAAGCGAGAGACGAGGAGCGTCCCATGGACTTCGATATGTCGCCCAAGCAGAAGGAATGGCTCGAGCGCGTGCAGTCCTTCATGGCCAAGCACGTGCGTCCGGCGGTGCCGATCTACGATCAACAGGACAAGAGCGGAGACCGCTGGAAGGTGATTCCGATCCTTGAAGACCTCAAGAAGAAGGCGAAGGCCGAAGGCCTCTGGAACATGTTCCTGCCGCCGAGCGAGCATGAGGACGACGAATTCCGCGGCGCGGGATTGACCAATCTCGAATACGCGCTGCTCTCGGAAGAGATGGGCCGCATCACCTGGGCCTCGGAAGTGTTCAACTGCTCCGCGCCCGACACCGGCAACATGGAAGTGTTCATCCGCTACGGCTCCAGGGAGCAGAAGCGCAAATGGCTGCGTCCGCTGATGGACGGCGAGATCCGCTCGGCCTTCCTGATGACGGAACCGGCCGTGGCGTCGTCCGATGCCACCAACATCGAGACCCGCATCGAGAAGGACGGCGATCACTACGTCATCAACGGCCGCAAATGGTGGTCGTCAGGCGTTGGCGATCCCCGCTGCAAGATCGCGATCCTGATGGGCAAGACCGATTTCAACGCCGCGAAGCATCAGCAGCAGTCGCAAATCCTGGTTCCGCTCGACACGCCAGGCATCAAGGTCGAGAAGATGCTGCCGGTGTTCGGCTTCGATGATGCGCCGCACGGCCACGCCCAGGTGCTGCTCGAGAACGTGCGGGTCCCGAGGGAGAACATCCTGCTGGGCGAAGGCCGCGGCTTCGAGATCGCGCAGGGCCGCCTTGGGCCCGGCCGTATTCATCACTGCATGCGCACCATCGGCAAGGCCGAGGAAGCGCTGGAGAAGATGGTGAAACGGCTTTCCTCGCGCACCGCCTTCGGCAAGAAGATCGTCGAGCACTCGGTGTGGGAGCAGCGCATTGGCGAGGCCCGCACCAACATCGAGATGACGCGTCTGCTGTGTCTGAAGGCTGCCGACATGATGGACAAGGTCGGCAACAAGACCGCGCAGGCGGAGATCGCCATGATCAAGGTCGCCGCGCCCAATATGGCGCTGAAGATCATCGACGAGGCAATCCAGGCGTTCGGCGGCGCCGGCGTATCCGATGAGGCCGGCCTTGCCAAGGACTATGCCCACATCCGCACGCTGCGTCTCGCCGACGGTCCGGACGAAGTGCACAATCGCGCCATTGCAAGGCTAGAGGTTCGGAAGTATGCCAACTCTCCGAAGCATTAGAAACGGCGGAGAGCGCTAGCAGCGCTCTCCTCACCGTCATTCCGGGGCGCGCAAAGCGCGAACCCGGAATCTCGAGATTCCGGGTCTGGTCCTTCGGACCATCCCGGAATGACGACAACGAAAAGAGGGGAGCGTCACGTGGCGGACGGCGTCAGGAAAGACGAGGAGTTCTCGGGCACCAAGCCGGTCGAGGAGCGTCATCGCTTCGACGAGCTCAGGCTGGAGGCGTGGATGCGCGAGCATGTCGAAGGCTTTGAAGGCCCGCTCGTCGTCCTCCAGTTCAAGGGCGGCCAGTCCAATCCGACCTACCGGCTCAACACGCCCACGCGCTCCTACGTGATGCGCAGAAAACCGTTCGGCAAATTGCTGCCGTCCGCGCACGCGGTCGACCGCGAATATCGCGTCATCGCAGCCCTCGGAAAGCAGGGCTTTCCGGTCGCGCGTGCCTATGCGCTGTGCCAGGACGACGGCGTCATCGGCGCTGCCTTCTACATCATGTCGATGGAGGAGGGGCGCGTGTTCTGGGATCCGACGCTGCCGAGCCAGGACAAAGATGCGCGCCGAAAGATCTTCACCAGCAAGATCGAGACGCTGGCGAAGCTCCATATGTACGATCCGGTCGCGATCGGCCTCGGCGACTTCGGCAAGCCGGGTAACTACTTTGCGCGGCAGATCGACCGCTGGACCAAGCAGTATCGGGCGTCCGAGACCCAGCACATTGCGGAGTTCGAGAAGGTCGCCGAATGGCTGCCCAAGACCGTGCCGGAGCAGGCGCGCGTCTCGATCGTCCATGGCGATTATCGTCTCGACAACATGATTTTCCACGCGACGGAACCGCGTGTGCAGGCCGTGCTCGACTGGGAACTGTCGACGCTCGGCGATCCCATGGCCGATTTCACCTATCTGTTGATGCAGTGGATCATGCCGGGCCTCGAGGGCGCCGACCTCAAGGCGCTCAACATCCCGAGCGTGGAGGAAGCCGCGCAGATCTATTGCAACGTCACCAGGATGACCGTGCCCGATCTGAACTGGTATTTTGCCTACAATCTGTTCCGCCTCGCCGGCATCACCCAAGGCATCGCCGGTCGCGTCCGCGACGGCACCGCCGCCAACGCCAAGGCGCTGGAGTCAGCCAAGCGCACCGTGCCGCTGTCGAAGGCGTCGTGGGAATACGCGCAGAAGGCGGGCGCCGCGTAGGAATGAACGAGCGCGCGGCCGAGGGCCGCGCTTTTGGTGCGACGTTGTATCCACGGGCCATCCATCCCAGAGACTTCAGCGACGGAATCGAGAAGCCGCGGCGTACTGGATGCCCCGGTCAAGCCGGGGCATGACACCGGTGAGTGGGGCGAGCTCGTTCCACCGTCATTGCGAGCGTAGCGAAGCAATCCAGAATCTTTCCGCGGTGGATTGCTTCGTCGCAAGAGCTCCTCGCTATGACGGCGAGGTGGCTCACGTGCTCCCGCGTTGACAGCTCTCGTAGGGTGGGCGAAGGCGCGCTTAGCGCCGTGCCCACCGTCTGTCCACGACCGCGGGAAGTGGTGGGCACGCTTCGCTTTGCCCACCCTACGAACCGCCTGTATTGGTTTGACAGCTCATTGTTCGACCATATCTCCCCTCCAAGGAGACAGTCATGATCCAGCAACTTCGCATCTACGAGATCTTCGAGAAGAACAAGGTCGCCTTTCACGCCCGGTTCCGCGACCATGCCGCGCGCATCATGCGAACCAAATATGGCTTCCGGATCGTCGCAATGTGGGAAACAAAGTCAGGCGAGCGCACCGAGTTCGCCTACCTGCTGGAATGGCCTGATGAGGCGGCCAAGACATCGGCATGGACGGCCTTCATGGCGGACGCCGAGTGGGCCGAGATCAAGCGGGTTACTCACGCGGAGCATGGTCTCATGGTCGGGCAGATCGAGGACCGCCTGCTGGTGCCGGTGGACTACTCGCCGTCGCGCAGCCTCCTGCACTGATCCGCCCGGAGCCCGCCATATGATCGATCACGCCACGCTCATCACCTACGTCATCATCGTCCTCGGTTTTGTGTTTATTCCAGGCCCGGCGACGCTGCTCACCATCGCGCGCGCCGCAAGCTCCGGCACAAGGGCCGGCATCGCGACCGGCGCCGGGATTGCCGCCGGTGACCTGATCCACACCAGCATGGCCATCGTCGGCCTCTCGGCGATCATCGCGACCTCGGCGCTGCTGTTTAGCATCGTCAAATATGCGGGCGCCGCGTTCCTGATCTATCTCGGCATTCGCGCCATGCTCGACAAGGCACCGATCGAGCTGAACGGCGGCGTGCCCGCGATCGGCGCGGGCCGCGCCTTTCGCCAGGCCGTGCTGACCGAGATGCTCAACCCCAAGACCGCGCTGTTCTTCCTGGCCTTCCTGCCGCAATTCGTGCGGCCGGAGCACGGTTCGATCGGACTTCAGCTTGCGATCCTGGGCATTGTCTTCGTGCTGCTCGGCCTGGTCAGCACCGTCGTATTCGCCCTCGGCGCCGGCCGGCTCGGCAATCTGCTGCGCCGCCACCCTGCCGTGGTGAAGTGGCAGGGCAAGGTGGTCGGGACCATCTACTGCGCCGTCGGCGTGCGGCTGGCGTTGCAGGAGCGATGACGGGCAGCGTTCGCTTCAACGCCAGGACCCGTAGGGCGGATTAGCGCAGCGTAATCCGCCACAGTGCTGAGAGCGGAGAGAATGGCGGATTACGCTGCGCTAATCCGCCCTACGTTTTCAGTTCTTCGCGCAATGCGCGATCAGCTTCTCCACGAAGCTCGCGCACTTCTCCAGCTCCGCCATCTCCACAAACTCATCGGGCGTATGCGCCTGCGCAATCGAGCCCGGGCCGATCACGACCGAGGGGATATCAGCCATGCTGGCAAACAAGCTTGCCTCGGTACCGAACGCGACCTTGGCATGGTCGTTGCGCCCCGCAAGGCTCTTGGCCAGCGTGACGATGGCCGTATCCGCTTTGGTGTCGAGCGCGGGGTAGTCGAGAATTTCCTCGAAATCGATGCCGCAGTCCGAATGTCTCGCCTTCATCGCGGGCTCGAGCTCGGCTTTGGCCCAGGCGATGATCGCATCCGTCACCTCCTTGGACTCGGTGATGCCGATGCCGCGACATTCGAAATCTACGGTACATGTGTCAGGCACGATGTTCAGCGCCGCGCCGCCATGCACGATGCTGGTCAGCAGCGTCGAATGCGGCACGTCGTAGAGACTGTTGCGCTCGGCCTCGCCAGCGAGCTTCACCGCGCGGCGTCGGATCTCGGTGATCAGCTCGGCGGCATATTCGATGGCGTTGACGCCGTCGGGCGCGATCGAGGAATGGCGGGCGAGGCCATGGAACGTCGCGCGCACGCCGTGCTTGCCCTTGTGGCCGATGATGACCTTCATCTCGGTCGGCTCGCCTATGAAGGCGCCGAGCGGCCTCACTTTCTTCCTCGCGACCCCGGCAAGCATCGGCCGCACCCCGACGCAGCCGATCTCCTCGTCATAGGAGATCGCAAGATGGATCGGTGTCGCCAGCTTCGCCTCCAGCATCTCCGGCACCATGGCGAGGCACACCGCGACAAATCCCTTCATGTCGGTGGTGCCGCGGCCGAAAAGCTTGCCGTCGCGCTCGACCAGCTTGAACGGATCGTGGCTCCAGTCCTGGCCGACGACGGGTACGACGTCGGTGTGCCCTGACAGCACGAGACCGGGCCTATCCTCCGGTCCGATCGTGACCCAGAGCGAGGCCTTCGTTCCTGTTTCGTCGGTGATGCGCTCGCCTTTGACGCCGAGCAAGGCGAGATAGCTTTCGATATGTGCAATCAGGGGCAGGTTGGTGCGATCGCTGATCGTGTCGAAGGCAACGAGCTCGGCGAGCATGTTGCGGATACGGTCGGGGCGTGAGTTCGGGAAGATCGGATTGGGCATTGTCAATTCTTGTCGGAGGAACACGGAGGCAAAGGTGCTTGCATGAACCATACCAACGTGATGCTGGGGCGCGCAAATCAACACAGGGGCTGCTCGGGCAAAATGAGCCGCGAGAATGTGAAGGTGTGTCTGCAACAAAGATGCGAATGACCATAGCGACGCTGCCACCCACATACCCCGTCATTGCAAGCGTAGCGAAGCAATCCAGAGATGTATCCGCGGAAAGACTCTGGATTGCTTCGCTACGCTCGCAATGACGGTGTTGATGCGGATGGGTATGCTATCTCCCCATCGTCGTCCCGGCGAAGGCCGGGACCCATAACCCCAGGGAGGAGTTTGGCGACGAGGCGTTGTTCGGTACTTCGATCTTCGGCGCTCGATAGATTCCGCGGTATGGGTCCCGGCTTTCGCCGGGACGACACTGAGGATGTAATGGCGACGACGCCGGAGCCGCTAAACCGGCTTGCCCGTATACGGCATCGACGCCGTGAGACCACCATCCACCGGGAACGCCTGGCCGTTGACGTAAGAGGCTTCATCGCTCGCCAGGAACAATCCCATCGCCGCGAGCTCGTGCGGCTGGCCCGCACGCTTCAGCGGATTGAGCTGGCCGATCTTGTCATGGGTGCCGCGCTCCTTGGCGCGGTCGAAGATCGGCTTGGTCATGCCGGTTTCGATCAGGCCGGGGCAGACCGCATTGATGCGCACGCCGGTGCCGGAGAGCGAATAGGCCGTGGTCTGCACCAGCGAGATGACGCCCGCCTTGCTCGCGGCATAGGGATGTCCGCTGGCGCCGGCCTTGAGGCCCGCAACCGACGCCGTGAGCACGATCGCGCCGGATTGCTGCTTCACCATATGGGGCATCGCATGCTTCACCGCGAGGAACGGCCCGATCAGATTGACGCGCAGCACCTCCTGCCAATGCTCGACGGTCTGCTCGCCGAGCGGAACGAGCCCGCCGGAGACGCCGGCATTGGCCCAGATCACGTCGAGCCTTCCATGCGTCGTCACGGCCTTGTCGATGACGGCCATGACATCCTTCTCGGAGCCTGCATCGGCGATCATGGCTTCCGCAACGCCGCCGGCCTTTTTCACCTCGTCGACGGTCTCTTTCACCGCCTCGGTGCGATCGACCGCGATCAGCTTGGCGCCTTCTCTGGTGAACAGCAGCGAAGCCGCGCGGCCGATGCCGCTGCCGGCGCCGGTGATGATGACGGATTTGCCTTGCAGGCGGCCCATGCGTTTCTCCCTTTGCTTGGCACGCGACGCTTGCCGCGCGACGGAATTTCAAACAAGATTTCAAACAGTAAAGTGTCTTGAGACACGTTCACACCTCACGTACAGCGACATGAGACAGGATGGAAGGGTTTCGATGGCAGCCGAAGACAAGCCTGATGTGGTCATCACGCGATGGTGGTGGGTCCGGCATGCGCCGGTGCGCAACGACGGCGGCAACATCTACGGGCAGAGCGACATCGCCTGCGATACCAGCGACACCTACGTCTTCAATGCCGTTGCAAAGGTGCTGCCACGCCAGGCGGTGTGGTATTCGAGCAATCTGATGCGCACGCATCAGACCGCGGAAGCGATCTGGGCGGCGGGCTATCCAAAGCCTGAATCGATGACATGGGAGGCGGACCTCGCCGAGCAGAATCTCGGCCGCTGGCAGGGCATGAACCGCGCCGCCTTCATCGCGAGCCGTCCCGTCGGCTCGAACTGGTTTGCCGACATCAACGAGCCCGCACCCGGCGGCGAGAGCTTTATGGACCTCTATATCAGGACGCGCCGGACCATCGATCGGATCAACAATGAGGCGGCTGGGCGGGACGTGATCGCGGTCGCGCATGGCGGCACCATCAAGGCGGCGATCGGCCTTGCGCTCGACGGCCAGGTCGAGCGGGCGCTGTCGTTCGACATCGACAACGTCTCGATCACGCGGCTCGATTATTTTGCCAGCCCCGAGCGCTCGGTCTGGCGGCTGCCGATGGTGAACCAGCAACCCTGGATCGCCGACGATGCCCATGCCGAGATGCATCAGCCGTCAGGGCCGGAAGTCAAGAAGCTCGCGTGAGCTGAGTTGTCATTCCGGGCCGATGCAAAGCATCGAACTATGGTACGCAGTTGCGTACCTGAGAATCTCGAGATTCCGGGTCCGGTCCTACGGACCGTCCCGGAGTGACGTCGGCTACGAAGATCAATCTGGGAGAGAAACATGACCTTGTTCGACATGAAGGGTAAAGTTGCCGTCATCACCGGCTCGACGCGCGGCATCGGGCTTGCGATCGCCGAGCGCATGGCCGAGCACGGCGCCAAGGTCGTGATCTCCTCGCGCAAGGCTGACGTTTGCGAGCAGGTCGCCAAGGACATCAACGAGAAGTACGGCAAGGGCACCGCGGTCGCGATCGCCGCCAACATCTCCTCGAAAGAGAATCTGCAAAACCTCGTCGACGAGAGCAACCGCGCCTTCGGCAAGATCGACGTGCTGGTCTGCAACGCCGCGTCGAACCCGTATTACGGCCCGCTCGCCGGCATTTCCGACGATCAGTTCCGCAAGATTCTCGACAACAACATCGTCGCCAACAACTGGCTGATCTCGATGGTGGTGCCGCAGATGATCGAGCGCAAGGACGGCTCGATCATCATCGTCTCCTCGATCGGCGGATTGAAAGGCTCGACCATTCTCGGCGCCTACGCGATCTCGAAGGCCGCCGACATGCAGCTCGCGCGCAACCTCGCTTGCGAATATGGCAAGCACAACATCCGCGTGAACTGCATCGCGCCCGGCCTGATCAAGACCGATTTTGCCAAGGCGCTGTGGGACAATCCGGAGAATTTGAAAGCGTCGACCTCGCGCTCGCCGCTCTTGCGCATCGGCATTCCCGACGAGATCGCGGGTGCAGCCGTGTTCCTGGGTTCGAAGGCCGGCGACTTCATGACCGGCCAGACCATGGTGATCGACGGCGGCGCGACAATTAGTTGAGACAACAACAGGTGTCATCGCCCGCGAAGGCGGGCGATCCAGGATCCCAGAGGCCGGCGATGGAGAACTCGCTCTCACAACATCCGCCTCGGCGTACTGGATGCCCCGGTCAAGCCGGGGCATGACGGCGAGAATTAGGATGCAGCGTTGCGGCTAAACGACGGGAAGCGACCTCACTCCACCGCCGCGTAAACCAGATTCCGCACGAGCGTCCTTGTCAAATCACGCTGTCCCGGGCCCTGGCTCATGAACACCGTGATCAGGTCCTCCTTCGGATCGATCCAGAAGAACGTTCCGGCGATGCCGCTCCAGGAGTACTGGCCGACGCTGCCGGGGAAGGGCGCGATGCCAGCTTCGCGGCGCACGGCGAAGCCGAGGCCAAAACCGTGGCCGGGCGCGAGCAGCGTGCCGTTGGTCTGAATGTGAGGTCCGAGGTGATCCGAGGCCATCAGCTCCAGTGTCTTGCGACCGATGATCCTGGCGCCGTCGAGGGTGCCTCCATTGCGCAGCATCAGTGCGAAGCGGGCGTAGTCCATCGTGGTCGAGACCAGACCGCCGCCGCCGGACTCCATCACCGGCTGCTCGAGCATGTTGAACAGCGCGACCTTGTCGCCGGTCCATGGGTCGGCTTCGAACGGCTGGGCGAGCCTGCCAGCATTGGCCCCGGAGGTCGAGAAGCCGGTCTCGGTCATCTGCAAAGGTGCAAGGATACGCTCCGACAGGAATGCGCCGAGCGATTTACCGGTGACGACCTCGATGATGCGGCCGAGGATATCGGTGGAGCGGCTGTAGTTGAATTCGTCGCCGGGATGGCAGACCAGTGGAAAGCTCGCCACCAGTGCGGCGTGCTCCGCATTGGTGATCTTGCGGCTGCGGACGCGGGATTCCTGATAGAGCTTGTGCACGGGGCCGTCGCCCTGGTGCTCGTAAGTAAGACCCGAGGTGTGGCGGAGCAGGTCCTGCACCGTCATCGGCCGCTTTGGCGCAATCAGTTCCAATTTGCCGCCGCTGACGACGCCGACTTTCTGGTTCGCGAATTCCGGAATGAACTTGGCGACGGGATCGCCGAGCAGGAGGTGGCCGTCCTCGACCAGCGCCGT
Source organism: Bradyrhizobium sp. BR 10261 (assembly GCF_019455395.1). Lineage (NCBI taxonomy): Bacteria > Pseudomonadati > Pseudomonadota > Alphaproteobacteria > Hyphomicrobiales > Nitrobacteraceae > Bradyrhizobium > Bradyrhizobium sp. BR 10261. The sequence goes on from NZ_JACOFQ010000028.1 coordinate 15,013, forward strand.
GACGCCGACCGAAACGATCGGCTTGGTCATCGAGAAGATCCGGAAGATCGAATCAAGCGCCATCGGCGCCGCGGCTGCCGGGCTCTGCTTGCCGAGCGCCTCGAACCAGCCGACCTGGCCGCCGCGGGCGACCAGCACGGTCGCACCGGGGATGGTTCCCTTGTCGATCTCGCGCTTGAACGCAACCGATATCGCCTGCAGGCGGGGCCGTGACAGGCCGAGGGTTTCGGGGCGGGCGTCCGGCAGGGCCGGTGTGCGGGGTGCAGAGGCGACTGTCGTGGCGGCGTGGGCGTTCATGAGGGCTCCCGGCTGTGTTCTTGTCGTTCGGGCGCAACACTGGCCCAGACGCGGCACTGTGAACAAGCCGCCCCAATGCGCTTCTCCCTTGCAATCCGGTCGTCCCCTGTGCTTGAAAGCGCCCCTGAGCCGCGGCGACGCAGGTTCGTAGGAGTGTAGCTCAATTGGTAGAGCACCGGTCTCCAAAACCGGGGGTCGCAGGTTCGAGCCCTGCCACTCCTGCCAGCAAAATCAATAACTTAGCCTAAATGTGAGTGCGGTAGAACGAGGATTTCTACCGTCCTTGTACCCAATTTTCTCTGATGGCTCGTCAAGCAGGAAGCTTGCTGCCAAGTCAGTATGCGTACTCGTCAGGCGCTGATCGGCTTGCTGGCTGCGCCTGCGCTTCGTGCAGGTGCGCCGCAAAACGGCTGGGTCGGAGAGCGTGAGACGGCGGGCGAGATGCGCGGTCGGTTAGCTAGCTGGCGCCGGCAGACACGGCAGCGCTCAAACGCGGCAAGATGAGCGCCCACTGTCGCAATAGGCTTCAGCGACGACGAAAACCCGTTGGCGAATTGACGAATGTCACCGTGCGAGCTTGTGGAAACCCAAAGAGCATGCAGCGTGCGCGCCTTGCGCATAGTCAATCCACAGTTCTGACCCAACAATTCGCGTGGGAGGGCCGATCGGTGCTCACATTGCCCAACTTGTCGCAGGCTAAGGGCAATGTCCATGTCACGGGTCTTTCGAAAGAACGCAAGCTGATAGACGTCTTCGGTAATCGCATTTACTCATCAAACGCCAATCTGGATGATGAGATTGAACTTGATGGCTACGGATATCGTTGGTTTCGCATGGAATGATGGTGCGCTTGCCTGACAGAGGCGACCTGCTCCGCGATAGCTTTCGCGAGCCCGCCGGTTCGAATTCAGGCCGCTGAGACGCAAGCTCGGTTTCGAATATTTCAATGAGGATAGCTCAGATTGCTCCCCTGGCCGAAAGCGTCCCGCCAAGGCTCTATGGCGGGACTGAAAGAGTTGTTGCCTGGCTGGTGGACGCACTCGTCGAGCTTGGGCATGAGGTCACTTTGTTTGCGAGCGGCGATTCCAGGACCCGAGCTACGCTTTTTCCGGTCTGGCCCAAAGCCCTTCGCCTTGGGCGACCACGCTCAGATCCGAACGCGGCTTTGGCCGCCCAACTAGAAGCCGTATCCGATTGCGCTACCCAGTTCGACGTGATCCACGCTCACATCGATTGGCTACATCTGCCCATCCTCAAACGAGCGGGAGTGCCATTCCTTACGACGATGCACGGCCGGCTGGATCTGCCTGGATTGCCGGCCGTGACCAGCAAGTTTCCAGAAGCTTGTTTTGTATCCATCTCCGATAATCAGCGCATCCCGCTCGCCAGCGCAAACTGGTGTGGAACGGTTTATCACGGTCTGCCTATCGACCAGTTCCGCGCCTCATCGGCTGCCGGATCGTACCTGGCGTTTCTCGGGCGCTTAACCGCCGAAAAAGGCCCCGAAGATGCTATCCGCATCGCTCTCGCCGCAAGAATGCCGCTTCGAATTGCTGCCAAGGTCCCTCGCGCCGAAACAGGGTATTTCAGAGAGAAGATAGAGCCTCAGATTGACGGCAAACAGATCCAGCTGGTCGGCGAAGTAGATGACGAATCGAAACAGCCTTTCCTTGCGGGAGCTGCTGCTTTGCTCTTCCCGATCAAATGGCCCGAGCCGTTTGGATTGGTGATGATTGAGGCGATGGCCTGCGGAACGCCAGTCATTGCCTACCGGTCCGGTTCGGTGCCCGAGATTATAGAGGAAGGCGTGACAGGTTTCATCGTCCAAAATGAGGACGAAGCAGTTCAGGCTGTAGCGCGGCTTGGGCAAATCGATCGCGGGCGCGTCCGTACGCGCTTCGAAGAGCGCTTCACGGCGGAGCGGATGGCACGGGATTACTTGCGCCACTATCGAGCCATCGTGGCCCGGTAAGGCTGGACGTTTCTATGTATCGCTCTTTGGGTCAAACGCCCAGGCGTGCCCGATCGGCCAATGAAAGCGGATCGATGGAGGCACCGCTCAGCGAAACAGCCCGCGAAATCCTCGAATTTTTTCGTGAAACGCAGCGAAACCCGGTGCGCGCATGACTATCGCAACTCTCGACGCACACTTCGGGACCGATCCCAGCGTTGCGGTGGCCGTTTCGGAGATGAATCAGCTTGGATACGTCAGCGTTGCGGACGCGCGGGCAGTCGAACTGACGGATGTAGGGTTCGACGCAATCCAACGTGGCGTATCATGAACTGATTGTCTGCTTTCCGGACGGCGGCTCGATGAGCAGCACCAACCTTCAATGACCTCGTGCCGCGCCGACCGTGTCGGCCACCCGGGCCCCGCGGGCGCCGATCTTGGTTGGCGGGCCCGTGGTTGTGTCGCGGGCGGTCTGATGCTCCATCTCGGCATCGATCTCGGCGCCAAGAAGGATGACGATGGCCGAAATCCACAGCCAGGTCATAAAGCCGATGACAGCCCCAAGCGAACCGTACGTCTCGTTGAATTTACCGAAGCTCGCGACATACCAGGAGAATAGCCCGGATACCGCGAGCCAAAGCAGTGCCGCGATCGCGCTGCCCCACGTGACCCAACGCCATTGGGCCGCCTCTCGGCTGGGGCCATAGCGGTAAATCAAGGCCAAGGCCAGCGTCAGTAACAGAAACATCGCTGGCCATCTCCCGATGCGGACCAGAAGGTCGCCGGTGTTGGACAAGCCTACATAGTTGAGGATCACTGGAACAGCGACGATGCAGCCTAAGGCCGCCATCATGAACACGATCCCGCTGACCGTAAAACCCAGGGAAACAGCATTCAGCTTGAAGAACCCGCGCTTCTCGTCTTCGCCGTAAACGATGTTCAACGTGTCGAAAAGCGACTTCATGGCGGCATTGGCGCTCCAAAGAGATGTTGCCAGCCCGATCAGGAAGGTGAGGCCGAGCGTGTTGGAGCCTTTCGACGCCACGCGGGTCAGTTGCTCTCTCACGATATCCAATGCCCCGCCAGGTAGGAAGCCGCCAAGCTGATCGAGGTGCTTGCCGATGGTCATGGGATCGGAGAAGAGTCCGTAGATCGCAACCAGCGCTGCAATCGCCGGAAAAATGGCAAGTATGCTGTAGTAGGTCATACCTGCTGCGAGGGTGAGGACGCGGTGTCTAGAGATGTTGGAAAAGACACGCAGCAGGATGTCCTTCCATCCCTTCGCGGGGATTTCCGACGGCGAGGTCGCCTGCCGGCCACGATCTTCTGATTCGACGTCCCTGTCGGCTCTCCGAGGCGCCTCGAGAGATTTTCTTGAGTTGGGAATCTGGTTCTGGCTCGTGCCTTCTTGGCCGCCCGTGTCAATATTCGTCATGACGCTCTCCGAACCTCCAATCGCATACGGCGGGGCGTGTTCCTTTTTTTGTTCACTGACGTCGGCTTTTGCACTTTGCCAAACTGGCGCGACGAGAGTAATCGCCTGGAATTATCAGTTGTCAGGGAAGCCGCGTCACAAACTCAATAGTTTCCCAGATCACCGCCCGGCCCGCGGCAAACATCGGTGATGGGGGCGCCCATCAGCGCTCGCGCCAAATGCATACTGGGAGAGCGCTATGTCCAAGCGGCGGCGTCGCTTCAAGCAATCGCAATCATTGGAAGAGCGCCTTGCGGCGGAGGCTGAGCACCTGCGCGAGAAGGCAGTTGAGGCTCCCCCAGGTAACGAGCGGGAAACTCTTCTGCGCAGGGCCCGCCAGCTCGAAGAGGGTGTGCACATGAGTGAGTGGCTGAGAACGCCCGGCCTGCAATAGCCGTATTGATCGCCTGATCCCGAGCCACAAATCGAGGCTTGTTCTCGCCAAGCGCGCATCTGTTGGGATTGCGCTCGTCAGCGCGATCATTTTCCTTGCCGGCCTGCTTATGACCTCCTGTAAGGCCGCGTCAGGTTGGCGGCCTCTTTCATGCTCAACGTTCCGCTTATCGACTCAAAACCGAAGTCAGGTCTCGGCTTAGCGCTAGCGGCGCGATCAGGGCAATAACGGCGCCGCCGCCGTACCAAGATGCTCCGCAGCGGCCTGCACGCATGTTGCATGCCTACGGCGTCGCTCCGTAAACGTCAGCGCATCGATCGATGGTCGCAGCTTGTAGCCTGCGGCGGCCAGCCGGGCGCAGAGCTGCGGCACGGACGCTCCTGTCGTATCGTCAACCAGAGGATCGAGGCCGACCACGCGGTTCAATTCGTCAATGAGCCGCAATCCTTCGCTGCGAAGAAGGATCGCGGGAGCTAGGCTGCCCGGATCATCGATCAGCAGTTCGAGGATGAGCGCGAGGTCCATCATTGCGCCAAGAGTCGCCGGCCACCCGGCGCCTACTGATGCCGACCTGAAGTAAATCAGGGAAGGGTGCGAAGCATGGCTTTGGAGCACGGATGCGCACCAGTCGCGACCGCCATAGAGAACGCGCCTGATTTCCTCGGGGGAGTTCAGGTCTGCGTAACGTTCCAGCAGTCCTAGCGCAGACGGCGGCTCGCCCGCCGCCGTTGTGAGCTTCAAAATCCCGGAGTCGCGGCGAGAGATCCCCTCCTGCACCTCGAGCAAGTAAGTCACCGCCATCGTCAGGACCGAAAGGCCGGAGAAGCCCGCCGTAACCAGGGCCCAACGCGCGGGTCCTTGCGCCTCGATGCCGCTCAGCCCCACGGTACAGAGGGCGCTTCCGACAATGAACAACGCCTGAAGGAAATCGGGAGACGGAGAGAACGAATACCTCAAGCCATGGGCCACCAGGCCGAAGCCGAGCAGGAGGAGACCCATCCAGATGAAAAAAGAACCCATCAAGATTGCGGGTGCGAAACTGGTCGAAACCGCACGCTTGCCGCGACGTGTCCACTTCCAGATCGGGACAGCCACCACGAGGAGCCTACGGGCTACGCGCAAAGTGCCTCTGCTCTCGCCGGGGACGACCACCGTGTCGAAGACGTCTCGCAGAGCGAGCACGATCAGAACAACGCCCGCAGCGATCTCGATTGCCCGCGCGATCATGGCAAGACGCCGCCAGAGGCGCGCGAACTCCACCTGAACACGTCAAGTCTCGCAGCGGGTCACGAGCACCGCTGCGCGCGTGGCCAGCACCGCGATCAGAAAAGTTCCGGCGGACACCGTCCGCCTGCCGTACTCATGTCGGATCAGAAGCATCGGATCACTTCCGACTGTCGAGCATGAACCCTGCAGTTTTGTTTTCGTTCCGACACTCTGGACCGGCGATCACTCGCCACTGGCGGCGGTACGCTATGCCTGGTTAGGTCCGATGCTGGGCCAATCTGCGATGATGCGCCGCCGTCTTGGGGGGCGCTCATCTCTCGCGCCGCCACGGCGGAGGAGCCAGTCTGCTCGTTCTGGCGAGCGCGCAACTTGAAGGACAGAACGACCAGCGCAATACCGAAGGCCATCGCGCAGGCTCCCATCCACCACGTAAGCACTACTGCCCCGATCAGCGGCATAGCAACCAGCAGCGCGCCATAAACGAGAGACAACAGCCCGCCCAGAACCATCCACCAGCGGCCATGATCAAGCTTGAGGCGAAAGCCAGCAGCCAGCATCAGCGCGCCTGAGATGACCGCCCAGGCGGCGACCAGAAAAACAAAGGCAAGCACCGTCAGGTCAGGCCAGACAAAGGCAGCAACGCCGACAGCGATATTAGGCCTTCAAATATCAGCAGTCCCCATTCATCCTTCCGCCGCATCGCCCGAACGGCGGAAATGATTCCTGCTACGCCGTCGACCAACATGTAAGCCGAGAACAACAACGCCAGCTAAAGCATGGTGGGCTCCGGAAAGAGAAAAGCGAGCAACCCGAAGATAATTCCGAAGATGCCCCGCAGCAGAGGCCATGAGCGCCGGACACTGCTGACACCAGTCTGGGCGGCAGGATATCCTCCGGCTATATGGTCCCGGCTGACATCGCGTGGGAAGAAAGCGTCGGGGGCGTGCGCGCGGTGCGCTCCGATGCCCCGCTGGATTCATGGTCGGCGATCAACCCTCAATTTTCTTGATCGTTGAAATGGGCCACTGGCCATCATGTCCAACTATGGAAATGCGCAGCCCATGAATGTCGTCGAGAAATAGGCGTTCAATCGAACCTGCCTTACCGTCCGTCAAGATGACAGCGCGCCCTATCAGCTCTTCCTCAGCTTCATGTAACTCGGCAAGGATGTTCATAGCTCGCCGGTCACCCGTCACTTCGGGCACGGCTACTTGCCGGTGAGCGACTTCATCGCCTCAAGAAGGCGTTCAAGTCTGAATGGCTTTTGAAGCATGACACTGCCAGATACTGGACGCGGCGCGGTGTGAGTGTAGCCGGTCGCGTAGATGACCGGGATAGTTGGATTCGACTCCCGACATCTGATGGCTACGTCCCATCCCGACAAAGTGCCGGCCAATCTTATATCGGTGAATAGAAGTTCGGGTGCGGCCTGCGCGCAGAGCTTGAGCGCGCGTTCGCCGCTATCGGCCTCCATCACTTGATGTCCGTGCGCCTCCAGGATGTCCACCACCACGTCACGGATCAGGTCTTCGTCCTCTGCTACAAGAACCCGCAAGTTATCCTCCGGTCGCGCTCTTCGTCCACGACATGAGGACCTTGCGCAAAATCGTGGTCCCCTCCCCGTAGGAAAGGGGCCGCTCGCCGGTGCAGCCAGCAAACCAGCGCATAACAATTCGCCGCCGGGTCCAGCGTTCCTAAGGACACCAAGCCTTATCCCTCCAGACGAGCCGCAGGCAATTCGAGGATTGGTAGGCCGAGATCTCGCGTTCTTTCGCGAGGGTCTAGAACAGTCGATGGAGGAGACGTGGCGACGTGACAGTGATCGGACCCGGCTATCCCGATTGCGTTCCTCCGCAGTGCTCTCCTGTTTGGTCGCGTAATGGTTGGAGCGGCTACTAGGAACGATCCAACAGAAGGTGAGTTCGTCCTCAAGGCACAATTGAAAATAAGACCAAGAGGATGAACATGACTCGATCGGTGGAGGAGCTACGACGCGAGTCCGAGCGTAGCCGGGCAGAGTTGGCGGCCACGGTCGACCGTCTGAAGCAGGGGATCTCCGAAACGACGCGGGATCTGCGTCAGATCGTCTCGCCCCAGCACGTCAAATCGGAAGTGTCGGAGTATGTGAGCGACAAAGCTCAAGGCTGGGTCGAAGGGCTCAAACAGCAGGCGATGGACAACCCGATGCATGCGATCGCCGCGGGCACCGCAGTGGCCGTGCCCCTGCTGCGATTGGCGCGAGGTGTACCCCTGCCGCTTCTCATGATTGCTGCGGGCCTCGCTCTGACCTCCAAGAGCGTCCGCGAGCGGGCTGCTGGAGCGGCGTCGCCGCTGGTGGATGGTGCGGGCCGATTCATTGGCCAGACTGCCGAGGGAGTCCAGGCGAAGGCGAAGTTTTCCGAATTCCACGGACGGGCCGCCGGCGCAGTCAATGATGCGATGGACGCGGCCAAGACGGCGGCCGACGACCTCAGGACGCGAGCAACGGAGGCGGCTGGAACAGTAGGTACCAAGATCACCGGGGGAATGGACGCCATCAGGGATTCGGCGACCGCCGCTCCGGAACAGGCGCGCCAGATCGTCGGCGACAATGCCGCACTGATTGGGGGACTCGGTATCGCCATCGGAGCCATGATTGCGGCCGCGCTTCCGGAAACGAAATTCGAGGACAGGACGGCAGGCCCGACCAGCGACAGCCTTAAGGAGGCGGCAAGCGAAATGGCTCAATCCGGTTTCGAGGCAGCCAAGGAGGCGACGTTGTCTGCCGCCGATGCTGCCACGAGAACTGTGAGTGAAGCCGATCTCGGGCGGCATGCGAGCCGGATGACACGCAATTTTGCCGACAACATTAAGGAGGCGGCTGGCGAGGCCGTCGACGCCGCATTCAGCCCATCCCCAAAATCGAGCACCTGAGAGACACAACATGAGCGATTCAGATGTGATCAAGCCGGCCAACTTCAACAAAGGTAAGAACAACTCCTCCACAAGCCTGAAGGATCAGGTTGGGGATGCTGGGGCCGAGATGAAACAGCGCGCCACGGAGGCCCTGCAGGCATCGGCGGACATGGCCCGTGACAGGTTCAGCGAAGCCAGCGATGCCGCTAAGGACGTCGCGAGTGGTACCGTCGACCAAATCCAAGAGCGTGCGCGGGAACAACAACGAGCGGGCGCCGATTTCATCGAGCGCCTGGCGGGCAACTTCCGCCAGGCCGCCGGCGCCTTCGAGACTGACGTGCCATTCGCCGCACGAGGGATCAATTCAGCTGCGGACTACGTGGAAGAAGCGGCCGCGAAGGTTCGCGACGGCAGCTTCCGCGACCTCGTGGACGGTGCGACCGATTTTGCGAAGCGGCAACCCGCAGCATTTCTAGGCCTTTCCGTTTTGGCCGGGTTCGCCGCAGTACGCTTTCTAAAGGCTTCGGGCAGCTCCTCGACCTCACAGCGAACGGGCTCGGCGACAGCTGCAGGAGCTGGCTCATCTGGGCAGAGAGCCGCCTTCGCGAGTGAGGGCTTCAGTGGCCAAAACTCTACGGAATCCACGACAGGACAGCAGCAGAAGTCACCTTCGGGGAATGGTGGCGCATCATGAGCATCAAGCACGATATCGAAACCGGCGAGAACGATCTCCACAAAATTTCGGGACTCATCGGCGACGCAATGGCTCAGGTCGCGAAGCTTTTCCAGAATGAGCTTGATCTGGCGAAGGCCGAACTAGGCGAAAAAGTGCAAAGGCTCGGTGGAGCCCTCGGATTTTTTGCCGGAGGCGCAGTCTTGGTTATGCCTGCCGTAGTCATGGCATTGTTCGCGTTGTCATCGGCGTTGATCAGTGCCGGGTGGTCGCCGACATTGGCCTACCTAAGCTCGGCGATTGTCGCGGCGGCCATATCGGGCGCCTTGTTTGCTGTTGGCGTGAAGCGGCTGGACGCGCGCAACCTCACGCCCCAGGAGACGATACGGCAGCTTGAAAAGGACAAGGACACTGTGAAGGGAATGGTGCGATGAGCGGTGGTGCGCAAACCGGTTTTTTTGACAGTCTCCTCGCTGCGGCCCGAGAAAACCCGCTCTCCGCCGCGCTGATCGGGGGTGGAGCACTCTGGCTGCTGCTTGGCGACGAGAAGATTAAGGGTGCTGCACGATCGGCTGCCAACGTCGCGTCAGATGTCGTCGACACCAGCGCGAGCAATCTTCGGGCTGCCGCCTCGGGCTTGCAGCGGACGGCAGCACCGCCGACAGCCCCGGAATTTGACCATGAGGGAAGCGATGCGAGCGGGACGATACGCGCGGCCGCCGGAGCTGCAGCCGACACGATGTCTGATGCGGCGGAGGGCGTCCGGGATCGTTTCGAGGAAGGCGTGGCTTACGCTCGCGAACGGTTCGCCAACGTGGGCACAGCAGAGACCTTGGCGAAAGCTCAGTCTTCGCTCGGCGACATTATGGAGAGGCAGCCGCTGGTCATCGGCGCCATCGGCTTGGCCATTGGCGCCGCACTCGCGGGCGCGTTTCGAACGTCTCAGATCGAAGACGAGTACATCGGCGGGGTCAGCGACGAGGTGAAGGGTGATCTGAGCAGGCGTGGGACTGCCGTGTCGAAGGCGCTGCGCGAAGCTGCCGATACGCTGGTGGCGGAGGCGGGCGATATGGGTGCCGAGGCGGTGGATCGGATGAAGCAAGCGGGAACGGACGCCGTCAAAGCGGCCAGGGAAAAGGCAAAGCAGTCGTGAGGCCTGACGGCCTTGCGATGGGCCACCATCTCGCAGTTCTAAATCTTGAGCTAGGTAGCCGAAAATGAGCCGCAGAATCTCGCGGCTCATTCCAGAGGCGGTCGCCGGCCGAAGAATGTCGCGGGACCAGCCGGCGCACTCCCTTGGCGATGCTTTGGAATCTTGGCGAAGTCCGATCTACCCTCTGAAGGCGCCCCAAGCGCGCGTACGGACCGACACGAACGCTTCCCAAACTTTCGCGAACCATGGAATTGTGAGCAGCTTCGGCTTGACGATGATGAAAAGTCGCTCGACCACGAGAAGGCTAAGCGCGTAGCACGCAACGATCATCGCCGTACCTGTAATCCAGTGGCCTCTTCCGGCGACCGCCACCGCGACGAGTTTCAGTGGTTCTACGGTCGCTACCGGAACTGCCAGCAGGAGCAGCGACGGATAAGGTCCGAGACCTTCGATCGATTTCCTTAATCTCATGGAATGCTCCTGGGCAGGAAACCAACGTCGCCCGCCCGTTGTTCCCCGTAGCGCGCCATCCTGCGAGACGTCGCGCGTAAACCCAGGTTAGATCGAAGCGTCGGCCGAATAGGCACCGCACATCGCCTTCGCATTGGCAACGTGTGCATCGGAAGATTTCGGCCAGCTCCAGCTGTTGACGATCCTCATGATCGCAGCGGAACGAAAGGCGGCAGCGACAGCTGGAGGAGGGAGCGCTCAATTACTCACTTGGCTTGGACTGCCGTGAACCCGACGATCGTCTTAGGACAGGATAGGGCGACGTGATGATCCTCTGGACTAACGAGCCGAATTTTGCGCGCTGACGCGCCACACCGCGTTGCCGGTATCGTCGGCAACCAGCAGCGCACCGGTGCGGTCAAGCGCTACGCCCACGGGTCGACCACGCACCGTATCGGTATCATTGCCGAGAAATCCGCTGACGACCGGGACAGGTTTGCCCTCCGGTCGCCCATTCACCAGCGGCACGAAAATGACCTGGTAACCGTTGACCGGGCTGCGGTCCCAACTGCCGTGCTCACCGACAAAGATGCCGTTGTCGAACTGCGGAGATAGCGTCTCGCCTTTGCTGAATGCAAGGCCGAGCGCGGCCACGTGAGAACTTAGGCCGTAGTCGGGCTTGACGGCCTTGGCCACAAGGTCAGGTCTCTGCGGATGGACTCGGACGTCAAGGTGCTGGCCCCAATAGCTGTAAGGCCGGCCATAGAAGGCGCCCTCCTGCACCATTGTGAGATAGTCCGGGACAAGATCCGGGCCGATCTCGTCCCGCTCGTTCACCACCGCGAACAACCGGCCAGTTTCGGGATCGACCGCCAGATTAGTTGGATTGCGCGTACCCGAAGCAAAGATGCGCTTGGCACCAGTCTGGCGGTCGACCTGATAGATCGCGGCGCGCCCCTCTTCGGCGTCGAGGCCGTTTTCGGTGATGTTGCTGTTCGACCCGACCCCAACGTAGAGCTTGGATCCATCGGAGCTCGCAGCCATCGCCTTCGTCCAGTGGTGGTCGATCGGACCGGCAGGAAGGTCCGCAAGCTGCGAACCTGGCTCCGTGATCTTGGTCTGTCCGAGCGTGTATTTGAACGCCATGATCGCGTCCGTGTTGGCCACGTAGAGTGTGCCGTCCACATAAGCCACGCCGTAGGGTGAGTGGAGGTGGTCGACGAGTATTGTTTGCTGCTCCGGCGTTCCATCTCCGTCGGCATCGCGAAGCAGCGTGATGCGGTTACCGCCCTTGCCGGCCGTTCCGGCCCGCGCCTTAACCTTGCCTTGGATGAAGTCCTTGGGCCGGAAAGGTGTGGTGCCGGGGCTGTTGCCCTCGACAACGAGGACGTCGCCGTTCGGCAGAGGATAAACGATGCGAGGATGCATCAGCCCTGTCGCCATTGCCCGAACTTTCAATCCTCCGGCGACCGTTGGCGTCTCCCCTGGTTTCCAGCCAATCTCCTTGGGAACGCTCATGGGTGGCAACAAGTAGTTCTGAGGTTCGGGCAGATAGGGATCTGACCCGTATTGCCGCATTGGGTCACCGCCTTGGTCGCTGCAGGCGGTCAGCGCGAGGAGGGCGCAGAGGGCCGGCAAGGCTCGAAGCACTGCATAGGTCACAGGCTGTCTCCGGTCGCGGTGGTACGAACCGTTGTCACCCTCCAACCGGTGGCGGCGGCCATCAGGAGCAGAATCGTCACGATCGCGGAGAGCGAAATCCCCTGCGGCACCACCGAGGTCCAGGCGTCGCGACTGTGAACGAAGACATTCACGAGCGACAGCAGCGCTGCCGCTGCCACGAGCAGGAAGGGGACCCAATTGATCCGTCCAGCTCGGCTGGTGAGAAAATCGATGATCAGGATGATGGCGGCGAACAGAGCCAGGACCAAGCCTGCCGCGATCAACCATGTTGACGAATTGGCCCACTGCCAGTTCGACGTATTCCAGTACATGATATCGGTCGCCAACCCTGCGATCAGCAGGGTTGATCCGGCACCGATGAAGCCGGGATGCAGCAGTGATCTGGGAGCGGCTCCGGGCGCCAATCTCGACATTTGTCCTCCGAAGGCATCGCCGCCGCGCCAAGCCGGCGCATTCGCTGAGTTCAGACGTGGCGGGAACGCGGGAGCACTCGGGCAGTTCCTACCTACCCGCGGGGCGCTGGTGACCATCGGTTAAGCGCGGGCCATCAGCCGTTCTGGATGGCGGAGGAGTTTGAGCTCGTCCAATTTCGTCCGTTCCGCGGTCGATCCGGCCATGGAACTCGCGGGCGTGGTGGTTGTTGCATGGCCGCGGCAGCAGTAGCGAGTAGGAGGGCATGTGAACCGACGCCAGCTTGTTCAAGGGTCGGCAGTGCTGCCGGCGTTGCTGCTCGCTTCGCGCAGCGGTTTCGCCGCGGCGCCGGATGGGGTGTTTGGGCCGTCAACGGTGAGGGACTTGGCCCGCATGCTGGCGGGCAAGCCGTACGAGGCTCCCGACGAAAAGCTTCCGAGCGAATTGAAGGACTTGGATTACGATCAGTACCGTTCGATCCGCTTTTTGCCCGAACGGGCGCTTTGGCGCGACAAGAATCTTCCATTCGAGGCGCAGTTCTTTCATCGCGGCTTCTTCTACAAGAACAAAGTGACGATCTTCGAGGTCGCCGACGGAAAGGCAACCGAGTTCAAGTACCGCAAGGCGGACTTCTCGTTCGGCGAGAAGGTCCCGGCGTTCGAAGACATCGATCTCGGGTTCGCCGGCTTCCGCATACACTCGCCCATAAACCGCCCCGACTATTACGACGAGGTCTGCGTCTTCCTCGGCGCGAGCTATTTCCGCGCCGTGGCCAAGGGGCAGACGTACGGGCTTTCCGCCCGGGGGCTTTCGATCGATACGGGTGAAGCCAAGGGCGAGGAATTTCCGCTCTTCAAGGCCTTCTGGCTCGAGCGGCCGGCACCGGGTGCGACCTCGCTGGTGATCCATGCTCTGCTCGATAGCAAAAGCTGCGCAGCGAGCTACCGGTTCACCGTGCGGCCCGGGGACACGACGGTGTTCGATGTCGAGATGTCGGTTTACCCGCGAGTCGAAATGCAGCGGGCCGGCCTCGCACCCATGACCAGCATGTTTTTCTACGGCCCGAACGACCGCAACGACATCGACGACTTCCGTCCGTCCGTCCACGATTCCGATGGGCTTGCGATCTTCAACGGAAAGGGCGAAAGCCTCTGGCGCCCACTCAGCAACCCTCGCGATCTGCAGATCAGCACCTTTCAGGATCTCAATCCGCGGGGGTTTGGCTTGATGCAGCGCGAGCGAAATTTCTTCGCCTACCAAGACATCGAATCCGGCTTCGAGAAACGCCCAAGTCTGTGGATGGAGCCGATCGGTGACTGGGGCGAGGGCGGCGTCATGCTGTTCGAGATCCCGACCAAAGAGGAAGTCCACGACAACATCGCCGCGTTCTGGCGGCCCAAAACCCCGCTCCAGGCTAAAGGCGAACACAACTACACCTATCGGCTGCATTGGGGACCGGATAGCCCAAAACCGCATTCGCTCGCCAGATTCACCCGAAGCGGCATCGGCGCGAGGGGCGAGGACGCGCGCCTCTTCGTGCTCGATCTGGTCGGCTACAACCTCAAGGGCATCGATCCTGCGACCGTCAAGGGCGTGGTGACGGCGGAGAAGTCCGAGGTGAAGAACATCGTGACGCAGCCCAACCCGTACACCGGCGGCTGGCGGCTCAACTTCCAGTGCCAGGTGAAAGGCGAGCCGATCGAACTGCGCGCGTTTCTCACCCAAGGCGACAAGCCCTTGTCGGAAATCTGGGTCTACCGATGGGCACCCTGACTGCACCGCAGCCGATGGCTGGCGATATCGCGACCCAGCGCCTGCTGCCGCGCGAGGCTCCACTTCCGATGGCTGCTGGCGACCTCGGAAAGAGCCGGATACCGGACCGTCTTCCTGCGGCGGCTGTGCCCGCGTTGGCCTGGCGACGCGGCGTCATCCTTGTCTCCACGGCGGCGCTTACGGGAGCGGGTGGCTACGAGATGTATCGCGTGCTGCAGGTCGGCGGCGTTACCATCCTCGAAGCCATGGTGCTGGCGCTCTTCTTGGTTCTGCTCGCTTGGGTCGCCTTTTCGTTCGCGTCTGCATTGGCCGGCTTCTTTGTGCTGCTGGCCCATCGTCCGGACGGGGACGGCCCGGCGACGGAACTGCCTGCCATCGCAAGCCGCACTGCTATGCTGCTTCCCACCTACAATGAAGACCCGCACCGATTGACGGCGCGGCTTCGCGCGATCATCGAATCCTTGGAGACGACATCGCACGAAAAGCTGTTTGACTGGTACGTTCTGAGCGACAGCACTGATCCGGACATCTGGGTGGCCGAAGAAAAAGCCCTGCTCGCGTTGCGACAGGCCGTTGGAACGCGGCTGTATTATCGCCACCGGGCCGACAACACGGCGCGGAAAGCCGGTAACATCTCCGACTGGATCACGCGGTTCGGTGGCATCTACGACTTCATGATCGTGCTCGATGCCGACAGTCTGATGAGCGGGCAGACCATCGTCCGATTGGTCCATGCTATCGAGAGCAACCCGAGCGCCGGGCTCGTCCAGACGCTTCCCATGGTCGTGAACGCGCGAAGCCTGTTCAGCCGCGTCCAGCAATTTGCGGGCCGCCTGTACGGCCCTATGATCGCGGCCGGCGTGGCATGGTGGCACGGCTCGGAAGGCAACTACTGGGGCCACAACGCGATCATCCGGGTGAAGGCCTTCGCGGAATCGGCCGCGCTGCCGCAGCTGCGCGGACGCAAGCCATTTGGAGGCCACATCCTGAGTCACGATTTTGTCGAGGCCGCACTGATGCGGCGGGCCGGATGGGGCATCTACATGCTGCCGACGCTTGGCGGCAGCTACGAAGAGGTGCCGCCATCGCTCCTCGATTTTGCGGCGCGCGATCGACGCTGGTGCCAAGGCAATCTTCAGCATCTCGCTGTCGTGCCGGCGCGAGGTCTGCATTGGGTGTCGCGCCTGCATTTCATGGTGGGAATCGGGGCATATCTGACGGCACCGCTGTGGCTGCTCTTCCTGTTGCTGGGCATGCTGATCTCGCTGCAGGCCCGCTTCGTGCGGCCGGAGTATTTTCCGAAGGGGTTCTCGTTATTTCCGACCTGGCCGGCCCAGGATCCCGTACTCGCCATTTGGGTGTTCGTCGCCACCATGGGTCTGCTGCTGCTACCGAAGCTGCTCAGCCTAATCCTGGTTTGCATGCGGGGTTCGGCGCGACGCCAATTCGGCGGCGCATTGCGAGCCTTGGCCGGACTTTTCGCGGAGATCATCGTATCCGCGCTGATGGCACCGGTGATGATGATCTTTCAGTCGATCGCGGTGGTCGAGATTCTGGCCGGTCGCGATGCGGGCTGGCAGACGCAAAGGCGCGACGACGGCACGGTGGAGCGCCGCGAGCTCTATCGGAAATACGGCGTTCCAACCCTGTGCGGCGTGGCGATGGCGGCAAGCGCCTACGCCGTTTCGCTGCCGCTTCTGCTCTGGATGTCGCCGGTTATCGTCGGACTGCTGTTCGCCGTTCCCATCGGCGCGCTCACCTCCCAGCCCGTCTCCGGCAATTTGTTTGTCACCCCCGAAGACCGAGAGCCGCCTCCGATCCTGCGTCGGGCGAACGAATTGAGCGCGTCGGCGGATGCAGGGATCAAACCCGGGTTGCTGGAGCTGCGCGAAGACCCTGCGCTCCTGACCTTCCATCTCGCGCAGCTGCCGCCTCCCCGCGCCGCCAGGCCCGACATGGTCGACCCCAATCTGGCGGTCGGCCGTGCCAAGGTCGATGCGAGCGATACTTTCGAGGAGGCCGCAGAACATCTGTCTTCGCGGGAGGTCTTTTCGATCTTGAACGACGGTTCGGCGCTCTCGACCGTGTTGCAGAAGCGATGAAGGTTTGGTCTGCCGGTAGGCGAAGTTTCGGATTTCCTTGACGCCAATAGATAATGAAGAGGCCGCCGACGGAGGCGGCATCCCACGATGGCGTCGCATCTTTGCCGGGATTGCGGCCATCTCCAGATTCTCCATGTCGGGAATCCCGAGGTCCAGTACCGCAACTATGTCTACACCCCCTCGAGGCGAGGGCGCTGATGGGCGATCTGCAGGGAACGGGTCATAGCCGTTTGGGGCGCGCCTAAGGGACAGATAAATCCTTGATCGGCTTGGGCTCTGCCTCGTCGTCCTGGCAGGGCCGGTCGGGCCGGGGAGGCTCCCTCGATCTTGACCTTTGGCCTCATCCGCAGTAGATACCCCGCACTCGCAGCCGGCCCGTTAGACGCGGATCTCCGGCGCGGCTTTGAAATCCCCGAACATCAGAGCCCGGTTTTCCGGCTCATCCTTCGAGACAGAGGGCTGGGCCACAGGCGGCTGTTCGGATCCCTGAAATCCTTATTGGCGTCTCAAACGATGGCAGTCAGCCCGTTCAAGTTCTTGCAGGAAGTGCGCTCGGAGACCGCCAAGGTCACCTGGCCGACCCGTCGTGAGACCACGATCACCACCATCATGGTGTTCGTGATGGTCGCCGTGGCCTCGATCTTCTTCTTCGCCGCCGATCAGATCATCCGCTACCTCATCACCTTCCTTTTGGGCATTCACTGATGGCAACAGCCGCCGCAACCCAATCGTCCGACAAGCGCTGGTATATCGTCCACGCTTATTCGAACTTCGAGAAGAAAGTCGCCGAATCGATCCGTGAGCAGGCCAAGCAGCGCGGGCTCGAGGAGCTGTTCGAGCTGGTGCTGGTTCCGACCGAGAAGGTCACGGAAGTGCGCCGCGGCCGCAAGATCGACGCCGAACGCAAGTTCTTCCCGGGCTACGTGCTGGTGAAGATGAAGCTGACCGACGAGGCGTTCCATCTGATCAAGAACACGCCGAAGGTGACGGGCTTCCTCGGCGCGGAAAACAAGCCGATGCCGATCTCGGAATCCGAGGCCATGCGCATCCTGCACCAGGTGCAGGAAGGCGTGGAACGGCCGAAGGCGTCGGTGTCGTTCGAGATCGGCGAGAACGTGCGCGTGGCCGACGGCCCGTTCGCTTCGTTCTCCGGTGTGGTCGAGGAAATCGACGAGGCGCGCTCGCGCGTGAAGGTCGCCGTGTCGATCTTCGGCCGCGCCACGCCCGTGGAACTGGAATTCGGTCAGGTCGAGAAGGTCTGACCGGGTGCGCGTGAGACTCCGGTCTCGCGCAAAGAGAGGCCGTGGGAGGGAGAGGGCGGTTGCCAGCCGCATCCGACCCAGACCACGAACCTGAACCGCCGGCGTCAGCCGGCACAACAGGAGTGATACATGGCAAAGAAAGTGACCGGATACCTGAAGCTTCAGGTCCCGGCCGGTGCGGCGAATCCCTCGCCCCCGATCGGTCCCGCGCTTGGTCAGCGCGGTCTCAACATCATGGAGTTCTGCAAGGCGTTCAACGCCCAGACCCAGAAGGAAGAGAAGAACACCCCGATCCCGGTGATCATCACCATTTACGCGGACCGTTCCTTCACCTTCGAGATGAAGACGCCGCCGATGTCCTACTTCCTCAAGCAGGCCGCCAAGATCCAGTCCGGCTCGAAGGCGCCGGGTCGTGACAAGGCCGGCAAGGTGACACGCGCGCAGGTGCGCGAGATCGCCGAGAAGAAGATGAAGGATCTCAATTGCGACACCATCGAATCGGCCATGAAGATGGTCGAGGGCTCCGCCCGTTCGATGGGTCTGGAAGTTGCGGGGTAAGCGGTCATGGCAATCGGAAAGCGTTTGAACAAGGCCCGCGAAGGCATTGACCGCGAAAAGCTTTATCCGCTCACGGACGCCATCAAGATGGTCAAGGAGCGCGCCAAGGCGAAGTTCGACGAGACCATCGAGGTCGCGATCAATCTCGGCGTCGATCCGCGCCACGCCGACCAGATGGTCCGCGGCGTCGTGACCCTGCCGAACGGCACCGGCCGTACGCTCCGCGTCGGTGTGTTCGCCCGCGGCGCCAAGGCTGACGAAGCCAAGGCCGCCGGTGCCGACGTCGTCGGCGCCGAAGACCTGGTCGAGAAGGTGCAGAACGGCGCGATCGATTTCGACCGCTGCATCGCCACCCCCGACATGATGCCGCTGGTCGGCCGCCTCGGTAAGGTGCTTGGCCCGCGCGGCCTGATGCCGAACCCGAAGATCGGCACCGTGACCATGGACGTCACCGGTGCGGTCAAGGGGGCCAAGGGCGGCTCGGTCGAGTTCCGCGTCGAGAAGGCCGGCATCCTGCAGGCTGGCGTCGGCAAGGCCTCCTTCTCGGAGGAGAAGCTGGTCGAGAACATCAAGGCGCTCGCTGATGCGGTCGCCAAGGCAAAGCCGGCTGGCTCCAAGGGCACCTACATCCAGCGCGTTGCGGTGTCCTCGACGATGGGCCCGGGCGTGAAGGTCGAACCGGGCACCATTCTCGGTTAAGTCTGGAAATTGCATGAGGCGAGGGGCGGAATTGGGCAACCGATTCCGCCCCTCGTCGCTTGTGGGCGGCACTCATCGGAAACAACAATGGCTGACAAGGTCCTGGTCTACTCGCGCTTTCCCAAGTCGATGATCGTGCGCTTCGCCGAGCGGTTCGAGCTGCTCGACACGCGCGGCCAGGCTGCGCAGGAGGTGTTTTCGGCGGACGAGCTCGGCACCGTCCGCGCCTTGCTCACGGCCGGCGGATCGCCGCTGGATACGGAGGCGATGGACCTGTTCCCGAAGCTCGGCGCGATCGTCTGCTACGGCACGGGCTATGACGGGGTCGACCTGGAGGCCGCGGCCGCGCGCAACATTGCTGTCGGGCACAGCCCGGGCGCCAATGCGGCCTCAGTCGCGGATATTGCGATGACCCTGATGCTGGCGACGACGCGGCGGCTGATCGTCGCCGACCAATATGTCCGCAGCGGCGACTGGGCGACATCGAAGCCGTCGCCGATGATGCGCCCGCAAGCCGGCATGCCCGGCCGGCGCATCGGCGTCTATGGCATGGGCGAGATCGGCCGCAAGATCGCGACGCGCTGCGCCGCGTTCGAGAGCGAGGTCGGCTATTTCAGCCGCAGCAAATACGATCTGCCCTATCAATATTTCCCGACCCTGGAAGCGCTGGCCGACTGGTGCAGCGTCCTGATGATCGCAGTCCGGGCAGGGGCGGCGACCCAGCACGTCGTCAACGCCGACATCCTGGGGCGCGTCGGCGCGGACGGCTATGTCGTCAACATCTCCCGCGGCTCGGTGATCGACCAGAAGGCCCTGCTCGCGGCCTTGATCGACAAAACCATCGCCGGTGCCGGTCTTGACGTCTTCGAGAAGGAGCCGCACACCCCTGACGCGCTGACGGCGCTATCGAACGTGGTGTTCTCTCCGCATATCGGTGGCCATACCCTCGAATCGCAGGTCGCCATGCAGAACTGCGTGCTGGCCAACCTCACTGCGTTTTTCGAGGGCAAGCCGCTGCCTTATCCAGTCAAATCGGCCTGAATCGGCCCTTATTGGCTCGGATCAAGCCGGGTCGGCAACGGATTGGAACTGGTGTGAATTTTGCTCTTGGCATTCCGGCAGAGAGCGGTTAAAGAACCGCCTCCGGACGTACCGGCCTTGGCTGGCGCGTTCGTGCACGCATTCCGAAAACCGACACGCAGGAGATCATTCCTTTTCAGGACGTCCGTAAGGATTTGCCCGAAAAGGAAAGGAAATCCATCGGCCGGTGGGATGCGGGCAGGGGTCAGGCGGTTCGCCGGCTGGCCTCGTCCTGTCCAAGACTGCAGGCGCCCGCGGGAAATTTCGATTTCTCAACGGCTTAATCGCATGGCCTGCATAGACGGGTGAAGACCGGATTTCACTTCGCCTTCCACCTTAAGGTGGTTGCGGAACGGGTCTGGTTCGGACCTCGACACGCCGTGGGCCCTTGGGCTCCCGGAGGGCAGGCTTTGAATTGTCGTCTTGCCCGGCGCGTCCGATGGGTTTTGGCCCTGAGGTTCAGGTTTGGGCGGGACGATGGGTGCAACCCGGCGGTCCCGCTTCGCGATGACCGCCAACCGGAAAGAGCTTGCTGTGGAACGAGCGGCAAAAAAAGAGGCGGTCGAACAGCTCAATGGGGTCTTCAAGACCACGAGCGTCGCGATCGTTGCTCAATATTCCGGCCTGACCGTTGCCCAGATGCAGACCCTGCGCAAGCAGATGAAGCAGGCTGGTGCCTCGGTGAAGGTCTCGAAGAACCGTCTCGCCAAAATTGCTCTTGAAGGCACCGACGTCGTTGCCATCGGCCCCATGCTGAAGGGACCGACCGTGATCGCCACTTCGAACGATCCGGTAGCGGCGCCGAAGGTCGCCATCGAATTCGCCAAGGCGAACGAAAAGTTCGTCATCGTCGGCGGCTCGATGGGGAAGACCGTCCTGAATGTCGACGGCGTGAAGGCGCTTGCCTCGCTGCCGTCGCTTGACGAACTGCGTGGCAAGATCGTCGGCCTGCTTGTGGCCCCGGCGACCAAGCTTGCTCAGCTCGCCAACGCGCCCGCGGGCAAGCTCGCGCGCGTCATCCAGGCTCATGCCTCAAAGGGCGAAGCGGCCTGACGCCCTTCGCAAAACTCAAACCCGAACCAGACTTACACCTAAGGAAACTGAACAATGGCTGACTTGCAGAAGATCGTTGACGACCTCTCGAGCCTCACCGTGCTCGAAGCCGCTGAACTGGCCAAGCTCCTCGAAGAGAAGTGGGGCGTTTCGGCTGCCGCGGCTGTCGCCGTGGCCGGTCCGGCTGGTGGTGGCGCTGCCGCCGCTCCGGCTGAAGAGAAGACCGAGTTCACGGTCGTTCTCGCCTCCGCCGGCGAGAAGAAGATCGAGGTCATCAAGGAAGTCCGCGCCATCACCGGTCTCGGCCTCAAGGAAGCAAAGGACCTCGTCGAGGGTGCTCCGAAGCCGCTGAAGGAAGGCGTGAACAAGGAAGAAGCCGAGAAGATCAAGGCCCAGATCGAGAAGGCTGGCGCCAAGGTTGAGCTGAAGTAACACAAGTTGCTTCAGCGATGTCCCGGGCTCGCGAAGCGCGACCCGGGGATCTCGTCTCGAGATCGTGCATGGCCGGGTTAGGCCCGGCCATGCCGATCGGAAGGGACGGGGCCAGATGCAAAAGGCGTGCGACGGATCGTCCCGACGCAGGCCACACACGAAAATGTGTGGGGATTTGAGGGTTTGACCCTCGAATCTGCACTATTGTCGCCCCATATCGGGTCGGCAGCACGAAAGCGCGGTGGGCAGGGATGCCGGGTTTCCCTGTAAGCCGTTGGGAGAGCAGGCTATTTCGGGCTTTTGCAGTCCGTGAAGACGATCGTTGTGACGGGCGGGCGTGCCTATGCGCCCCGCGCGTCGTTTTGCGTTTTGAAGGTCTGAAGAACAGATTCAGGACATGACGGCCTGAACCTGGTTTTTCGGTCCCCAAAACGGGTTCGAAAAATTCAACCCGGGGGCGGCGGCAGCTGCGTTCGGACGGTTCGCCCAGATCGGGCGACGAAAATGAGAGGCCACGATGGCGCAGCAGACATTCACCGGTCGCAAACGCGTTCGCAAGTTTTTCGGACACATCAAGGAAGTCGCCGAGATGCCGAACCTCATCGAGGTTCAGAAGGCGTCCTATGACCAGTTCCTGATGGTCGATGAACCCGCGGGCGGGCGCCTCGACGAGGGCCTGCAGGCTGTGTTCCGTTCCGTATTCCCGATTTCCGACTTCTCGGGCACCTCGATGCTCGAATTCGTCCGCTACGAGTTCGAGCAGCCCAAGTATGACGTCGACGAGTGCCGCCAGCGCGGCATGACCTTCGCGGCCCCCCTCAAGGTGACGCTGCGCCTCATCGTGTTCGATATCGATGAAGAAACCGGCGCGAAGTCGGTCAAGGACATCAAGGAGCAGGACGTCTACATGGGCGACATTCCGCTCATGACGATGAACGGCACCTTCATCGTGAACGGCACCGAGCGCGTTATCGTCTCGCAGATGCACCGTTCGCCGGGCGTGTTCTTCGACCACGACAAGGGCAAGACCCATTCGTCGGGCAAGCTGCTGTTCGCTGCCCGCGTGATCCCGTATCGCGGCTCCTGGCTCGACATCGAGTTCGACGCCAAGGACATCGTCTATGCGCGTATCGACCGTCGCCGCAAGATTCCGGTGACGTCGCTGATGTTCGCCCTCGGCCTCGACGGCGAGGCGATCCTGTCCACGTTCTACAAGAAGATCCTCTACAAGCGGACCAAGGAAGGCTGGCGCGTTCCGTTCGACGCCAACCGTTTCCGCGGCTACTCGACCATCAACGACCTGATCGACGCCGACACCGGCAAGGTCGTGCTCGAGGCCGGCAAGAAGCTCACCGTCCGCGCCGCCCGCCAGCTCCAGGAGAAGGGGCTCAAGGCGCTGCGCATGTCGGATGAGGAGCTCGTCGGCAACTACCTCGCCGAGGACCTCGTCAACCCGAAGACCGGCGAGATCCACGCCGAAGCCGGAGAGGAAATCACCGACAAGTCGCTGAAGGTGCTCAACGAGCAGGGCTACAAGGAGCTGCCGCTGCTCGACATCGACCACGTCAATGTCGGTGCCTACATCCGCAACACGCTCGCGGCCGACAAGAACATGACGCGTGAGGACGCGCTGTTCGACATCTACCGCGTGATGCGTCCGGGCGAGCCGCCGACGCTGGATTCGGCGCAGGCGATGTTCCAGTCGCTGTTCTTCGACGCCGAGCGTTACGACCTCTCCGCGGTCGGCCGCGTCAAGATGAACATGCGTCTCGACCTCGATGCGCCCGACACCCAGCGCACGCTGCGCAAGGAAGACATCCTCTGCGTCATCAAGACGCTGGTGGACCTGCGCGACGGCAAGGGCGAGATCGATGACATCGACCATCTCGGCAACCGCCGTGTGCGCTCGGTCGGCGAGCTCATGGAAAACCAGTACCGCATCGGCCTGCTCCGCATGGAGCGCGCGATCAAGGAGCGCATGTCCTCGGTCGATATCGACACGGTCATGCCGCAGGACCTGATCAACGCCAAGCCGGCGGCTGCCGCCGTGCGCGAGTTCTTCGGCTCCTCGCAGCTCTCGCAGTTCATGGACCAGACCAATCCGCTCAGCGAGATCACCCACAAGCGCCGCCTCTCGGCGCTTGGACCGGGCGGTCTGACCCGCGAGCGCGCCGGCTTCGAAGTGCGCGACGTGCACCCGACGCATTACGGCCGTATCTGCCCGATCGAGACGCCGGAAGGCCCGAACATCGGTCTGATCAACTCGCTTGCGACCTTCGCGCGCGTGAACAAGTACGGCTTCGTCGAGACGCCGTATCGCAAGGTCAAGGACGGTCGCGTCACCGACGAGGTCGTGTACCTCTCGGCGATGGAGGAAGGCCGCTATTCGGTCGCGCAGGCCAACGTGCCCGTCGACGCCAAGGGCCGCTTCACCGAGGACCTCGTGGTCTGCCGCGCCAGCGGCACCCGCGACGTCGTGCCGTTGACGCCCGACAAGGTCGACTACATGGACGTGTCGCCGAAGCAGCTCGTTTCGGTCGCCGCGGCGCTGATCCCGTTCCTCGAGAACGACGACGCCAACCGCGCGCTGATGGGCTCGAACATGCAGCGCCAGGCGGTGCCTTTGGTTCGCGCCGAGGCGCCGTTCGTCGGCACCGGCATGGAAGGCGTGGTTGCGCGTGACTCGGGTGCAGCGATCGCGGCGCGCCGTTCCGGCGTGATCGACCAGATCGACGCGACCCGCGTCGTTATCCGTGCAACGGAAGATCTCGATCCGACCAAGTCGGGCGTCGATATCTACCGTCTGATGAAGTACCAGCGCTCCAACCAGTCGACCTGCATCAACCAGCGTCCGCTGGTGAAGGTCGGCGACATCGTCAAGAAGGGCGACATCATCGCTGACGGTCCGTCGACCGATCTCGGCGAGCTCGCTCTGGGGCGCAACGTGCTCGTCGCGTTCATGCCGTGGAACGGCTACAACTTCGAAGACTCGATCCTGCTCTCCGAGCGGATCGTGAAGGAAGACGTCTTCACCTCGATCCACATCGAGGAGTTCGAGGTGATGGCGCGCGACACCAAGCTCGGGCCTGAGGAAATCACCCGCGACATTCCGAACGTCTCGGAAGAAGCGCTGAAGAACCTCGACGAAGCCGGTATCGTCTACATCGGCGCGGAAGTGCGTGCGGGCGACATCCTGGTCGGCAAGATCACGCCGAAGGGCGAGAGCCCGATGACGCCGGAAGAAAAGCTGCTGCGCGCCATCTTCGGCGAAAAGGCCTCCGACGTTCGCGACACCTCGCTGCGCGTCCCCCCGGGCGTGCAGGGCACGATCGTGGAAGTCCGCGTGTTCAACCGCCACGGCGTCGACAAGGACGAGCGTGCGCTGGCGATCGAGCGGGAAGAGATCGAGCGTCTGGCCAAGGACCGCGACGACGAGCAGGCGATCCTGGACCGCAACGTCTACAACCGTCTCGCCGAGCTCCTCGAGGGGCGGCAGGGCATTGCCGGTCCCAAGGGCTTCAAGAAGGACACCAAGATCACCCGTGCGGTGCTCGAGGAGTACCCAAAGTCGCAGTGGTGGCTGTTCGCTTCGCCAAACGACAAGCTGATGGCCGAGATCGAGGCCATGCGGAAGCAATACGACGAGTCGAAGAAGGGGCTGGAACAGCGCTTCCTCGACAAGGTCGAGAAGCTTCAGCGCGGTGACGAATTGCCGCCCGGCGTGATGAAGATGGTCAAGGTCTTCGTCGCGGTGAAGCGCAAGATCCAGCCCGGCGACAAGATGGCCGGCCGCCACGGCAACAAGGGCGTGGTGTCGAAGATCGTGCCGATCGAGGACATGCCGTTCCTCGAGGACGGCACGCACGCCGACATCGTGCTCAATCCGCTCGGCGTGCCCTCGCGCATGAACGTCGGACAGATCCTCGAGACGCATCTCGGCTGGGCTTGCGCCGGCCTCGGCAAGCGTATCGGCCAGACGGTCGATGCTTACCTGTCGAAGCAGGACATCAAGCCGCTGAAGGAAACCTTGAAGAAGGTCTACGGCGAGGACGAGACCATCAAGTCGCTCAACGACAACGAGCTGCTTGAACTCGGCCATAATCTGAGCCGCGGCGTGCCGATCGCGACGCCGGTGTTCGATGGTGCCAAGGAGACCGATATCGAGGAGATGCTGAAGCTCGCGGGTCTGGACGCTTCGGGTCAGTCGACCGTCTATGACGGCCGCACTGGCGACGCCTTCGATCGCAAGGTGACGGTGGGCTACATCTACATGCTCAAGCTGCACCATCTCGTGGACGACAAGATCCACGCGCGTTCGATCGGTCCGTACTCGCTCGTCACCCAGCAGCCGCTGGGCGGCAAGGCGCAGTTCGGCGGCCAGCGTTTCGGCGAAATGGAGGTGTGGGCGCTCGAAGCTTACGGCGCGGCCTACACGCTCCAGGAAATGCTGACCGTGAAGTCGGACGACGTCGCCGGCCGTACCAAGGTGTACGAGGCGATCGTGCGTGGCGACGACACCTTCGAGGCCGGTATTCCGGAATCGTTCAACGTGCTGGTCAAGGAAATGCGCTCGCTCGGCCTCAACGTCGACCTGCACAATTCCAAGATGGGTCCGGCGCCGACGTCGGAAGCGGCCGAGTAACACGACCTTTCATGCCCGGCCATCGCGGCCGGGCATTGGCGCCCTTTCCGATGCCTTGAGGGCAGGGCGCCCCGCTCGAGTGATTTTCGAATTTGCGGCCGGAGGCGACCGGTACGCGAGGAGAAGACGATGAACCAAGAAATTATGAATCTCTTTAATCCGACGACGCCGGCTCAGGTCTTCGACCAGATCCGGATCTCGATCGCGTCCCCGGAGAAGATTCTGTCCTGGTCCTACGGCGAGATCAAGAAGCCGGAGACCATCAACTATCGCACCTTCAAGCCCGAGCGCGACGGCCTGTTCTGCGCCCGCATCTTCGGGCCGATCAAGGATTACGAGTGCTTGTGCGGCAAGTACAAGCGCATGAAGTACAAGGGCATCATCTGCGAGAAGTGCTCGGTCGAGGTCACGCTGTCGCGCGTCCGGCGCGAGCGCATGGGCCACATCGAGCTCGCGGCGCCCGTTGCCCACATCTGGTTCCTGAAGTCGCTGCCCTCGCGCATCGGCCTTCTGCTCGACATGACGCTGAAGGATCTCGAGCGGATCCTGTACTTCGAATATTACGTCGTGCTGGAGCCGGGCCTCACCGCGCTGAAGGACCGTCAGCTGCTGTCGGAAGACGAGTATCTGAAGGCGCAGGACGAGTACGGCCAGGACAGCTTCACCGCCATGATCGGCGCCGAGGCGATCCGCGAGCTGCTCAAGGGCATGGACCTCGAGAAGCTCGAGCTCAGCTTGCGTGCCGAGATGCAGGAGACCGACTCCGACATCAAGCACAAGAAGCTCGCCAAGCGCCTGAAGATCGTCGAGGCCTTCCGCCACTCCGGCAACAAGCCGGAATGGATGATCCTGACCGTCGTTCCCGTGATCCCGCCGGACCTGCGTCCGCTGGTGCCGCTGGACGGCGGCCGCTTCGCGACCTCCGACCTCAACGACCTCTATCGCCGCGTCATCAACCGCAACAACCGCTTGAAGCGGCTGATGGAGCTGCGCGCGCCCGACATCATCATCCGCAACGAGAAGCGCATGCTTCAGGAAGCGGTCGATGCGCTGTTCGACAACGGTCGTCGCGGCCGCGTCATCACGGGTGCCAACAAGCGCCCGCTGAAGTCGCTCGCCGACATGCTGAAGGGCAAGCAGGGCCGTTTCCGTCAGAACCTGCTCGGCAAGCGCGTCGACTATTCGGGCCGTTCGGTGATCGTGGTCGGTCCCGAGCTGCGCCTGCATCAGTGCGGCCTGCCGAAGAAGATGGCGCTCGAGCTGTTCAAGCCGTTCATCTATTCCCGGCTTGACGCCAAGGGCCTGTCCACCACCGTGAAGCAGGCGAAGAAGCTGGTCGAGAAGGAGCGGCCCGAGGTCTGGGACATCCTGGACGAGGTCATCCGCGAGCATCCGGTGCTGCTCAACCGCGCGCCGACGCTGCATCGTCTGGGCATCCAGGCGTTCGAGCCGGTGCTGATCGAGGGCAAGGCGATCCAGCTTCACCCGCTGGTCTGCTCGGCGTTCAACGCCGACTTCGACGGTGACCAGATGGCCGTGCACGTTCCGCTGTCGCTCGAAGCGCAGCTGGAAGCGCGCGTCCTGATGATGTCGACCAACAACATCCTGCATCCGGCGAACGGCCAGCCGATCATCGTGCCGTCGCAGGACATCGTGCTCGGTCTCTACTACGTCTCGATCATGCGCGAAGGCCTGCCCGGCGAGGGCAAGCTGTTCGGCGACATGGCCGAGCTCGAGCACGCCCTGCATGCGAAGGTCATCCACCTCCACACCAAGATCAAGTACCGGTGGGAAGGCATGGACGAGACCGGCAAGGTCTCCAAGCGCTGGATCGAGACCACCGCCGGCCGCGTCATGCTCGGCAATCTGCTGCCGAAGAACCCGCGCATCTCGTACGAGATCATCAACAAGCTGATGACCAAGCGCGAGATCTCGGGCGTCATCGACCAGGTCTATCGTCACTGCGGCCAGAAGGAGACTGTGATCTTCTGCGACCGCATCATGGCGCTCGGCTTCTACAACGCGTTCAAGGCCGGCATCTCGTTCGGCAAGGACGACATGGTCGTGCCGCACGGCAAGTGGAAGATCGTCGACACCACCCGTACGCTGGCGAAGGATTTCGAGCAGCAGTACAACGACGGTCTGATCACCCATGGCGAGAAGTACAACAAGGTCGTCGACGCCTGGTCGAAGGCCACGGAAGAAATCGCCAAGGCGATGATGAAGGAAATCTCCGCCACCAAGAAGACGGCGAGCGGAGCCGATGCCGACATCAACTCGATCTACATGATGGCTCACTCCGGTGCCCGCGGTTCGCCGGCCCAGATGCGCCAGCTCGCCGGCATGCGCGGCCTGATGGCCAAGCCGTCGGGTGAGATCATCGAGACGCCGATCATCTCGAACTTCAAGGAAGGCCTCTCGGTGCTCGAGTACTTCAACTCGACCCACGGCGCCCGCAAGGGCCTCGCGGACACCGCGTTGAAGACCGCGAACTCGGGCTACCTGACCCGTCGTCTGGTCGACGTCGCGCAGGACTGCATCATCACGCAGTCCGATTGCGGCACCAAGCTCGGCATCAAGATGCGCGCCATCGTCGATGCCGGCACCGTGGTCGCTTCGCTCGGCTCGCGCATCCTCGGACGCACGGCCTGCGAAGACATCAAGGACGCTTCGGGCAAGGTGATCATCAAGCGCGATACGCTGATGGAAGAGAGCCATCTGGAGGCCATCCAGCAGGGCGGCGTTCAGGAGGTGAAGATCCGCTCGGCGCTGACCTGCGAGCTCGTCAACGGCATCTGCGGCAAGTGCTACGGCCGCGACCTCGCCCGCGGCACACCGGTCAACCACGGCGAAGCGGTCGGCGTCATCGCGGCGCAGTCGATCGGCGAGCCGGGCACCCAGCTCACCATGCGCACCTTCCACATCGGTGGTGCGGCGCAGCTCAATGAGCAGTCGTTCGTCGAAGCCAATTTCGACGGCAAGATCGTGATCCGGAACAAGGCCATCGCCCGCAACAGCGAAGGTCACCTGATCGCGATGGTGCGCAACATGGTGGTTGCGGTGGTCGATGCCGACGGCACTGAGCGCGCGACGCACCGTGTCCAGTACGGCTCGCGCCTGCACGTCGACGACGGCGACATGGTCAAGCGCGGCCAGCGCATCGTCGAGTGGGACCCGTACACCCGTCCGCTTCTCACCGAAGTTGAGGGCACCATCGGCTTCGAGGATCTGGTCGAGGGCCAGTCGATCTCGGAAACGCTGGACGAGGCCACCGGTATTGCCAAGCGCGTGGTCATCGACTGGCGCTCGACCCGCGGCGGCTCGGACCTGCGTCCGGCCATCGTGGTGAAGGGCAAGGACGGCAAGGTGCTCAAGCTCGCCCGTGGCGGCGATGCCCGCTACATGCTGTCGGTCGACGCCATTCTCTCGGTCGACGTCGGAGCCAAGGTCAACCCGGGTGACATCCTCGCCCGTGTCTCGACCGAAAGCGCCAAGACGCGTGACATCACCGGCGGTCTGCCGCGGGTGGCGGAACTGTTCGAGGCACGGCGTCCGAAGGATGCGGCGATCATCGCCGAAATCGCGGGCACCATCCGGTTCGGACGCGACTACAAGAACAAGCGCCGCATCTCGATCGAGCCGATGGACAAGACCGACGAGCCGCGCGAGTACCTGATCCCGAAGGGCAAGCACATCCACCTTCAGGACGGTGACATCGTCGAAAAGGGCGACTTCATCGTTGAAGGCAACCCGGCGCCGCACGACATCCTTGCGGTCAAGGGCATCGAGGAACTGGCGGCCTATCTGGTCAACGAAATCCAGGAGGTCTACCGGCTCCAGGGCGTGCTCATCAACGACAAGCACATCGAGGTGATTGTCCGTCAGATGCTCCAGAAGGTGGAAATCACCGACCAGGGCGACACGGACATGATCTCCGGCGAGCAGGTCGACAAGATCGAGTTCGACGCGCTGAACGAGAAGGCCAAGGAAGAGGGCAAGAAGCCCGCCACGGGTACGCCGGTTCTGCTCGGCATCACCAAGGCGAGCCTGCAGACCCGCTCCTTCTTCTCGGCGGCCTCGTTCCAGGAGACCACTCGCGTCCTCACGGAAGCGGCGGTCAACGGCAAGATCGATCCGCTCGAAGGCCTCAAGGAGAACGTCATCGTCGGCCGGCTGATCCCGGCAGGCACCGGCGCCTCCATGGCCAAGATCCGCGAAGTCGCCATGAAGCGCGACAAGCTGATCCTGGACGAACGCGAGAAGCAGGCGGCTGTCGTGTCGCCGGCGCCGGAGGCGGAGCTTCCTGCGCTCCCGCCCGCGGAATAATAGCTCCTCCGTACGATTACTGAGGATAACGGAAAGGCCGGCTTTTGCCGGCCTTTTTGTTGCTTTCTCCGTCTGCTGCGATGCGGGATCAACCTTTGTTCATCTTTCCTTCAGCCTGAAAAGCGCTTCTGCTAAGGGAGCTTAGACCGGTGGTCCCGTGACGGGGGCAGGGCCGGAGACCACGGAACTCACATGCTTGATCTCGCAATCGTAGGCGGCGGCCCCGGCGGGCTGATGAGCGCCTGGTATCTGAAGCGTAAGCTCGGCGATCTCTGCCGCATCACCATCTTCGAGGCCTCCGACCGGCTCGGTGGCAAGATCGTCACGCGCAAATTCGATTCCGCGCCGGCGATGTATGAGGCCGGCGTTGCGGAGATCTACGACTACTCGATGACGGGCCCGGATCCGCTGCGCGAGCTGATCCAGCATTTCGGCCTGCAGACCATTCCGATGGACGCCGAGCAGGTGCAGTTCGGCGGTGAGCTGCTCGACGACGTCGCCGGCATGCGCCGCAAATACGGCGCCAAGACCGCAGCGGCAATCGAGGCGTTCCGCAAGCGCTGCACCGAAGTGATGTCACCGATCGAATATTACGAGGGCGTCGGCGCGCACGACAACGAGAACCCCTGGGCCTACAAGACCGCCGAACAGGTGCTCGACGAGGAGGTCGAGGACGAGACCGCAAAGCGCTTCTTCAAGGTGATGGCGCGTTCGGACATCGCGACCGAAAGCCACAACACCAACGGCCTCAACGCGCTCAAGAACTATCTGATGGATGTCGACGGCTATATCGGCCTCTACTCCATCCAGAACGGCAACGAGCAGCTGATCGAGTGCCTGCAGTCCGAGGTCAACGCCGACATCCAGCTCAATCATCGCGTGCTCGCCGTCGGCAAGGCGCCGACCGGCCGCTATCAGCTGAAGATGATGAACGGGAAGGGGCCGGAGACGCGCGACTTCGATCTCGTGCTGGTCTGCCTGCCGCATTCCTGGCTCTCCACGATGGGCTGGGAAGGCGAGCAGCTGCGCAAGTCGATGGTCAAGCACGTCGCTTATTTCGACCGTCCCGCGCATTATTTGCGCGTCTCGATCCTGTTCGATAGCCCGTTCTGGGGCGACATGATTCCCGGCGCCTGGTTCATGTCGGAAGCCTTTGGCGGCTGCTGCGTCTATAACGAGGGCGCGCGCCACGACGTCGGCAAGCACGGCGTGTTGAACTGGCTGATTCCCGGCTCCGATGCGCTCGCCTTCGCCAATCTGTCTGACCAGGAGCTGATCGACGCCGCGCTGAAATCGCTCCCAGCCTCGCTCGGCGATGCCCGTGCGCACTTCATGGAAGGCAAGATCCACCGCTGGCTGTCCTCGGTCAATGCGATACCGGGCGGTCTGCCCGTGCGCGACGTCATGACCAATCACCGGCCCGAGCCGAAGGAACATCCTGGGATCGTCGTGGTCGGCGACTATCTGTTCGATTCCACGCTGAACGGCCTGCTCGATTCCTCGGATGCGGCGACCGACATCATCCTGACCGAGATGATGCGGCTGCGCCGTGAGCGCGCGCAGCAAAAGGGCGAGCCGATCTCCGACAAGATCGATCGCGACTATTTCGAGAATTATCGCGGCCTCGGCCCCTATAGCGAGGCGTGGAGCCACTTCACCGATCCCGACTATCTGACCAAGCTGATCGGCATTGTCTGGGGCAGGGCCAAGGGCACAAAGCTCCTGGTCGCGGGCTCCGCCAGCGGCGAGCTTGTCGGCGCGCTGCGCGAGCGCGGCATCGATGCCTTCGGCATCGAGAACAACCGCGCCATCCACGCCAGGACGCCGAAGGCGCTGAAGAAGTACAACAAACTCGGCTCGATCACCGACATGCCCTTCAAGGATGGCTCGTTCGATTTCGTGTTCGAGACCTGCCTCTGTCACATTGCCCCGAAGCAGGTGGTCCGCGCGATCCGTGAGCTCAACCGCGTGGTCAAGACCGGACTCGTGTTCGGCTCGGTCACCTCGGACATGGCCCCAGCCGTGATCGACCGCTATGACCTCCTGCGCGGGGTCAAGAAGCTCGGCACGTGGTGGGAATGGTCCGAGCTGTTCTTCGGCAACGGCTTCGACCTGTCGATGCACCGCAAGGATTGCACCGATGCGCTCTGGACCGCGACGCTCGCCGCAGGCAAGGGCCCGGGCCAGTGGTATGCCGACGCCGACAGCTTGCGCTATTCCTTCTTCGACAAGGTCGAGGACGAAGACGACGACTAGCATTTCAAGGCGGAATGAATTCGCCAATTGCTTTGCCGAATTCATCCTGATCGCATAGAATCGGTGCAAATAGCGGTTTCCGCTATTTTCTGCTTTCTCTGCGGTCATGCCGGCCGTCAGCATCGGTTGGTTTCATGGCGTCCAGGCCCGTTTCTCCCGACAAACAGAAGCTCGCCGCGCAAGAGGCGGCCGAGCTCGACGACAAGCTCGCCTCCAGCATCAAGCCGGACCTCGAAGACGACGAGGACGACGAAGACGAGGATGATGACGAGCTTGAGCTCGACGATGACGATGATGATGAGGATCTCGTCGTCTTCACTGCGCGCGAAGCCGCCGGCGCGCTCGCGACCATCCTGGGTTTCGTCAAGCCCTTCCTGTCCAACTACAAGCGCATCCTGGGCTATGTGGCGTTCGGCGTTCTGGTCGAGACGCTGTTCAACGTCATCATGCCCCTCAGCCTGAAGTTCCTGATCGACGACGCGCTCGGCGAGGAGGATTTCCAGGCGCTGTACAAGATCCTCGGCGTGCTCGCGGCCGCCGGTATCTTCACGTCGATCGTCGCGGTCTGGTACGAACGCTGGGACGCGCGGCTCGCCGCCTGCGTCATCTCCGATGTCCGCAAACGCCTGTTCGAGCACGTTCAGGACCTGCCCGCCGCCTATTTCGGCCGCACCAAGCGCGGCGAGATCCTGTCGCGCTTCTCGGTCGACCTCTCGGCCTTCGAAGGCTCGGTCAAAACCTTCACCAACAGCGCCGCGCTGCCGTTCCTGGAGTTGATCGCCGGCATTATCCTGATGCTGTTCCTGAACTGGCAGCTCGCAGTCGTCGCGCTGCTGGTGTTCCCGATCACGCTGATCGGTCCACGTATCCTGACGCCGAAGGCGGTGCAGGCCAATTACGAGCAGAAGCTCAACGAAAGTGCGCTGCTCGGCATGGTCCAGGAGAACGTGGCGGCGCAGGCCGTGATCAAGGCCTTCAGCCTGCAACGCAAGATGTTCGGTTTCTTCAGCTTCCGCAACGACGAGACCCGCAACAAGATCGCGGCTGCCGGGTTCCTGTCGACGATGGTGGAGCGCACCGTCACCATCTCGGTGCTGTTGCTGCACCTCGTCGTGCTCGCGATCGGCGCTTATCTGGCCACCAAGGGCCAGATCACCATCGGAACTTTCGTCACTTTCGAGAGCGCATTCTGGGAGGTCTCCTACAACATCGCCCATGTGATGCACTTCATCCCGGTGTCGATCTCCTCGGCCGCCGCGATCCGCCATATGCAGGAGTTGCTGGACGAGCCCACCCGCGCTGCCGACCGTCCCGGCGCGCCCGATCTGCCGCGCATCACCCACGACATCACCTTCGACCACGTGACGTTCCAGTACGAGGGCGCGCAGACTCCGGTGCTGGACAATCTCAGCCTCAGGCTCAACGCCGGCAAGCGCATCGCCATTGTCGGCCCCTCGGGCTCCGGCAAGAGCACGCTGCTCAACCTGATCCTGCGGCTCTACGTGCCGGACGAGGGCCGCGTCACCATCGACGGTGTCGACGTCCGCAAGGTGACGCGGGATTCGCTGCGCCGGAGCATGGCGGTGGTGTTCCAGGAGAACATGCTGTTCAACATGTCGATCCGCGAGAACATCCGGCTCGGCAAGGAGGGCGCGACCGATGATGAGGTGGAGGAGGCGGCCAAGAAGGCCGAGATCCACCGCTACATCATGAGCCTGCCGCAGCGCTACGACACCCCGGTCGGCGAGCGCGGTGATACACTCTCAGGCGGCCAGCGCCAGCGCATTGCGATCGCGCGCGCGGTCATCCGCAATCCGTCCGTGCTGCTGCTCGACGAGGCGACCTCGGCGCTCGACCAGACCACGGAGGCCGCGATCAACCGCACGTTGCTGAAGGTCGCCAAGGGCCGCACCATGATCTGGTCGACCCATCGCCTGACGTCGGTGGTCGAGATGGACGAGATCATCGTGATTTCAGGGGGCAGGGCGATCGAGCGCGGTTCGCATGCCGATCTGCTCGCCAAGAACGGCACCTATCGCAAGCTGTGGAACGACCAGATCCACCAGCCGCACGGCGTGGCCGCTCAGGCTGACGATGACAGTGATGACGACGAGGACGATGAGGACCTCGACGAGGACGAGGAGTGACCGAGGAAGTTCGGCTCCAGGTCGACAGCGCCTCCGAGCCGCCGCAATAATCCCTGGGTCGACCAAGCCATGAAACGCGCCCAGCGCTGCGCTGTCCAGTAGGGGCTCGTCGCAATCGAAACCGAGCGGAAGTCGAAGGCTTTCGCCGCCGACCATTCATCGCAGGCCTGCTTGACGGGATCAGCGTAGAAGGCGGCGATCTTGTTCGCATCCATCCCGTCCGACGCCAGCCATTGCGGGATATAGATGTTGCAGAGTCGCTCGACGTCCGTGAACACCTTGTCGCAACCCGTGCCCGCAGCCGGGCAGGAGGTTGCGTAGGCATCGCCCGCCAGCACCACGCCGGGTTGATCGCTGGCATTGTTCACATAGAGATCGACCGGGCGAATCTTCACCTCGCCCAAGATGTCGAAGGCGCCGGTGATGCACTTGAGCCGCGGCAGGGCGGCGTTCAAGGTCTCGGCCGGCGCGCGGCGGAATTCGTCCAGCCAGGGATCGTCAAAGCTGCGATAGACGAACAGATTGGCCCGCATCCGCGTGCCGATCGGAAACAGCGAGATGTAGGCAATACGGTCGCTCGGCTGCTCGGAGGAATAAGTCAGCGCCGGGAAGTCGAACGCGTTCCGCCCGGCCGGCGCCACATCGAACCCGATCGAGATCGAATGGCAGGCGCTGATGATGTTTCTGCTGATGCCGAGCTGGTGCCGCAAGCCGACATTCAGACCGTTGGTGAGCACGACAAGGCGGGCGGAAATCGTCTCGTCATTGGCGAGCGCTACCCTCTGCCGTTCGGGGCTGGTCTCGACCGATACCGCCTTGGTCCAGATTCGCTCGACGGTGCCGGGAATCTCGTCCCGGATCGCGTTGACCAGGGAATCATAGAGGAGGTTGAACTGCCGGCTCGGCGCCTTGTCGAGCAGATGGCCGAACCGTGCGATCCAGTTCTTGCCGGAGAAAGTCGCGCGGCGCAGCACTGAGTCGGCGATTCCCGTGCGCTGGAATCGCTCGAGCTGCGCGTGACCGCTGAGCTTCTCGACACGAAAATCGGCCGGATAGGTCTCGCGCGGGTCGATCAGCACGGCTGAAGCGCCGGCACGCCCGAGCATTGCGGCGGCGGTCGAGCCGGCAAGTCCCCCGCCAATGATGGCAATATCGGTGTACCGCATCGCGCTTGCCTCTGCCGAAAGTGGGCAGATTGACGCGTGAACAGAAAAAAAGCCTTAGCGTTGGTTATAAAAGTACATTTAATCCGGGTAAAAATTGGTCTGAGGCTGGCGGAGCAGGGGCTTCGTTCCCATATCCGGGATGCGCTGTGAGGGCGCCCACAGGCAATTTCTGAAGGCGCGAGAAGCGCTTTGTGACTGTGGTTTCGCCTTGACTTGAACGATTCTCACTTATAGAAAGCGCCTCACTTAACGACAGGCGGTGAGCATCGCCAACGTCGGAACGGGCTACCCGTTTGATCCCTGAGGGGTCGCAAAGACGGGCACCAACCTCGACGAATGCCGCTCAAACGCTGTCGATAATAGCTAGGCAATGCCAGTGCGATTTTAGGTCTTCCGAGCATGTTCTCGCGAGGCCGAATTCGGATGCATGACCTCGGTGCGCGGGCCGTCGCTTTACGCTGATCGGCCCAAAGACTGCGGTCCTCTGTGGCGTCGAAGCGCTTTCCGCTCAGCGATGGAGCGGTTGGCGCGATTTCGCTTTGTGCGGATTGTTCCCGTGCGAGGCGGCCTCGTCGGGCGGGTAGCGCGACAAGAATTTGCGGTCCCGGCAACGGGCTCGCGGCAAGACAGCGGACCCGTAAGGGGCTGCGATAACAAAGGGTAAGGCCAGGATGCCGACGATCAACCAGCTGATCGCTCAACCGCGTGAAGTGCAGAAGTCGCGCAAGAAGGTGCCAGCGCTGCAGCAGTCGCCGCAGAAGCGTGGCGTTTGCACGCGCGTCTACACCACGACCCCGAAGAAGCCGAACTCGGCGCTTCGTAAGGTCGCCAAGGTGCGTCTGACCAACGGTTTCGAGGTGATCGGCTACATCCCGGGTGAGGGCCATAACCTTCAGGAGCACTCGGTGGTCATGATCCGCGGCGGCCGCGTCAAGGACTTGCCCGGCGTGCGCTACCACATCCTCCGCGGCGTTCTGGATACCCAGGGCGTCAAGAACCGTAAGCAGCGTCGTTCGAAGTACGGCGCGAAGCGTCCGAAGTAAGCGGGAACCAGCTCAATGTCTCGTCGCCACTCAGCGGAAAAGCGCGAAGTTCTTCCCGATCCGAAGTTCGGGAACATCATCGTCACGAAGTTCATGAACTCGGTGATGTACGCCGGCAAGAAGTCGGTCGCGGAAGGCATCGTCTACGGTGCGTTCGGCATCATCGAATCCAAGACCAAGCAGAACCCGCTCGGCGTGTTCGAGCAGGCGCTCGAGAACGTCATGCCGACGATCGAGGTGCGGTCCCGCCGCGTCGGCGGTGCGACCTATCAGGTTCCGGTCGAAGTTCGCTCGACCCGCCGTCAGGCGCTGGGCATCCGCTGGCTGATCTCGGCTGCACGCGAGCGCAACGAGAAGACCATGACCGAGCGCCTCTCGGCAGAGCTGCTGGACGCATCGAACAACCGCGGGAACGCCGTCAAGAAGCGTGAAGACGTGCACCGGATGGCAGAAGCCAACCGCGCCTTCTCGCATTATCGCTGGTAACGGCGAACCAAACGGACTCGCAAGGAACACCCCATGCCCCGCCAACATGCCATCGAGGACTACCGTAACTTCGGTATCATGGCGCATATCGACGCCGGCAAGACGACGACGACCGAGCGCATCCTCTATTATACCGGCAAAAGCCACAAGATCGGCGAAGTGCACGAAGGTGCCGCGACGATGGACTGGATGGAGCAGGAGCAGGAGCGTGGCATCACGATCACCTCGGCTGCGACCACCGCGTTCTGGAATGGCAAGCGCCTGAACATCATCGACACTCCCGGCCACGTCGACTTCACCATCGAAGTCGAGCGCAGCTTGCGCGTGCTCGACGGCGCCGTCTGCGTGCTCGACTCGAACCAGGGTGTTGAGCCCCAGACCGAGACCGTCTGGCGCCAGGGCGACAAGTACAAGGTTCCGCGCATCGTCTTCGCCAACAAGATGGACAAGATCGGTGCCGACTTCTTCAAATGTCTGGCCGACATCGTCGACCGTCTGGGTGCCAAGCCCGTCGCGATCCAGCTTCCGATCGGTGCCGAGAACAACTTCAAGGGTCTCGTCGACCTCGTGAAGATGAAGGGCGTCGTCTGGAACGACGAGTCGCTCGGTGCGAAGTTCGACTATGTCGACATTCCGGAAGACCTCGTCGACCAGGCCAAGGAATACCGCGAGAAGATGGTGGAAGCCGCCGTCGAGCTCGACGACGACGCCATGGCCGCTTACCTCGACGGCAAGGAGCCGGACGAGGCGACCCTGAAGCGCCTGATCCGCAAGGCGGTGCTGACCGGCGCGTTCTATCCCGTGCTGTGCGGCTCGGCCTTCAAGAACAAGGGCGTGCAGCCGCTGCTCGACGCGGTCGTCGACTATCTGCCGTCGCCGCTCGACGTGCCTGCGATCAAGGGCACCGACGACAAGGGCAACGAGGTCGTGCGCAAGGCGGACGACAAGGAGCCGCTGGCTCTGCTCGCGTTCAAGATCATGGACGACCCGTTCGTCGGCACCATCACCTTCTGCCGCATCTACTCCGGCGTTCTGCAGAGCGGCACCGGCGTCGTGAACTCGACCCGCGAGAAGAAGGAGCGCATCGGGCGCATGCTCTTGATGCATGCGAACAACCGCGAAGACATCAAGGAAGCCTATGCCGGCGACATCGTCGCGCTGGCCGGCCTGAAGGAAGCGCGCACCGGTGACACGTTGTGCGATCCCGACAAGCAGGTGATCCTGGAGAAGATGGAATTCCCCGAGCCGGTCATCGAGATCGCGATCGAGCCGAAGTCCAAGGCCGACCAGGAGAAGCTGGGCGTGGCGCTGGCCAAGCTCGCCGCGGAGGATCCGTCCTTCCGGGTGTCGACCGACCACGAGTCCGGCCAGACCATCCTCAAGGGCATGGGCGAACTCCACCTCGACATCAAGGTCGACATCCTCAAGCGTACCTACAAGGTCGATGCCAACATCGGCGCGCCGCAGGTGGCGTTCCGCGAGCGCATCACCAAGCGCGTCGAGCACAGCTACACCCACAAGAAGCAGACCGGCGGTACCGGCCAGTTCGCGGCCGTATCGTTCATCGTCGAGCCGAATGAGCCCGGCAAGGGCTACGAGTTCGAATCGAAGATCGTCGGCGGCGCGGTGCCGAAGGAATACATTCCCGGCGTCGAGAAGGGTCTGGAGAGCGTGCTGTCGTCCGGCGTGGTCGCGGGCTTCCCCGTGGTCGACGTCAAGGTGACGCTCGTCGACGGCAAGTATCACGACGTTGACTCGTCGGCGCTGGCCTTCGAAATCGCTTCGCGCGCCTGCTTCCGCGAAGCGCTGCAGATGGGCAAGTCCGTACTGCTCGAGCCGATCATGAAGGTCGAAGTGGTGACCCCGGAGGACTATACCGGTTCGGTCATCGGCGACCTGAATTCCCGGCGCGGTCAGATCCAGGGCCAGGACATGCGCGGCAACGCCAACGTCATCAATGCGATGGTGCCGCTCATGAACATGTTCGGTTACGTGAACAACCTGCGCTCGATGAGCCAGGGCCGCGCGACCTTCACCATGCAGTTCGATCACTACGCAGAAGCGCCGGCCAACGTGTCGGCGGAAGTCCAAAAGAAGTTTGCCTGATTGTCGTCGGTCTAGAGCTGACGATTGAACGGAGAGTCAAATGGCCAAAGCAAAGTTTGAACGTACCAAGCCGCACTGCAACATCGGCACCATCGGTCACGTCGACCATGGCAAGACGTCGCTGACCGCGGCGATCACCAAGGTTCTCGCCGAAGCCGGCGGTGCGACGTTCACCGCGTACGACCAGATCGACAAGGCGCCGGAAGAGAAGGCGCGCGGCATCACCATCTCGACCGCGCACGTCGAGTACGAGACGCCGAACCGCCACTACGCGCACGTCGACTGCCCCGGCCACGCCGACTACGTGAAGAACATGATCACCGGCGCCGCCCAGATGGACGGTGCGATCCTGGTCGTGTCGGCTGCTGACGGCCCGATGCCGCAGACCCGCGAGCACATCCTGCTCGCCCGCCAGGTCGGCGTGCCCGCGCTCGTCGTGTTCCTCAACAAGTGCGACATGGTCGACGATCCGGAGCTGCTCGAACTCGTCGAGCTCGAGGTTCGCGAGCTGCTCTCCAAGTACGACTTCCCGGGCGACAAGATCCCGATCATCAAGGGTTCGGCTCTCGCCGCCCTCGAAGATTCGGACAAGAAGCTGGGCCACGACGCCATCCTCGAGCTGATGAAGAACGTCGACAGCTACATCCCGCAGCCGGAGCGTCCGATCGACCAGCCGTTCCTGATGCCGGTTGAAGACGTGTTCTCGATCTCGGGCCGCGGCACCGTCGTGACCGGCCGTGTCGAGCGCGGCGTCGTCAAGGTCGGCGAGGAAATCGAGATCGTCGGTCTCCGCGCCACCCAGAAGACCACCGTCACCGGCGTCGAAATGTTCCGCAAGCTGCTCGATCAGGGCCAGGCCGGCGACAACATCGGTGCGCTGCTCCGCGGTACCAAGCGTGAAGACGTCGAGCGCGGCCAGGTGCTGTGCAAGCCGGGTTCGGTCAAGCCGCACACCAAGTTCAAGGCCGAGGCTTACATCCTCACCAAGGAAGAGGGCGGTCGCCACACCCCGTTCTTCACCAACTATCGTCCGCAGTTCTACTTCCGCACCACCGACGTGACCGGTGTCGTGCATCTGCCGGAAGGTACCGAGATGGTGATGCCGGGCGACAACATCGCGATGGAAGTGCACCTGATCGTGCCGATCGCGATGGAAGAGAAGCTGCGCTTCGCGATCCGCGAAGGTGGCCGCACCGTCGGCGCCGGCGTCGTCGCCTCGATCATCGAGTAAATACGAGAATAGGGATTGGCGGGTAGCGAATGGGGACATTCGCTATTCGCTATTCGCCACCCCCCACTAAAGAGAGACCACGGCAATGAACGGCCAAAACATTCGTATCCGTCTCAAGGCGTTCGACCATCGTATCCTCGATACGTCGACCCGCGAGATCGTGAACACGGCGAAGCGCACCGGTGCGCAGGTCCGCGGACCCATTCCGCTGCCCACCCGCATCGAGAAGTTCACCGTCAACCGTTCGCCGCACGTCGACAAGAAGAGCCGCGAACAGTTCGAGATGCGCACTCACAAGCGCCTGCTCGACATCGTCGATCCGACCCCGCAGACCGTCGATGCTTTGATGAAGCTCGACCTGGCCGCCGGTGTCGACGTCGAGATCAAGCTCTAAGATTTTGGATCACGTTCGCACCTAGCGGACAGAAAGAACAGGAAGCACGCCGATGCGCTCCGGAGTGATCGCACAAAAGGTCGGGATGACGCGGGTCTTTACAGAGGCCGGCGAACATATCCCCGTGACCGTGCTGAAGCTCGGCAATTGCCAGGTCGTAGGCCACCGCACTGAAGAGAAGAACGGTTATGTCGCGCTCCAGCTGGGTTCTGGCAGCCGCAAGACCGTGTACATGCCCAAGGCGGAGCGCGGCCAGTTCGCGGTCGCCAAGGTCGAGCCGAAGCGCCAGGTCGAGGAGTTTCGCGTCACCGCGGACGCCATGATCCCCGTTGGCGCCGAGATCCAGGCCGATCATTTCGTCGTCGGCCAGTTCGTCGACGTCACCGGCACTTCGGTCGGTAAGGGCTTCGCCGGCGGCATGAAGCGCTGGAATTTCGGCGGTCTGCGCGCCACGCACGGCGTGTCGGTCTCGCACCGTTCGATCGGTTCGACCGGTGGTCGTCAGGACCCCGGCAAGACCTGGAAGAACAAGAAGATGCCCGGCCACATGGGTGTCGATCGCATCACCACGCTGAACCTTCGCGTCGTCCAGACCGATGTCGAGCGTGGCCTGATCCTCGTCGAAGGCGCCGTTCCCGGCTCCAAGGGCGGCTGGATCCGCGTGCGCGACGCCGTCAAGAAGCCGCTGCCGAAGGAAGCTCCGAAGCCCGGCAAGTTCAAGGTTGCGGGCGGCGAAGCCGAGGCTGCGGCCCAGCAAGAGGGTGCGTGAGATGGAACTGAAGGTCACCACCCTTGAGGGTAAGGAAGCTGGCTCGGTCCAGCTGTCCGACGCCATTTTCGGCCTCGAGCCGCGCCAGGACATCATTGCGCGTTGCGTGCAGTGGCAGCTCAACAAGCGCCAGGCCGGTACGCACAAGGCCAAGGGCCGCGCCGAGATCTGGCGCACCGGCAAGAAGATGTACAAGCAGAAGGGCACCGGCGGTGCTCGTCACGGCTCGGCCCGCGTGCCGCAGTTCCGCGGCGGCGGTCGTGCGTTCGGTCCGGTCGTGCGTTCGCACGCCACCGACCTGCCGAAGAAGGTCCGCGCGCTTGCTCTCAAGCATGCGCTGTCGGCCAAGGCCAAGGACGGCGATCTGCTCGTGATCGAGAAGGCCGCGCTGGAAGCCGCCAAGACCAAGGCGCTGCTTGGTCACTTCTCGGGCCTCGGGCTCACCAACGCGCTGATCATCGACGGCGCCGAGCTCAACAACGGCTTCGCCGCTGCGGCCCGCAACATCCCGAACATGGACGTGCTGCCGATCCAGGGCATCAATGTCTATGACATCCTGCGCCGTCAGAAGCTCGTTCTGACCAAGGCCGCCATCGATGCGCTGGAGGCGCGCTTCAAATGAGCAAGAACATCGAGCCTCGGCACTACGACGTGATCGTCGCCCCTGTCGTCACCGAAAAGGCGACGCTGGCGTCCGAGCACAACAAGGTCCTGTTCAAGGTGGCCGCCAAGGCGACCAAGCCGCAGATCAAGGAAGCGGTCGAGAAGCTCTTCGACGTCAAGGTCAAGAGCGTCAACACGCTGGTCCGCAAGGGCAAGGTCAAGGTCTTCCGCGGCAATCTCGGCTCGCAGTCGAACACCAAGCGCGCGATCGTGACCCTCGAAGAGGGCCACCGGATCGACGTCACCACCGGTCTGTAAGGTCGCACGACGATGGCACTGAAGACATTCAATCCCACGACGCCGGGCCAGCGCCAGCTGGTGATGGTCGATCGTTCGGCGCTCTACAAGGGCAAGCCGCTCAAGGCGCTCACCGAAGGCAAGAAGTCGTCGGGTGGCCGCAACAACACCGGCCGCATCACCGTGCGCTTCCGTGGCGGTGGCCACAAGCAGACGCTGCGCACCGTCGACTTCAAGCGCGAGAAGATCGACGTTCCCGCGACCGTCGAGCGGCTGGAGTACGATCCGAACCGCACCGGCTTCATCGCCCTGATCAAGTATCAGGACGGCGAGCAGGCCTACATCCTGGCGCCGCAGCGCCTGGCCGTGGGTGACACCATCGTCGCCGGCAACTATGTCGACGTGAAGCCGGGCAACGTCATGCCGCTCGGTAACATGCCGGTCGGCACGATCATCCACAACATCGAGGTCAAGATCGGGAAGGGCGGCCAGCTCGCCCGTTCCGCCGGAACCTACGCCCAGCTGGTGGGCCGCGACCAGGACTACGTCATCATCCGCCTCAACTCGGGTGAGCAGCGCCTGGTGCACGGCCGTTGCCGCGGCACGATCGGCGCGGTGTCGAACCCGGACCACATGAACACCTCGATCGGCAAGGCCGGTCGCAAGCGTTGGATGGGCCGTCGCCCGCACAACCGCGGTGTCGCCATGAACCCGATCGACCATCCGCACGGCGGTGGTGAAGGTCGCACCTCGGGCGGTCGCCACCCGGTCACTCCGTGGGGCAAGCCGACCAAGGGCAAGAAGACCCGTACCAACAAGTCGACCAACAAATTCATTCTCCTAAGCCGCCACAAGCGGAAGAAGTAAGGAACGCCGGACATGGTTCGTTCAGTCTGGAAAGGCCCGTTCGTCGAGGGTTCTCTGCTCAAGAAGGCAGATGCGGCCCGCGCGTCCGGCCGTCACGACGTCATCAAGATCTGGAGCCGTCGCTCGACGATCCTGCCGCAATTCGTCGGCCTGACCTTCGGCGTCTACAACGGTCAGAAGCACGTGCCGGTGGCCGTCAACGAGGAAATGGTCGGTCACAAGTTCGGCGAGTTCTCGCCGACCCGGACCTTCCATGGCCACTCCGGCGACAAGAAAGCCAAGAAGGCTTGAGGATTAAACGATGAGCAAACCTAAGCGCGAACGGAGCCTCGCCGAGAACGAGGCCAAGGCGGTCGCCCGGATGCTGCGGGTGAGCCCGCAGAAGCTCAACCTGGTCGCCCAGCTCATTCGCGGCCGGAAGGCTTCCGCCGCGCTCGCCGACCTGCAGTTCTCGCGCAAGCGGATCGCGGTCGACGTGAAGAAGTGCCTGGAATCGGCGATCGCCAATGCCGAGAACAACCACGACCTCGACGTCGATGATCTCGTCGTGGCGCAGGCCTTCGTCGGCAATGGCCTCGTGATGAAGCGCTTTGCCGCCCGCGGCCGTGGCCGTTCGGGCCGTGTCTACAAACCATTTTCGCAGCTGACGATCATTGTTCGTCAGGTCGAAGCCGAAGCAGCAGCGGCTTAAGGGTCGCAGGAGAAAACGATGGGTCAAAAGATCAATCCGATCGGTCTGCGTCTCGGCATCAACCGGACCTGGGATTCCCGCTGGTTCGCCGGCAAGCAGGAATACGGCAAGCTGCTGCACGAGGACGTCAAGATCCGCGAGATCCTGCATAAGGAGCTCAAGCAGGCGGCCGTCGCCCGCATCGTGATCGAGCGTCCGCACAAGAAGTGCCGCGTCACCATCCACTCGGCTCGTCCGGGCGTGGTGATCGGCAAGAAGGGCGCGGACATCGACAAGCTGCGCAAGAAGGTTGCGGACATCACCTCGTCCGACGTCGTCATCAACATCGTCGAAATCCGCAAGCCGGAGCTCGATGCGACGCTGGTGGCCGAGTCGATCGCGCAGCAGCTGGAGCGCCG
Organism: Bradyrhizobium sp. BR 10261; assembly: GCF_019455395.1. NCBI lineage: Bacteria > Pseudomonadati > Pseudomonadota > Alphaproteobacteria > Hyphomicrobiales > Nitrobacteraceae > Bradyrhizobium > Bradyrhizobium sp. BR 10261. The sequence goes on from NZ_JACOFQ010000028.1 coordinate 60,002, forward strand.
CGTGGCGTTCCGCCGTGCCATGAAGCGCGCCGTGCAGTCGGCGATGCGTCTCGGCGCGGAAGGCATCCGCATCAACTGCTCGGGACGCCTGGGCGGTGCGGAAATCGCGCGCATGGAGTGGTACCGCGAAGGCCGCGTGCCGCTGCACACGCTGCGCGCCGACATCGACTACGGCGTTGCGACCGCGTTCACGACCTTTGGCACCTGCGGCGTCAAGGTCTGGATCTTCAAGGGCGAGATCCTCGAGCACGATCCGATGGCCCAGGACAAGAGAATGGCCGAGGGCGAGACGGGTGGCAGTGGTGATCGCGGTGGCCGTCAGCGCCGCGATACGGCTGCGGCCTGATCAGCACAGGAATTTGAGGGCTTAAAGCCATGATGCAACCTAAGAAAACGAAGTTCCGGAAGGCGCATAAGGGCCGTATCCACGGCGTTGCGTCGTCGGGTGCGACGTTGGCGTTCGGCCAGTTCGGCCTGAAGGCGACCGAGCCGGAGCGCGTCACCGCGCGCCAGATCGAAGCCGCCCGCCGCGCGCTGACCCGCCACATGAAGCGCGCCGGCCGGGTCTGGATCCGCGTGTTCCCCGACGTTCCGGTGTCGAAGAAGCCGGCCGAAGTCCGCATGGGCTCCGGCAAGGGTTCGCCGGAATTGTGGGTCGCCCGCGTCAAGCCGGGCCGGGTGCTGTTCGAGATCGACGGCGTCAACACCCAGACGGCGCGCGAAGCGCTGACGCTCGCGGCCGCCAAGCTGCCGATCAAGACGCGCTTCGTCGAGCGCATTGCGGAGTAATGGCCATGGCCCAGATGAAGATCGAAGACATCCGCGCGATGAGCCCCGACCAGCAGGACGATGCCGTCCTGAACCTGAAGAAGGAGCGCTTCAACCTGCGCTTCCAGCGTGCCACCGGGCAGCTCGAGAACACCTCGCGTCTGCGCGAGGCTCGCCGCGACATCGCCCGGATCAAGACCGTCGCCGCGCAGCAGCGCGCGAAGAAGAAGTAAGGGGCTAACGGATATGCCGAAACGTACTTTGCAAGGCGTGGTCGTCAGCGACAAGACTGCCAAGACCGTCGTGGTGCGCGTCGATCGCCGCTTCACGCACCCGATCTACAAGAAGACGATCCGCCGTTCGAAGAACTACCACGCGCACGACGAGAACAACGAGTTCAAGCCGGGCGACATGGTCTGGATCGAAGAGACCAAGCCGATCTCGAAGTTGAAGTGCTGGATCGTGATCCGGGGCGAACACAAGAAAAGCGCCTGATCTGTTGGCCTCGGCCGTTCATTTGGCCGACTGACTTCAGGGAAATGTTGAGCGCCGGCTAGGCTGGCGCAAATAGAAAGAGGACGAGGTGCATCAATGATTCAGATGCAGACCAACCTCGACGTGGCCGATAATTCCGGCGCACGCCGTGTCATGTGTATCAAGGTGCTCGGAGGCTCCAAGCGCCGCTACGCCACGATCGGCGACATCATCGTCGTCTCGATCAAGGAAGCCATTCCGCGTGGCAAGGTGAAGAAGGGCGACGTGATGAAGGCCGTCGTGGTGCGCGTCCGCAAGGACATCCGCCGCGCCGACGGTTCGGTCATCCGCTTCGACCGCAACGCCGCCGTCCTGATCAACAACCAGGCCGAGCCGGTCGGCACCCGTATCTTCGGGCCCGTGCCGCGCGAGCTGCGTGCGAAGAACCACATGAAGATCATTTCGCTCGCGCCGGAGGTGCTGTGATGGCTGCGAAGATCCGCAAGGGCGACAAGGTCGTCGTGCTGACCGGTCGCGACAAGGGCCGCACCGGCGAAGTGTTCGAAGTTCGCCCCGACGCCGGCACGGCGCTCGTGCGCGGCATCAACATGGTCAAGCGTCACCAGAAGCAGACGCAGGCCCAGGAGGGCGGCATCATCTCGAAAGAGGCGCCGATCCAACTGTCCAACATCGCGTATGTCGGCAAGGACGGAAAGCCGACCCGCGTCGGATTCAAGATTCTGGCGGACGGCAAGAAGGTTCGCATCGCCAAGAGCTCGGGAGCTGAGATCGATGGCTGAGACCGCTTACACCCCGCGCCTGCGCGCGGAATACGATGCGAAGATCCGCACGGCGTTGACCGAGAAGTTCGGTTATCAGAACGTCATGCAGGTTCCGCGTCTGGACAAGGTCGTGCTGAACATGGGCGTTGGCGATTCCGTCAACGACCGCAAGAAGGCCGAGACCGCCGCTGCCGAGCTGACCCAGATCGCCGGCCAGAAGGCGATCGTGACCTACTCGCGGATCGCGATCGCGACCTTCAAGCTGCGTGAGAACCAGCCGATCGGCTGCAAGGTGACGCTGCGCAAGGCCCGCATGTACGAGTTCATCGATCGCCTGGTCAACGTCGCGCTGCCGCGCGTCCGCGACTTCCGCGGCCTGAACCCGAAGAGCTTTGACGGCCGCGGCAACTACTCGCTCGGCATCAAGGAGCACATCATTTTCCCCGAGATCGACTTCGACAAGGTCACGGAAGCCCGCGGTATGGACATCACCGTCTGCACCACGGCCAAGACCGACGAAGAGGCGAGGGCCTTGTTGACCGCTTTCAATTTCCCGTTCCGGCAGTGAGACGCTGACCTAAAGCCTCTCAAACGCGGATACCCAGGAGCCAAGCATGGCAAAGAAGAGTTCAGTCGAGAAGAACAACCGGCGCAAGCGGATGGTGAAGAACGCCGCCCCGAAGCGCGAGCGGTTGAAGGCGATCATCGCCGACAAGACGCTGCCGATGGAGGAGCGGTTCGCCGCGACCCTGAAGCTTGCGGAAATGCCGCGCAATTCGTCGGCCACCCGCATCCGTCTGCGTTGCGAGCTGTCGGGCCGCCCGCGCTCGAACTATCGCAAGAACAAGCTGTCCCGTATCGCGCTCCGCGACCTTGGCTCCAAGGGCATGGTCCCGGGCCTCGTGAAGTCGAGCTGGTAAGGAGGGTCGTTTAGATGTCTACGCACGATCCAATCAGCGATCTGATCACCCGCATCCGCAACGCGCAGATGCGCGCCAAGAGCAAGGTCTCCACGCCGGGCTCGAAGATGCGCGAGAACGTCCTCGAAGTGCTCAAGAGCGAGGGCTATATCCGCGGTTACGCGACCCTCGAGCACGCCTCGGGCCGCAGCGAGATCGAGATCGAGCTGAAGTATTTCGACGGCGAGCCCGTCATCCGCGAGATCGAACGTGTCTCCAAGCCCGGGCGTCGCGTGTACGCCTCGGTGAAGAACCTGCCGCGGGTCAATAACGGGCTCGGTATTTCGGTGTTGTCGACGCCGAAGGGGATCATGGCCGACCACAGTGCGCGTGAAGCGAACGTGGGCGGTGAAGTCCTCTTCACGGTGTTCTGAGAAGGGTTTTTGATCCATGTCACGAGTTGGCAAAAAGCCTGTGGCGGTGCCGTCCGGTGTGACCGCGACCGTCGATGGGCAGACCGTCAAGATGAAGGGGCCGAAGGGCCAGCTTCAGTTCGTCGTCCATGACGACGTCGAGGTGAAGCTCGAGAACGGCCAGGTAAAGGTCAAGCCGCGGGCCGAGACCAATCGCGCGCGGGCGCTGTATGGCACCGCTCGCGCCCAGGTCGCGAATCTGGTCGAAGGCGTGACCAAGGGCTTCGAGAAGAAGCTCGAGATCACCGGCGTCGGTTACCGCGCCGCGATGCAGGGCAAGAACCTGCAGCTCGCGCTCGGTTACAGCCATGACGTGATCTATCCGATCCCGGAAGGGATCACGATCGCCGTGCCGAAGCCGACCGAAATCACGGTGTCGGGCAGCGACATCCAGCGCGTCGGCCAGGTTGCCGCCGAGATCCGCTCCTATCGTCCGCCGGAGCCCTACAAGGGCAAGGGCGTGAAGTACGTGGGCGAATTCATCTTCCGCAAGGAAGGCAAGAAGAAGTAACGGAGCCGGTCATGTCCAAAGCCAAGGTTACCAATGCCCGGCGCAAGCGGAGTGTGCGGCTGAAGCTGCGCCGCTCCGGCGGTGGTCGTCCGCGTCTGTCGGTGTTCCGCTCGTCCAAGCACATCTACGCCCAGGTCATCGACGATCTGAAAGGCGAGACGCTGGCCTCTGCCTCCTCGCTCGAGAAGACGATGCGCGACGGCGGCAAGACCGGCGCCGACATCGATGCGGCGAAGGCGGTCGGCAAGCTGCTGGCCGAGCGCGCTGCCGAGAGGGGCGTCAAGGAAGTCGTGTTCGATCGCGGCAGCTACCTCTACCACGGGCGCGTCAAGGCTCTCGCCGACGCTGCGCGTGAGAGCGGGCTGAGCTTCTAACAGAATTTGAGGATTGAGGCGTAAGCCTCTGAAGGATTGGAAAAATGGCAGAACGCGAACAACGTGGTGGACGCGATCAACGCGGCGGCGGGCGTGAGCGCAAGGAGCGCGAGGAGCGCGACAGCGAGTTCGTCGACAAGCTCGTCCACATCAATCGCGTGGCCAAGGTCGTCAAGGGCGGCAAGCGCTTCGGTTTCGCAGCGCTCGTCGTCATCGGCGATCAGAAGGGCCGCGCCGGCTTCGGTCACGGCAAGGCACGCGAAGTGCCTGAGGCGATCCGCAAGGCCACCGAGTCCGCCAAGCGCAACCTGACCCGCGTGTCGCTGCGCGAGGGCCGCACCCTGCATCACGACATCGCCGGCCGTCATGGCGCGGGCCGCGTCTATCTGCGTGCAGCTCCGGCCGGTACCGGCATCATCGCCGGCGGTCCGATGCGCGCCGTGTTCGAGACGCTCGGCGTCCAGGACGTGGTGGCGAAATCGATCGGCTCGTCGAACCCCTACAACATGGTTCGCGCGACCTTCGATGCGCTGAAGCATCAGGATAGCCCGCGCTCGGTCGCGGCGCGCCGCAACATCAAGGTGTCCACCCTCCAGGGTCGTCGCATCGGCGGCGATGCCGAGGCGGCTGCGGACTAACCAACGCTTTTCGGAGTAGATCACGATGGCCAAGGACGCCGCTAAGTCCGCAAAGACGATCAAGCTCGAGCAGACCGGCAGCGCGATCCGCCGCCATCACTCGCAGCGTTCGACGCTGATCGGGCTCAAGCTCAACAAGATCGGCCGCGTCAGCGAATTGCCGGACACCCCGGCCGTCCGCGGCATGATCGAAAAGGTTCACCATCTCGTTCGCATCGTCGACGAGAAGTAAGATAGCGCGCATGATCCCGGTTTTCGGACCAGATCATGCGCAAAACACAAGGAGCAGGGCGATGAAGCTCAGCGATATCGCCGACAACGCCGGCTCGCGCAAGAAGCGCATGCGCGTCGGCCGTGGCATCGGTTCGGGCAAGGGCAAGCAGTCGGGCCGCGGCGGCAAGGGCCAGACCGCGCGTTCGGGCGTGCGCATCAAGGGTTTCGAAGGCGGCCAGATGCCGTTGCATCGCCGTCTGCCCAAGCGCGGCTTCAACAACATCTTCCGCGTCGAGTACGCCGAGATCAATCTCGACCGGCTCCAGGATGCGGTCGATGCCAAGAAGCTCGACACCGGCAGCGTCGTGAACGTCGAGGCCCTGGTGAAGGCGGGCGTGCTGCGCCGCGCCAAGGCCGGTCTGCGGCTGCTCGGCCGCGGCGAGCTCAAGGCCAAGCTGAACATCGAGGTCCACGGCGCCACCAAGTCCGCGATCGAAGCGGTCGAGAAGGCCGGCGGTTCGGTGAAGATCCTTGCCCCTGCGAAGGAAGAAGGCGAGGCGGCGTAACAACTGCGTCATTGGCCCGCGGCTCGCGGGCCTTTTCGCATGCGGGACGATGGACTTATCGAAGCCGAAGCGCCAGATAATGTCCGGCGTCCGCTAAAGTAGCCCGGCCGCGGGTATGACGGCGCAAAAGGCGGCGGGAGAAAGTCCAATATGGCCTCAGCAGCGGAACAACTGGCAGCCAACCTCAATTTCGGCGCGTTTGCCAAAGCCGACGAACTGAAGAAGCGTATCTGGTTCACCCTGGGTGCGCTGCTCGTTTATCGGCTCGGAACCTACATCCCGCTGCCCGGCATCGATCCCAACATCTGGGAGCAGGTGTTCAAGTCGCAGGCAGGCGGCATCCTGGGCATGTTCAACATGTTTGCCGGCGGCGGCATCCACCGCATGGCGATCTTCGCGCTGAACATCATGCCGTACATCTCGGCCTCGATCATCATCCAGCTCCTGACCACCGTCTCGCCGCAACTCGAGGCGCTGAAGAAGGAAGGTGAGGCGGGCCGCAAGACGCTGAACCAGTACACGCGCTATCTGACGGTGATCCTGGCCGCGTTCCAGTCCTACGGCATCGCGGTCGGTCTCGAAGGCGCCGGCAACGTCGTCAGTGACCCCGGCATGTTCTTCCGTCTCTCCACCGCGATCACGCTGACCGGCGGCACCATGTTCCTGATGTGGCTGGGCGAGCAGATCACCTCGCGCGGCATCGGCAACGGCATCTCGCTGATCATTCTCTCCGGCATCGTCGCCGAGCTCCCGGCGGCGCTCGCCAACATGCTCGAGCTCGGCCGTCAGGGTGCGATGTCGACCGGCCTGATCCTGATCGTGATCGTGATGGCAGTCGCCGTGATCGCCTTCATCGTGTTCATGGAGCGCGCCCAGCGCCGGCTGCTGATCCAGTATCCAAAGCGCCAGGTCGGCAACAAGATGTTCGAGGGCCAGTCCTCGCATCTGCCGCTCAAGCTCAACACGTCGGGCGTGATTCCGCCGATCTTCGCATCCTCGTTGCTGCTGCTGCCGACCACGGTCGCCAACTTCAACGCGGGCAAGGGGCCGGAATGGTTCCAGTGGATCACCACCCAGCTCGGCCACGGCCGTCCGCTGTTCCTGGTGCTCTATCTCGCGCTGATCGTGTTCTTTGCCTTCTTCTACACCGCAATCGTGTTCAACCCGACCGAGACCGCGGACAATCTGAAGAAGCATGGCGGCTTCATCCCTGGCATCCGCCCCGGTGAGCGCACCGCCGAATATATCGACTACGTGCTGTCGCGCGTCACCGTGCTGGGCGCGATTTATCTGGCGATCGTCTGCTTGATCCCGGAAATCCTGATCTCCTATGCCTCGGTGCCGTTCTACTTCGGCGGCACCTCGCTGCTGATCGTGGTCAGTGTCACCATGGATACGGTGGCGCAGGTGCAGGGCTATCTGCTGGCCCATCAGTATGAAGGCCTGATCCGCAAGTCGAAGCTGCGCGGCCGCCGCCGCTAAGCGGCACGTTCACTGAAGGCGGCGCGTCCGCGCCGCCGATTCGCCGCCCAAGCGATGCGCCGCGCCCGCCGAAGCGATCAGCCCGTACTTCGGTCGCATCTTCAGCGCTGCTCTCAATGCAGCGCAATCCCTGATTTCAAAGGCCTTCTTGGCGTCCGGGCACTTGCTCCCTTATGATATGGGTAGCGGCGCGGCGCTGATTATGATTTGCACTGTTGCCGAAGTTTCAAACACGGGTGCGCGACGTTTCGCTCACCAATCCGGGGGGCGTACGCCGATGAGAATTATACTTCTGGGACCGCCAGGATCGGGCAAGGGGACCCAGGCGCAGCGGCTGGTGCAGCGCTATGGCATCGTCCAGCTCTCGACCGGCGAGATGTTGCGTGCAGCGGTTGCGGCCGGCACGCCGGTCGGGCTGAAAGCCAAGGAGATCATGGCCAGCGGCGGGCTCGTGCCCGACGATGTCGTGGTGGGCATCATCTCCGACCGTATCGATCAGCCGGACGCCAAGCGCGGCTTCATCCTCGATGGCTTCCCGCGCACCGTGCCGCAGGCCGAGGCGCTGGATGATCTGCTCCGCCACAAACACCTCAAGCTCGACGCCGTGATCGAGCTCCGTGTCAACGAGAGCGCGCTTCTGAACCGCGTCGAGACCCGTGTCGCCCAGATGCGGGAGCGCGGGGAGGAGGTCAGGGTCGATGACACCCCGGAGGTCCTGACCAAGCGTCTCGCCAGCTATCGCAGCCAGACCGAACCGCTGATTCACTACTATTCCGAGCGCCGCAAGCTTTCGACCATCGACGGCATGATGGCCATCGATGAGGTCACCCGAGCCATCCACCGCCAGCTCCTGGCGCTGGGCGCGGTCGAGCCCAGGACTCACGCCAAGAGCGCCGCCAAGGCAGGGCCGGCCAAGAAGGCCAGAGCGGCGAAGGAGGCAGCCAAAAAGCCGGCGAAATCCGCCAAAAAGGCCACCAAATCGGCCAAATCTACCAAAAAGGCCGTGAAGGGCGCCAAAAAGACGGCCAGGAAAACGGTCAAAAAGGCGGCCAAGAAGGCCGTCAAAAAAGGTGCCAAAAAGGCTGCAAAAAAGGTCACGAAAAAGCGAGCCAAGCGCTAGCAGCGGTTGACGAAAGCCCCCGGAATCCCTTAATAAGCCCCGCATCCAAGTCGGATAGTTTCAAACGATGCCGGGCCCCAGGAAGACCAGGGGTGGGCGTCGTGTTCGCGTTTGTGAACACCTGCCCGAGAAACATAAGCACTTAAAGCCCGATTCCTGACGAGGGGTCGGCAACAGGAGAGAAGGCCGTGGCCCGTATTGCCGGCGTGAACATTCCGACCAACAAGCGCGTGCTGATCGCGCTCCAGTACATCCATGGCATCGGCCAGAAGATCGCTGGTGAGATCCTCGAAAAGGTGAAGATCCCCGAGGACCGTCGCGTCAATCAGCTCAGCGACGCTGAAGTGCTCCAGATCCGCGAGGTGATCGACCGCGACTATCTCGTCGAGGGCGATCTGCGTCGCGAAGTCGGTATCAACATCAAGCGTCTGATGGATCTCGGCTGCTATCGCGGCCTGCGTCATCGTCGCGGTCTGCCGGTGCGCGGTCAGCGTACCCACACCAACGCGCGTACGCGCAAGGGTCCGGCCAAGGCCATCGCCGGCAAGAAGAAGTAAGTTTTCTATTCCAATCGCGGCGTGTGGCGATAGGGGAGACCCTTTCGCCACGCGCCTTTCGTTCCACAGGTGTAGCCGCTGGCATTACGGCGGCGTTTGAGATCTTCAGGAAAGGTACTCTATGGGCAAGGAAGCCACCCGCGTTCGTCGTCGTGAGCGCAAGAACATCGCCTCCGGCGTCGCGCACGTGAACTCGTCCTTCAACAACACGACCATCACCATCACCGACGCGCAGGGCAACACCATTGCCTGGTCCTCCGCCGGCACGATGGGCTTCAAGGGCTCGCGCAAGTCGACCCCGTACGCCGCGCAGGTTGCCGCTGAAGACGTGTCCAAGAAGGCGCAGGAGCACGGCATGCGCACGTTGGAAGTCGAAGTCGCCGGTCCCGGTTCGGGCCGTGAGTCGGCGCTCCGCGCGCTGCAGGCCGCGGGCTTCACCGTCACCTCGATCCGCGACGTGACCACGATCCCGCACAACGGTTGCCGTCCACGCAAGCGTCGGCGCGTCTGATTTCTACCTGTTGCGGGCGCATCGGCGCCCGCAGCGACTTTGCAAGAAGCCGCGGGTTTGATCTGCGGCCTTTCTCCAACGCCAGTATTTGAATTTTCAAATCGGCTGGCCTGTATGGGTGAAACAGTGACGATCCAGAAAAATTGGCAAGAACTGATTCGGCCGAACAAGCTCCAGGTGACCCCTGGCAGCGACTCCTCGCGTTTCGCGACCATCGTCGCCGAGCCGCTCGAGCGCGGTTTCGGCCAGACGCTCGGCAACGCGCTGCGCCGCATCCTGCTCTCCTCGCTCCAGGGCGCGGCGGTGCAGTCGGTGCACATCGACGGCGTGCTGCACGAGTTCTCCTCGATCGCTGGCGTCCGTGAGGACGTCACCGACATCGTGCTCAACATCAAGGACATCTCGATCAAGATGCAGGGCGAAGGCCCCAAGCGCATGGTCGTGAAGAAGTCCGGCCCGGGCGTCGTCACCGCCGGCGACATCCAGACCGTGGGCGACGTCGTGGTGCTCAACCCGGACCTGCAGATCTGCACCCTCGACGAGGGCGCCGAGATCCGCATGGAGTTCACGGTTTCGACCGGCAAGGGCTACGTGCCCGCCGAGCGCAACCGTCCCGAGGATGCGCCGATCGGCCTGATCCCGGTCGACAGCCTCTACTCGCCGGTCCGCAAGGTCTCCTACAAGGTCGAGAACACCCGTGAGGGCCAGATCCTCGACTACGACAAGCTGACCATGACGATCGAGACCAATGGCGCGATCTCGCCGGATGATTCGGTGGCCTACGCCGCCCGCATCCTGCAGGATCAGCTCAACGTGTTCGTCAACTTCGAAGAGCCGCGCAAGGAAGTTGCCCAGGAGATCATCCCGGACCTCGCCTTCAACCCGGCCTTCCTCAAGAAGGTGGACGAGCTCGAGCTGTCGGTGCGTTCGGCCAACTGCTTGAAGAACGACAACATCGTCTACATCGGCGACCTCGTGCAGAAGAGCGAGGCGGAAATGCTCCGCACTCCGAACTTCGGCCGCAAGTCGCTGAACGAGATCAAGGAAGTGCTGGCCCAGATGGGTCTGCACCTCGGCATGGAAGTGCCGGGCTGGCCGCCGGAGAACATCGACGAGCTCGCCAAGCGCTTCGAAGATCACTACTGAGCGAGGGAGTGGCGAATAGTAATTCTATTCGCCATTCGCCATTCACCACCCAGGGCGAACGCAGGAAGCCCACCTGAGCAACTGGTCCGACGAACCGTCGCGGCAGTTCTAAAACAAGGAATAGTTACATGCGTCACGGCAAGGTTCATCGGAAGCTCAACCGCACGGCCGAGCATCGCCGCGCGATGTTCGCCAACATGGCGGCCGCGCTGATCAAGCACGAGCAGATCGTCACCACGCTGCCGAAGGCCAAGGAGCTTCGTCCGATCGTCGAGAAGCTGGTCACCCTCGGCAAGAAGGGCGGCCTGTCGATGCGCCGCCAGGCCATCTCCGAGATGCGCGACAAGGACCAGGTCAAGAAGCTGTTCGACGTGTTGGCGCCCCGCTACAAGGATCGTCAGGGCGGCTATACCCGCATCATCAAGGCGGGCTTCCGCTACGGCGACAACGCCGCGATGGCCGTGATCGAGTTCGTCGACCGCGACGTCGATGCCAAGGGCCAGGACTCAGGTCCGGTGCAGGCGAAGGAAGCCGAGGCGGCGTAAGCCCGCCGACACTTGCGAGTTTTGAAAGCGGCGCCCCTGGGCGCCGCTTTTTTATTGCTCCGGCGCGCAGCGTCGTAGGGTGGGCAAAGGCGCGCGTGCTTCGCGCGCCGTGCCCGCCACCTGCAGATGGTGGGCACGCTTCCGCCTTCGCTCTTCGAGCTTCGGCGGACAGGCCGCTTTGCCCACCCTACAAATTTGCCGTTGTGGCAGCTCTCACGCATCGGTGAGCGGCGATTGCACCCGCCCATGCAGCGCACGATATCCGCTTCAACCTCAGCGGAGATGATACATGAAAATCGACCTTTCCGGAAAGACTGCCCTCGTCACCGGCTCGACTGCCGGCATCGGCCACGCCATCGCGAAAGGCCTTGCGGGCTCTGGCGCGAATGTCGTGATCAACGGGCGCGGCCAGGACAAGGTCGATGCCGCCGTGCGCAAGCTGGAGGGGGCGGGTGCCAAGGTGCGCGGCATCGCCGCCGACGTCTCGACCGCCGCCGGCTGCAAGGCGCTGGTTGCGGCACTGCCCGAGGTCGACATCCTCATCAACAATGCCGGCATCTTCGAGCCGAAGGGCTTTTTCGAGATTCCGGACGAGGACTGGATCCGCTTCTTCGAGGTCAACGTGATGAGCGGCGTGCGGCTCTCGCGCGCCTACATGCAGGGCATGCTCACGCGCAATTGGGGCCGCATCGTCTTCATCTCCTCGGAGTCCGGCCTCAATATTCCCGCCGAGATGATCCACTACGGCATGACCAAGACGGCTCAGCTCGCGGTCGCCCGTGGCCTCGCGCAGCTCACCCAGGGCACCGCCGTCACCGTGAATTCGGTGCTGCCTGGCCCGACCATGTCCGAGGGCGTCGAGACCTTCGTGAAGGATCTGGCCAGGCAGAACGGGCAATCGGTGGATGAAGCCGCCGCCAATTTCGTCAGGCAGCACCGCCCGAGCTCGCTGATCCAGCGTTTTGCCAGTGTCGAGGAGATCGCCAACCTGGTGGTCTATGTCGCCTCGAAGGAGGCATCAGCGACCAACGGCGCGGCGCTACGTGCCGAAGGCGGCATCGTCAACACCATCGCTTGAGCCGCAATTGGGCGCGGGAGGGGCCGCCTAGCTGCTCTGCTCTTGCGCCCCCTTTCATTCGTGGCGAGACTGGCTAAAACGGGGCCTCCATGCTCTGGCCCTGGCCCCTCTCGACCCGCCACAAGCGCCTGTTCAGGCTGACCTCCGCACGCTGGCAGCGGCGGGCGATCTTCCTGCTCGGCGGGATCGGGGTCGGCGCAGCAGCCGTGGCGCTGGCGCAGCTTGCTGATCTCGCGCAGCACGCCTTTACACTCTTGCTGGCGAGGTCGCGCTATGCGGTGCTGACGGTGACGCCGCTCGGCTTCATGCTGTCGGCCTATATGACCCTCCGTCTATTCCCGAATGCGCAGGGCAGCGGCATTCCGCAAGCAATCGCCGCGCGGCAGCTGACCGATCAGGCTGCGCGCGAGAGCCTGGTCTCGATCCGGATCGCGATCGGCAAGATGATCCTGACGCTGTTCGGGCTGCTGTGCGGCGGCTCCGTGGGGCGGGAAGGGCCGACCGTTCAGGTCGGCGCCTCCATCATGTTCGCGCTCGGTCGTGTCTCGCCGCGCCGCCAGCCTGGATTGATCCTGGCCGGAGCCGCCGCCGGTGTCGCCGCGGCCTTCAACACGCCGCTGGCGGGAATCGTCTTCGGCATCGAGGAGATGAGCCGCGCCTTCGAGACCCGCACATCCAGCCTGATCATTGCCGCCGTGATCGCGGCCGGCCTGACCTCGCTCGCGTTGGCCGGCAATTACGCCTATTTCGGCAGCAGCGCGATGACGCTTTCGCGCGGCGCCGACTGGCTGGCCGTTCCGGCCTGCGGCGTCGTCGGTGGCCTCGCCGGCGGCCTGTTCAGCCGCGTCGTCATCGCCATGGCGCGCGGTTTCAAGAGCCCGCTCGGACGCGCGATCAAGGGCCATCCGCTGTGGTTCGCCTTTGCCTGTGGCCTCGCGGTCGCCATTTGCGGACTGGTATCCGGCGACACCATCTACGGCACGGGGTACGTGCAGGTGAAAGAGGCGCTGGATCACGGCACCCCGCTGCCGCAGGATTTTGGCGTGCTCAAGCTGCTGGCGACGAGCTTCGCCGCGATCAGCGGCATACCGGGCGGCATCTTTTCGCCCTCGCTCGCCGTCGGCGCCGGCATCGGCAGCAACATCGCCGCGTTCTTCCACGACGCGCCGCTCGGTGCGATCATGCTGCTCGGCATGGTCTCGTATTTCGCCGGCGTCGTGCAGGCGCCAATCACCGCCTTCGTGATCGTGACCGAGATGACCGACAATCACGGCATGGTGGTGCCGCTGATGGCGGCGGCGCTGATCGCGCATTTCGTCTCGCGGATGATCTGCGAGGAGGGCATCTATCACGCGCTCGCAAAGGGCTTCGTCGAGCGCGCCACGCGTCCGCGTGAGGGAGAAGGAAGATGAGCCGTTTCTGGAGCAGCTTGACGCATGAGCTGGAACCCTACGTGCCGGGCGAGCAGCCGCGCATGGCGGATCTGGTCAAGCTCAACACCAACGAGAACCCGCTTGGTCCGTCGCCGCGTGCGCTGGAGGCGATCCGGGGCGCGGCGGCCGATACGTTGCGTCTCTATCCGGACCCGCAGGCGACCGCGCTGCGGGCGGCCCTTGCCGCCTACCACGGCGTGAGGCCCGAGCAGGTGTTCGTCGGCAACGGCTCGGACGAAGTGCTGGCGCACGCCTTCGTCGCGCTGCTGAAGCACGATGCGCCGCTGCTGTTTCCCGATATCACCTACAGTTTCTATCCGGTCTACTGCCGCCTGTTCGGCATCATCTGCGAGACCGTGCCGCTCGATCAGGCCATGCAGATCCGCACCGCCGATTATCGCCGGCCGGCCGGCGCGATCATCATCCCCAATCCGAACGCACCGACAGGCATCGCGCTGTCACGTGTCGAGATCGCGACACTGCTCGACGACCACCCTGATGTGCCCGTCGTCGTGGACGAGGCCTATGTCGATTTCGGCGCCGAGACGGCGATTCCGCTGGTCGCGTCTCATCGCAATCTCCTGGTCGTGCAGACCATGTCCAAGTCGCGCGCTCTCGCCGGGCTTCGCGTCGGATATGCCATTGGGGACGCCGATCTGATCGATGCGCTGACGCGCGTGAAGGACAGTTTCAATTCATATCCGCTCGGCCGGCCTGCCCAGGAAGGTGCGATCGCGTCCCTCGAGGACGATGCTTATTTCCAGCAAGGCCGCCGTCGCGTGATCGAGGGCAGGGAACGCCTGTCCGGCGGATTGAAAAGCGCCGGTTTCGAGGTGCTGCCCTCGCTCGCCAACTTCGTCTTCGCGCGCCATCCCGCACATGAAGGTGCAGCACTCGCGGCAGCGCTGCGCGAGCAGGCGGTGATCGTCCGTCACTTCTCGGCGCCGCGCATCTCGGATTTCCTGCGTATCACCGTCGGCACGGACGCGCAGATCGATCGGCTACTCTCGGCGTTGTCGCAGATCGTGGGCTAGCGCCGCAAATCGTAGGGTGGGCAAAGCGCAGCGTGCCCACGATCTCTTGCCGCCATCGCGAGATGGTGGGCACGGCGCAAGCGCGCCTTTGCCAACCCTACGCAGCCGTTGCCTACCACCCTTCCAGCACGATCTTGCCGCGCGACTTGCCGCTCTCGAGCAGCGCGTGCGCGCGCTTGAGATTGGCGGCGTTGATTGTGCCAAAGGTCTGGTCGAGCGTGGTACGCAGCACGCCCTTGTCGATCAGATCGGCGACGTCGTTGAGCAGGTGATGTTGCGCGATCATGTCAGGCGTCTGGAACGAGGAGCGCGTGAACATCGATTCCCAGTGCACCGAGATCGCCTTGCCCTTGAACGCGGCAACCGTGAATTCCGGGGGATCGTCGATCAGGCCGAACCGGCCCTGCGGCGCCATGAACTCGGCGATGCTCTTGTAGTGCTGATCGGTGAAGGTAAGGCTCGCGACCAGCGCGACCGGCGGCAGTTTGAGCTTCTCGATCTGCTCCTTCATCGGCTTGCCGTGATCGATCACCGCATGCGCGCCGAGATCGAGGCACCATTTCTGCGATTCCGGCCGCGTCGCGGTCGCAACCACGGTGAGGCCGGTGAGGCGGCGGGCGAGCTGGATCAGGATCGAGCCGACGCCGCCGGCGCCGCCGATGATGAGAAGCGTGCGCGGATCGACGCTCTTGCCAGGGACGGCGCCGAGGCGATCGAACAGCAATTCCCACGCGGTAATGGAGGTGAGGGGAAGCGCCGCTGCCTGCGCGAAGGAGAGCGATTTCGGCTTGTTGCCGACAATGCGTTCGTCCACCAGGTGGAATTCGGCGTTGGTGCCCTGGCGCAGGATCGAGCCCGCGTAAAACACCTCGTCGCCCGGCTTGAACAGGGTGACCTCGGGCCCGACCGCATCGACGATGCCGGCGGCGTCATAGCCCAAAATCTTGGTCTCGCCCTCGGGGGGCGCGGCGCGCTTGCGCACCTTGTAATCGACGGGATTGGCCGAGATCGCCTTCACGGCGACGCGGATGTCGCGTCCCTTCGGCTCTGGCTTGGCGGTCTCGAAATCGATCAGCGCGTCCTGATCCTCGATTGGAAGCGACTTCTTGTAGCCGACGGCCTTCATGGCTTGTCTCCTCAGATGGCGTTTTCGCCCGCGTCTTACCTGTCGCGCTGGCTCCAATTTGGCAAGTACTGTACATTCGGGGATATAGTCCCTGTTTGGATACTATTGGGAAAAACGCATGAAACGGCGCGATTTTGCCCGTCGTCCGGGCTGCTCGGTCGAGGCGACGCTGGATTTGATCGACGGCAAATGGAAGGGCGTGATCCTCTATCACCTGCAGAGCGGCACCCGGCGCTTCGGCGAATTGCGCCGCATGATGCCGGGCATCACCCAGCGCATGCTCACCAAGCAGCTTCGCGCGCTGGAGGAGGACAAGCTCGTCATCCGCAAGGTCTATGCCGAGGTGCCGCCGCGCGTGGAGTATTGCCTCTCCGAGTTGGGCGAGAGCCTGCGGCCGGTGATCGATATTCTGAAAGCCTGGGGCGAGAGCCATCAGCAGCGGCTGTCCTGCGCACCGCCGCCTGATGTCGTGAGGAAGCCGAAGCGCGCGGCGTAAAGCTCCGGGAGCGGCGTGCCGCTCCCGGATGAGAGCCTCAGAACGCGACCTGCGTGCGCATCGCCACGGCGTTGAACGTCGAGCCCGTGTTCACCGAGGAGGTGGCACTTGCCTGCTTGGAGATGTCGCCATGCAGATAGTCGAGCATGAAGCGGACGTTGTTGTTGACGTACCAGTTCAGCGCCGCGGTGTAGATGGTCTGGCGTCCGCCCGCGATTCCGGCGGCGGTCGCGAGCTGATCGTTTAGATTCATCGTGCTCACGCGTCCGGCGATTTCCCAGGCACCCCAGCCGCCACCGGCCAGCGAGAAGGGATTGGCCGGCTTGATGCCGCCGTACGAGGCGCTCGCCGCATTGTAGGCTCGGCTCTCGCCGGTCAGCACATAGCCGACCTGCGCGTAGCCGCCGTCGAATTTCAGGCTCGACGCGCCGAGCGGCGGCAGGCCGGTATTCGCGGTGCGGTCGACATTGAACCAGTAATATTCGCCCTGCGCGATGAACGAGCCGTAGGTCGCGGCCGCTTCGACGCCGTAGACCTGCGCGCCTGACACATTGGCAATCGCCCCGGTCGAGATCAGCGTCGTCGGATCGATCCGCAGTTCGGGTCGGTCGCTGAGCGTCAGTGTCTGCGCCTGCGTCACCAGGTTGCGCGGCGGCTGGATCAGCCATTCCGCATCGGCACCGATATGCAAGGAGTAGCCGTTGCCGCTGATCGGGTTGCCGGCAATGCGGGCGACTGCGCCATATTGCTCGCTGCTGCCGGGCGGGGAGACGCTGGAGGCCGAGTGGATCTGGCCCGTGGTCGGTCCGGTGACATAGGCACCCACCCAGAGCTGGTCATTCCACCAGCGGGTACCGACGGCGGAGCGGAAGTCACCGGCTGCGATGTTCTGCGCGATCACGCCAGCCGAGGCGCGCTCCAGGAACATGATGTCGTTGGAGCTGGTGGACTCGTCGAGCGTCCAGGCAATGTCCATGACGCCGGCTTCTACCGCCATCTTGCCGCCGAACGGCTTCAGGCCGGTGTAGCTGAGAAAGGCATTTTCGATGCCCGACGTGCCGCCGCCGGGCAGGAAGCCGACGGCGGTGGCGCCGGCCGCACCAGTGCCGCCAAAACCGTCGGACGTGCCGCCGAAATCGTAGATCAGGGAGTAGTTCCAGTCGCCAAAGAACTTGCCGACGATGCCGATACGGGCACGGCGAATGTTCTCGCCGCTGTCGAGCTTTTGCGGCACAGTTGATGCCGTGTCGGGACGGTAGTTGTACCCCCCGACATCCCAGTGCACGCGGCTCGTGATGGCAACGCAGTTCTGCTCATCCGCGGTGCAGATGGTCGGCCGGTTGTTCGGCATCGTCACCACGACGCCTGATGGGGCCACCGGACCCTTGACCGGAATGGCCGCGTTGGCATTGGCGAGGGCGGCTTTCGCCTCCGAGCGCGCTTCAGCCTTGGCCTCGGCCTTCGCTTCCTGCCTGGCTTTCGCCGTGGCGGCCGTGTTCGCGGCGGTCTGGCTCTGGAGCTTGTCGAGCTTCTGCTCCAGCAGTTTCAACTGCTGCTTCAGGAGCGCGATCTCCTGCTCGCTGGTGCTGGCCGATTGGGCCTGGGCCTGTGAAGCCGCCAGCACGCCGGCGAGACCAATCGCCGTGGCTGCTAGTCTTGTCCTGCTCATGTCGTGCTCCATCCTTTGACGAACTTCCCCAAGTCGCAACGGGAGAGCCTAAGACTGATCGATGACTGCCCCGCGACGCGCGCGCCCGGCTCTGCGGTTCCCACTGATGCCAATTCGCCGCGACCGAATCCGCCTGGCACGAGCATGCAGGATGATGCGCATCATGCCAATCCATCGTCCCGGCAGATTGCGATTTCGCCCGCTGGGCTTGCAGGTGGGACACACCGGAAAGGGGCTGAATATTGCCGCCCGGCGCCCTTCTATTGGGGGGCGAACGCGCCTATATTCCGGCGTCTTTTCCAAGAGGTAGGGATGTTTCGAGCGAACTTGACCGCCGTCGTCACGGCATTGTGCATAGGCTTTTCGGCCCACTTCAATCCGGCGGCGGCGCAGGACCGTCGCGTGCCCTCGTCGCAGGCCGAACTGCGGTTGTCCTATGCGCCGATCGTGCAGCGGGTGCAGCCGGCGGTCGTCAACGTCTATGCCGCCAAGGTGGTGCAGAACCGCAACCCGCTGCTGGACGACCCCATCTTCCGCCGTTTCTTCGGCGGCGGCCAGCAGCAGGAGCAGGTGCAGCGATCGCTGGGCTCGGGCGTGATCGTCGACGCCTCCGGGCTCGTCGTCACCAACGTCCATGTCATCGAAGGTGCCGACCAGGTGAAGGTGTCGCTGTCGGACAAGCGCGAGTTCGAGGCCGAGATCGTGTTGAAGGACTCCCGCAGCGATCTCGCGGTGCTGCGTCTGAAGGATGCCAAGGAAAAGTTCCCGGCGCTCGAATTCACCAATTCGGACGAGCTGATGGTCGGCGACGTCGTGATGGCGATCGGCAACCCCTTCGGTGTCGGCCAGACCGTGACCCACGGCATCATCTCGGCGCTGGCGCGCACGCAGGTCGGCATCACCGACTATCAGTTCTTCATCCAGACCGATGCTGCGATCAATCCCGGCAATTCCGGCGGCGCGCTGGTCGACATGAACGGCAGGCTCGCCGGCATCAACACCGCAATCTATTCGCGCTCCGGCGGCTCGCAAGGCATCGGCTTTGCAATTCCCGCCAATATGGTGCGCGTCGTCGTCGCCTCCGCCAAGAGCGGCGGCAAGGCGGTGAAGCGGCCATGGCTTGGCGCGAAGCTGCAGGCGGTGACGCCGGAGATCGCCGAGAGTCTCGGCCTGCGTTCGCCAAGCGGTGCGCTGGTCGCGAGCGTCGTTCCCACTGGGCCTGCGGCGAAGGCCGGGTTGAAATCCTCCGACCTCATCACCGGCATCGACGGCCAGGCCGTGGACGATCCCAACGCGTTTGACTATCGCTTTGCCACTCGCCCGATCGGCGGCACAGCGCAGATCGACGTGCAGCGCAGCGGCAAGCCGCTCAAGCTGACCATCGCGCTCGAGACCGCGCCCGATACCGGCCGCAATGAGCTCGTCGTCACCGCCCGCTCGCCGTTCCAGGGCGCCAAGGTCTCGACCATCACGCCTGCGGTTGCCGACGAGCTGCATCTCGACGCCGACACCGAAGGTGTCGTCATCACCGATCTCGGTGATGACTCGCCGGCCGCCCAGGTCGGCTTCCAGAAGGGCGACATCATTCTGGCCGTCAACAACCAGAAGATCGGTAAGACCGGCGATCTCGAGAAGGCGGCGGCCGTCAACCAGCGGCTCTGGCGCATCACGCTGGTGCGCGGCGGTCAGCAGATCAACGTCACGCTGGGCGGATGAGTCCAAAGCGACCACAGCAGACGCCAACTCTCTTCGCCGCGGCGGGGCTCGATCACGATGCCCCGCATCCGCTGCCTGACAGGCTGCGGCCGCGGACGCTGTCGGAGGTCGTCGGCCAGGATCACATCCTCGGGCCCGACGGCGCGCTGACGCGCATGCTGGAGACGCGCACGCTGGGATCGCTGGTGTTCTGGGGCCCGCCCGGCACCGGCAAGACCACCGTGGCGCGGCTGCTCGCGGATGCGACCGACCTGCATTTCGAGCAGATCTCCGCGGTGTTCTCCGGCGTTGCCGACCTCAAGAAGGCGTTCGATGCCGCGCGCGCCCGCCGCGAGATGGGCAAGGGCACGCTGCTGTTCGTCGACGAGGTGCACCGCTTCAACCGCGCCCAGCAGGATTCGTTTCTGCCTGTGATGGAAGACGGCACCGTGGTCATGGTCGGCGCCACCACGGAAAATCCGTCCTTCGAGCTCAACGCGGCGCTTTTGTCCCGCGCACGTGTGCTGGTGTTTCGCTCGCTCGATGCCGCTGCGATCGAGAAGCTGTTCGCGCATGCCGAGGCAGTTGAGAGCCGCAAGCTGCCGCTCGATGCGGAGGCGAGGGCTGTGCTGGTGCGCATGGCCGACGGCGACGGCCGCGCAGCGCTGACGCTCGCCGAAGAGGTCTGGCGCTCCGCGCGCGCGGATGAGATTTTCAACGCCGCGCAGTTGCAGGACATCCTGCAACGGCGCGCGCCGATCTACGACAAGTCGGCCGACGGCCATTACAACCTGATCTCGGCGCTGCATAAATCGGTGCGCGGCTCCGATCCCGATGCTGCGCTGTATTATCTCTGCCGCATGCTCGATGCCGGCGAGGACCCGCTGTTCCTGGCGCGCCGTGTGGTACGCATGGCGGTGGAGGACATCGGCCTTGCCGATCCGCAGGCGCTCGTCATCGCCAATGCGGCCAAGGACGCCTTCGATTTCCTCGGCCATCCCGAAGGCGAGCTAGCGATCGCGCAAGCCGTGGTCTATCTCGCAACCGCGCCGAAATCGAACGCGGTCTATTCGGCCTTCGGCACGGCGATGCAGGTGGCAAAACAGGCCGGCTCGCTGCTGCCGCCAAAGCACATCCTGAACTCGCCGACCAAGCTGATGAAGTCGGAAGGCTACGGCTCAGGCTACGAATACGACCACGACGCCCCCGACGCTTTTTCGGGCCAGGACTACTTCCCTGAGGCCTTGGGACGCCAGACCTTCTACGACCCGCCCGAGCGCGGCTTCGAGCGCGAGATCAGGAAACGGCTGGATTACTGGGCCAAGCTGCGCAAGGAGCGGGGTTCGCGTTAGAGGTGGCCATTTCGCCGTGACGAAGGGCCGCTTTTAGGGTACGCAGGCAGCCATGAGCCGCCGTATCAAAAGAACCAATCAAGAGCCCCGTTCGCGCGATGAGCGCAAGGATTCGCGTCCGCATCAGTCGCGGAGCGCGAAGAAAGCGGGACCGCGTCCGGGCGGCAAGCCCAGCAAACCGCCGCGCTTTGCCGGCGAGCGCGCCGAGCGACGTCCGCCCAAGATTGCACAGAACAAGGCTGCACAGGAAAGGCGGGCATCGGAGAAGCCTGTCGAGGCGCTGCTGCCGACCAAGGTGCAGACCGTCACGGTGACGGCCGACGAGAACAACATGCGCGTCGACCGCTTCCTCGAAGCGCGCTTTCCCGGCCTGTCATTCTCCCACATCCAGCGCGTCGTCCGCAAAGGCGAGTTGCGCGTCGACGGCAAGCGCGTCGATAGCAAGGACCGGCTGGAGCAGGGCCAGAGCGTCCGCATTCCGCCGTTGAAGCTGGACGCACCGAAGGTCGTCGGCGAACTGTCGGAGGCCGCGCAGAAGACGCTCAAGGCCCTGAAGGAGATGACGATCTATGAGGACGACGACGTCCTCGTGCTGAACAAGCCCGCGGGCCTTGCCGTGCAGGGCGGCTCGGGCATGACGCGCCACATCGATCAGATGCTGGAGGCGATGCGCGACGCCAAGGGGCAGAAGCCGCGCCTCGTGCACCGCATCGATCGCGAGACCTCGGGGTGTCTGCTCATCGCCAAGACGCGCTTTGCTGCCTCGCATCTCACCGGCGCGTTCCGCTCGCGGTCCGCGCGCAAGGTCTATTGGGCGCTGGTGCCGGGCCTGCCCAAGCCGAAGCAGGGCCGCATCTCGACCTTTCTTGCCAAGGAGGAGAGCGAGGACGACACCATCATGCGCATCGCCCAGCATGGCGATGAGGGCGCCAGCCACGCCGTGACTTACTATGCGGTGGTCGAGACCGCCGGCAACAAGCTGACCTGGGTGTCGCTGAAGCCGGTGACAGGCCGCACCCACCAGCTTCGCGCCCACATGGCCCATATCGGCCATCCCATCGTCGGCGATCCCAAATATTTCAACATCGAGAACTGGCAGTTGCCGGGCGGCCTGCAAAACCGCCTGCATCTGCTCGCGCGCCGCATCGTGATCCCGCACCCCCGCGGCGGCGTCATCGACGCCACCGCGCCGTTGCCGCCGCACATGCAGCAGTCGTGGAATCTGCTCGGGCTCGATGCCAGCCGGTTCGACCCGATCGAGAACGCGCCGGAGGAGTAGGGGGCTGGGTCCGGCTGTTAACCCCGTGGCGACAGCCGCGGCTAATTCCGAAACTGCTCCAGAAACATCCGCAAGCTGTCATGCGGGCTCTCGACATCCATGATCAGCCAGCCCTCTGGACCGTTGACCAGGATGAAGTTCAGCGCGACTTTGCGGCCGTGATTGTCGAAATTCGCCGCGACGTAGGTCTTGTCGTATTGCTTGCGGGTGATCGCAATCGTGACAGGTCCGAGCTTCCAGTTCGGGCTCTGCACCAGGAAATCATAGGGCTCGCTGCGCGGCGCGGACCATGCCTTGCGCAAGGAGGGGTCGAAGAATTGCCGGGTCGTGGCATCGTCCCGCGGCAGGCCGTTCGACAGCTCCGGCGCGCCCTTGCCGTAATGGGCATAGACGTTGCGGATCAGCGATTCCGGGGTGCGAAAGCCGGCGCCGGCCGCGGCCGGCCAAAGCGCGGCGAACAGGGCCGCAATGCCCGCAAGTTCCCTCATGCCCGCCGCTCGCTTTATCGGCCACAGGTCTTACTTTAGAAGCCTAAAGCATGATCCGGAAAAGTGCGAAGCGGTTTTCCGAAAAGATCATGCTCAAACAATAACCTGAAGCGCGATGACGTTCATCCTGATCTCATCGCGCTTTAGCACTCAGCGACCGGGACCGAAAACTCACATGCGCGAATTGTTCGAAGAAGCAGCCAGCCAGCCCCCGCCGGACCCACGGGAATCGGCGCGCGCCTCCGCGCGGACGCCGCTGCGCAAGCGCTTCTACAAGGAGGCCGGCGTCACCGAGACCGAGGGCGGCTTTGCCATCACGCTCGATGGCAGGCCGATCCGCACGCCGTCCGGCCGCCAGGTAGTGATCCCGGCGCGGGCGCTGGCTGACGCCGTGGCTGCGGAATGGGCCGCCCAGGGTGAGGCGATCGACCCAGTGACCATGCCGCTGACGCGGATCGCCAACAGCGTGGTCGAGGGCGTGATCGACCGGGTCGAGCTCGTCACGGACGATCTCGCCAAATATTTCGAGACCGACCTGCTGTTCTATCGGGCCGGCCATCCCGAGGGGCTGGTTGCCCGCGAGGCCGCGCATTGGGACGGCGTGCTGTTCTGGGCCGCGGAGGCGCTGGGAGCGCATTTCATCCTCTCTGAAGGCATCATGCATGTGAAGCAGCCGGACGAGGCGCTCCGGGCTGCCCGTGCGGCGCTGCCTGGCGATCCCTGGTCCGTGGCCGCCCTCCACATGGTGACGACCCTGACCGGCTCGGCGCTGCTGGCGCTGGCCCTGGCCCACGGCGTGCGCGACGCCGACCAGGTCTGGGCCGCGGCCCATGTCGATGAGGACTGGAATATCGATCAATGGGGCGTGGATGAGGAGGCGGCCGCCCGCCGGGCCACCCGCCTCAGGGATTTCGAGGCCGCCGTCGCGGTGCTGGCGGCGGTGAACCCGCCTAGGACCTGAGGTCCTTAACGAGAGGTTTACGCCGGGGCCCTAGGGTGGGATTCGCATTCCCCGGGCCCCTGAAATGCCGACGCCGATAAGCTCGATCCTTCCGGTCAGTGCCGCCAGCCCCGTGGCTGATGCGGCAACGCCCGACCTCGTGCTCCAGGCCGGCACCGTCGTCGATGCCAGGGTCGTCAGCTTGCTCGCCGACAATCTGGTGCGGATCGCGATTGCCAACCTCTCGATGGACGTGATGTCCGAGGTGTCGCTGACCCCGGGGCAAAATCTCCGGCTCGCGGTCTCGCAGAACGACGGCACGATCAGGCTCGCCGTGGTCAACGGGGCAGGCGAGGCGAGCGCCGATCAGATCGCGCTGACGCCGACCGCAGCGTCGCTGGTCGAGAGCCCGCCGCTGGCGCCGTCGGTCAATGCGGCACGCAACACGCTGACACCTTTGGAGCAGGTCGCCGTCACCGCAGCCTCGGCCGAGGCGGTCACAAAACAGGGCAGCCAGGCGCCGCTATTCGCCAATCTCGCATCGGTCGTATCAGGCAGCGATCTGCCGGCCGGACTGAAGCAGGCCGTGCTGGACGTGCTCTCGCAGCAGACGCCACTCAACATGGCGTTGGATGGCGGCGATATCGAATCCGCGTTCCAGAAGTCCGGCCTGTTTCTCGAGGCTTCGCTGGCCGCGGGCGCAACGCCGCAGCCAGGGGCAGTGCCGGACTTGAAGGCCGCGCTGCTGGTGCTGCGCCAGACACTGGCGACGACGTCAGGCACGCCGGCGACCGCCGCGCCACAGGTCGCAGCACAGAACACAGCACCTGCGCCTGGCACTCCGGTTGTTCTGCAGACTGCAGTCTCAGCGCCGCCGGTGGCAGGCGAAACAGCACAGGCATTGCTTGCGTCGCCTGCTGCGGCGATCGCTCAATCTGCACAATTGCCGCGCGAGGCGGCGCAGGCCACAGCCGTGCAGGCCGGCGAAACGCCCCGGGCGGCTCTGCCTCACATCACCATGTCGGCGGGCCTTGCCGCGAGCCTGCTGCAAGAGGTTACGCAAAGCCTGCCGCGCCTGACCGGCAACGTGCCGGGTGCGACCAAGGCCGTTCCTGACGGCCATATCTTCGAAGCGGCTGCGCGCACGACGACGCCACCGCCGTTCCGCGGCGCGCTACCGGCGCCGCAACCCGTCGCTTCGCCGTCGCTCGCGCCCACCACACCGCTCGCTGCCGCCGTGCATCGCCTGCTCGGCGACACCGATGCTGCGATCGCGCGGCAGACGCTGCTGCAGGTCGCATCGCTGCCCGACCGCGCTGACGCCAGTGGCCATCGCAGCGACCCGACCGCGCCGCAGTGGAATTTCGAGATTCCGTTTGCGACCCCGCAAGGCACCGCGATGGCGCAGTTCGAGATCTCACGCGACGGCGGCAATGAAACGCCCGATCCCGCCAAGCGCGCCTGGCGCGCGCGCTTCACCATCAATGTCGAGCCATCAGGACCCGTGCACGCGCTGATCACGCTGAACGGCGACAAGACCTTTGTGCGGATGTGGGCCGAACGGCCGGCGACCGCGCAGCAGCTCCGCGCCGGCATCGGCGAGCTCAATCAGGCGCTGACCAAGGCCGAGCTCAAGCCCGGCGACATTATCGTGCGCGACGGCACGCCGCCGCTGGCCGCGCCGGCCCGCGCCGGGCATTTCCTGGATCGCGCCACATGAGCGACGAAGCCAAGCTCGCGATTGCGCTGCATTACGAGAAGGGTAGCGGCGCCCCCGTCGTGGTCGCCAAAGGCAAGGGCACCATCGGCGCCAAGATCGTCGAGATCGCCAAGGCCCATGACATTCCGATCGAGGAGAACGAGATTTTGGCCGGGGCGCTCTCCAAGGTCGAGCTCGGCGACGAAATCCCGCCCGACCTCTACAAGGCCGTCGCCGAAGTGCTGGTGTTCGTGCTGCGGCTCTCGGGCCGCGCGCGCTAGAGCACAACGCCAGCGCGTATCTCTCTCCACACGTCATTGCGAGCGTAGCGAAGCAATCCAAAATCTTTCCGCAGAGGGACTCTGGATTGCTTCGCTGCGCTCGCAATGACGGCGTATGCGGTGACTATCCCAGCTTGAACAGCGCCTGCAAAGACTCGAGAGAGGCAGTTTCACACCTTGTCGGCCGGCTTCTTCGCCGTCAGCGCCTGATCGATGGCAAAGCCTCCGATCTCGCTCATCGCCTGCGCGATCACGTCGCCCTTGCGCGCAAAGCCGCTGGAGAGATAGTCGAACTGGGTGCGCGCCAGCCGCAGCACCTCGATCGGCACGGTGACCGCGGTCTCGTTGAATGCATCGACCGAGGCGCGCAACGTATCGAGCTCGGTGGTGAGCTTGCCGATATGGCTCTCCGCATCCTGCATCAGGCTGAGCAGCTTGCCGCGCTCGGTGTCGAACGCGGCACGCTCGCTGGCCGCGGCTGCCGTCACCTCGGCTAGCTGCGTCCGCAGCGCGGCGATCTGGCCGACCATCGCGTCGGATGCGAGTTCGGTGGCCTCGCGCAGCTCCCCCAGGCGCTTGTTCTCTTCCTGCTGCTCGTGAAACAGCCGTTCGGCCGACATGGCCCGCTGTGTGAGTGACTCAATCAGCGCGGCCGCGCGCAGCAGCATCTCGCCGTTCCGCCCCGACACCATGCTGGCCATGCGCCGCAGGAAGTTGGTGGTCTCGGACGCGCTGTTCGGAGGCAGGGAAACGACCGTGGCGGACATGAGGTGATGCTTGCAGCCGAACGTGATGACCGCCGCCGTACCGACTGAGCTCACGCAACATTCGGCGCCAGATCGCAAGCCTGGAGCAAGCCTGAATCGCCCGGCGCGGTCAACCGGGCCGGGCTGCCAAATTTGCGGTCAGGCGCCGTTCTGCCGGCCGATCCGCCCCAGATGGGTGAAGCCGAACCCGGCGGAATATTTCAGGCCATAGCCCAGCGCCCGGTCGATGCCGATATGAGCGAGCCAGATCAAGGGGACGGAGAGGGTGAGGGGCGAGGCGAGGCCAAAAGCCAGCGTCATCAGCGCCACCGGCGCCATGTAGCTGTGGGCGGCGTTGTAGACCAGCGCACCGAATTTGGCGTCCACGAGGTACGCCAGGAAGCTCAGATCCGGCACCAGGAAGAGCAGGGCATAGACCCACCAGGAGCCGCCCCAGGTCGCATAGAGCGCGGTCATGGCCGCGAACAGAGCGAGCCCCTCGAGCCGCAGCAGGGCCCTGACGCCGCCGGTCACGGCGCCCGTCTCAACAGCTCCCTCGTCCATCGTCGCCTCCGGGGCAAAACTTTGTAATTCCTGCGCTTTCACGCTACGTCAAAGCAGCCCTGCGGCGCCGAAAGCCGCTTCCCGGCCTGCAAAATGCCGTGTTAGAACGCCCAGCACTTAAGGCTTAAGAACTGGCGGGAGCAAATGAAACATATCCTGGACGCCCTTGAAGATCGTCGTGCCGGCGCCAAGCTCGGCGGCGGGGAGAAGCGCATCGAGGCGCAGCACGCCCGCGGCAAGCTGACCGCGCGCGAGCGCATCGAGCTTCTGCTCGACAAGGGATCGTTCGAGGAGTTCGACATGTTCGTCGAGCACCGCTCCACCGAGTTCGGCATGGAGAAGAACAAGATCCCCGGCGATGGCGTCGTCACCGGCTGGGGCACCGTCAACGGCCGCAAGACCTTCGTATTCGCCAAGGACTTCACGGTGTTCGGCGGCTCGCTCTCGGAGACGCACGCGCTGAAGATCACGAAACTCCAGGACATGGCGATGAAGGCGCGGGCGCCCATCATCGGCCTCTATGATGCGGGCGGTGCCCGCATCCAGGAGGGCGTCGCCGCGCTCGCCGGTTACTCCTACGTGTTCCGCCGCAACGTGCTGGCCTCGGGCGTGATCCCGCAGATCTCCGTCATCATGGGCCCCTGCGCCGGCGGCGACGTCTATTCGCCGGCGATGACCGACTTCATCTTCATGGTGAAGAACACCAGCTACATGTTCGTCACCGGCCCTGATGTGGTGAAGACCGTGACCAACGAGGTCGTCACCGCCGAAGAGCTCGGCGGCGCCTCGGTGCACGCCACGCGCTCGTCCATCGCCGACGGTGCTTTCGAGAACGACGTCGAGACGCTCTTGCAGATGCGGCGCCTGATCGACTTCCTGCCCTCGAACAACACCGACGGCGTGCCGGAATGGCCGAGCTTCGACGACATCGAGCGGGTCGACCTGTCGCTGGACACGCTGATCCCCGATAATCCGAACAAGCCCTACGACATGAAGGAGCTGATCCTGAAAGTTGTGGACGAGGGCGACTTCTTCGAGATCGCGGAAGCCTTCGCCAAGAACATCGTTACGGGTTTTGGCCGCATCGCGGGCCGCACTGTCGGCTTCGTCGCCAACCAGCCGATGGTGCTGGCCGGCGTGCTCGACAGCGATGCGTCGCGCAAGGCCGCCCGCTTCGTGCGCTTCTGCGATGCCTTCAACATTCCGATCGTGACCTTCGTCGACGTGCCGGGCTTCCTGCCCGGCACCGCGCAGGAATATGGCGGCCTGATCAAGCACGGCGCGAAACTGCTGTTCGCCTACTCGCAGTGCACGGTGCCGCTGGTCACCATCATCACCCGCAAGGCCTATGGCGGCGCCTTCGACGTCATGGCGTCCAAGGAAATCGGCGCCGACATGAACTACGCCTGGCCGACCGCCCAGATCGCCGTGATGGGCGCCAAGGGCGCGGTCGAGATCATCTTCCGCAGTGACATCGGCGACCCCGACAAGATCGCCGCCCGCACCAAGGAATACGAAGACCGCTTCTTGTCGCCTTTCATCGCCGCCGAGCGCGGTTACATCGACGACGTCATCATGCCGCATTCGACCCGCAAGCGGATCGCGAGGGCGCTGGCGATGCTGAAGGACAAGAAGACGGAAATGCCGGCGAAGAAGCACGACAATTTGCCATTGTGAGCGTAGGGTGGATTAGCCCTGCAGATGCGCTAAGCGCATCTGCAGGGCGTAATCCAACAATCTTTTCGACGATGCATGCGGCGGATTACGGCTGCGCCTAATCCGCCCTACAATCGGGATCCGGTGTCCGCAATCCCATGACCGAAGACGATCCGACCGACGAAATCTCTGACATCGAAGATCGGATCGAGCGGCTTGCCGAGATCGCCGAGCGGTGCCGGAAGTACATCCTGGCGTCCAAGATCGCGATTGGCAGCGGTGCGGCGCTGCTCCTGGCCACCATTCTCGGGCTATTTGGATTGGGTCAGACCGCCGCGCTCGGCTCGATCGCCTTGGTGCTCGGCGGCATCGTCTCGCTCGGCTCGAACATCAGCACGTTGCGGCAGACGGACGATGCGATCGGGGCTGCGGAAGCGCGCCGGTCGGCGTTGATCGGCAGCATCGATCTGCGCGTGGTGGCCGATACGCCGATGAAGCTGGTGTGACGCTCGGGCAGGCCGCACGCATCACGCGGCGGTCTTGAGCGTCAGCTCAGACAGTTCGGCGCGGCATTCGGCTGCGAAGGCTTGAAGCTGCTCCGCCGTCCGCCGGTCGAGGATGGCTTTCGCCAGCCGCTCGGCGCGGGCAATTTGTTCTCTGAGATATGCGATGCGGGACATGGGACACCTTTCTCTGAAATGGCTTCGCGGCAATTCGTTATGGCTGTGATGACTGTAGAGCTACCGCGACGCCATGTGTGTGCGGTCGATCACATTGCCCGGGCCTTATCGCTCGCCGCGAAATGCGCCATCCGGTCTTCCCGTGCGTGAGGTCGGGCATGCGCTGTCTCCGTGCTGTCTCAGCCCTAGGACGGATGGAGACGGCGCGCTCCGACGGGGGATGCGAATTTTTTAGCAGACCGAGGACGGATAGAGCTTCGTTCCATCGGGGCTACGAATCGGTCGCCTTTTGCAGCCAACCTGAACGGCTGATTCAGCGGCGGTTCATATCGTGCCCGCGACACTTGCTCTGCATCACTTGATCGATGAATCAGAGGATTAAGTCATGGAGCGCCGGAACTTTTTGAAACTTGCATTCGGTGTCGCGGCGGGAGCTGCCGCGTTTACCGCCGCCGCGCAGGCCGCGCCGCTCGCGCCGCAAGTGCTGGGCAATGGTAGCCTGCCATCAGCCAATCCGGACGCTCATCCTGCCGTCACCACCAGCGAGGAAGCAGCCCAGCTCAAGCCGGAGCAGGTGCGCTGGGGTCACGGCCACTGGCATCACCGTCACTGGGGTTGGCATCATCGTCACTGGGGCTGGCGTCACCGTCATTGGGGTTGGCGCCATCGTTGGCATCGTCGCCATTGGCGTCACTGGTAACGCCGGGTCCGGAATGAAAAAGGGGATCGCAATCGCGATCCCCTTTTGCTGAGCAATTGCGAGAGATCAGAACGGACGGCAGCGGCCGGCGTACCAGCGGAAGCCATAGGGGCACACGCGCGGACGCACCACGACAACAGGCGGAGCAACCACGACCGGCGCGGGAGCCACGACGACCCGCTCCATCGGACGGCAGCCGCCATAGGGGCCGCGGTACCAGCCCGGGCCGCAACCACCGGCGGCGCTGGCGGACTCGCTGAAGCCGACGGCCGCGCTGGCGAGCATCATGGCGGCGAAAAGATACTTCATCTGATTTTCCTTCTGGTCCTCGGGAGCAGGTTCTTGGGAGCAAGTTCTTGGAAACAAGTTCTTGGGACAGGGGCTTAGCGCTTGCGGCGCGCAATGAATCAACAGACACGATTCGACACATTAAAACGAGTACGTGCCGTCACGTTGCGATCCAAACCTGCCAATCATGACCTGAATGCGGCATGAACATTTTTCGCGTGCGGCTTCGCGCGACATCGATGACGCTAGCGGCAGAGAAAGTCCAACACGAGCTCTCGGTACTTCTCCGGCGCCTCCAGGAAGACGAGGTGACCGGTGTCCGGAATGATCTCGGCGCGCGCATTCGGCATCTTCGCAGCCAACGCTTTTGCAAGCTCGGCATTCTGCCCCATCTTTGCGCGCAACGCTTCCGGCGCATTCGGCCGGCCCGGTGCGTTGTGGTCGTCGGCGCCCATGATGAACAGCGTCGGCTCGGTGATCTCAGCGATCTCATGCGCAACCGGCTCGCGATAGATCATCTGGCCGGATGAGACGAAGGCGCGCAGCCAGCGCGGATAGTCGGGGCTGCCCTTGATGTTGAAGCGGGCGTCGATGAACGGCGTGATCGCCTCCGGCGGCAGCTTGATCGCATAATTGGTCTGGAGCTGCTTTCGGTAGCGGTCGGCGGTGAGCTTGTCCTCGGTCTCGATGATGGTCTCGGTCGGAATCGGCGGCACGTAGAGACGATAGTCTTCGAGGCCGATCGGTGCGGTCAGCACCAGATGGGCGACACGGTCCGGATAGGCGCGGGCGATGCGCACGCCGAGCATGCCGCCGAGCGAATGCGCGACGATGTCGGCCTTGTCGATTTTGAGGTGATCAAGCAGCGCGATGGTGTTGCGCGCCAGATTGTCGAAATGCAACTCGCCCATCGGCTTGGAGGATTTGCCGAAGCCGATCTGGTCCGGCACGACCACACGATAGCCCGCGTCGTTGAGCATCTTGATGACATCAGCCCAGTAGCTCGACGGGAAATTGCGTCCATGCAGCAGCACGACGGCGCGGCCGTTCGGCTGAGCTGGGGCGACGTCCATATAGGCCATGCTGAGTTGCTCGCCGTCATTGACAACAGGCAGCAGATGCACGGGATAGGGATAGGCAAAGCCTTCGAGCGCAATGCCGTAAGGCTCGCGCTGGGGCGCGTCGGCGGCGTGGGCGGTGGCGAGTGTGGAAGCGAGCAGGGCTGCAGCGAGAGCGGTTGAGAAGATGCGGGTCATAAAAGTCTCCGTCATGCCCGGGCTTGTCCCGGGCATCCACGTGCCAGCGGCAATAAAGGCGTGGATGGCCGGGTCAAGCCCGGCCATGACGAGAGCGAGAGTTCACACGCGATTGTGTGCGTCACGCCAGTCGCGCGATCAGTCCTTGCTGTTCCCGAACAGCGCCGCGAATTGTTTCTCGCCGGTGCGGGTGAAATTCACCACACGGCTGCCGGGCGTGGCATCGCGCGCGGCCCATTTCAGCTCGGAAAAGCGCTGCATCATGGCAGCCCCGAGCGTGCCGGCGAGATGGTGGCGCCGCTCGCTCCAGTCGAGGCAGGCCTTGCAGACCGGGCGGCGCGGATGGCTGAGCATGTCGGGCGAGATCTGCAAATGCTTGGCGAGGAAGCGCTCGCCTTCCGTCGTCAGCTCGATCTCCTGCTTCTTCTGCTTCACCAGGTTGCGCGACCGAAGCGAGTCCAGCATCTGCACGCCGAGATCACCGGCGAGGTGATCGTAGCAGATCCGCGCCCGGCGCAGCGCCGGATCCTTCGGCCCGGTGCGCACGCGCATATGGCCGGTGCGCGCGGCAAGACCGGCGAGTCCTTCGAGCACGCCGGCGACGTCGTCGTCGGTGAGGCGGTAGTAGCGGTGGCGGCCCTGCTTCTCCGGCTCGACCAGCCCGCCGGCCTCGAGCTTGGCCAGATGCGAGCTCGCGGTCTGCGGCGTGATGCCGGCCTCCTGCGCCAGTTCGCTGGCCGTGAGCGCGCGGCCGTTCATCAGCGCCGTGAGCATGTTGGCGCGGGCGGGATCGCCGACCAGCGCGGCGACCATGGCGATGTCGGGTCCTGATTTCATGCTTCGATGGTAGCCGAAGCATTGTGGTCGAGCAAGAGCGTAGCGTCTCACCAAGTCGTCATTGCGCGCACCCGTAGGGTGGGCAAAGGAGCGGAGTGACGTGCCCACCAATCGTCGTTGCGAAGAGACGAGGTGGGCACGCTTCGCTTTGCCCACCCTACGAGCCTGCGCTCGCAATGACGGTGTGGAAATAGGAGAGCCCAAACATGTCCGTCACCGTCTTCATCCGCTACCAGCTCGATCCCTTCAAGCGCGCGCAGTTCGAGGACTATTCGAAGCGCTGGCTGACCATCATCCCGAAATGTGGCGGCGACCTGATCGGCTATTTCATGCCGCATGAGGGCACCAACAACATCGCCTTCGCGCTGATCACCTTCGAAAGCCTCGCCGCCTACGAGGCCTATCGCGCGCGGTTGCGGCAGGACGCGGAAGGGATGGCGAACTTCCATTTCGCCGAGGACAACAAGTTCATCCTGGCGGAAGAGCGCACCTTCCTGCGCAAGGTGGCATTGGACTAGCGCCGTCCTGCGAGCGTGCCTATCTCTGCGCGGCCAACAAGGGAGAGAAACATGCATGTGACAACGGCTGACAAGCGCGCGACGTTCAGGAAGCTGCACGAGAGCGGCTGCTTCATCCTGCCTAATCCGGTCGATGTCGGCGGCGCCAAGGCGTTGCAGCATCTCGGTTTCAAGGCGATCGCCTCGTCGAGTGCGGGCTTTGCCTGGACCATCGGCAAGGCCGACAATCGCGTCACCGTGGAGGACGTCTGTCAGCATCTGGCAGCATTGAGCTCGTCCGTCGACATTCCCGTGAACGCGGATTTCGAGGGCGGTTTTGCCGTCGAGCCGGACCAGGTCGCCGAAAATGTCGAGCGTGGCGTGCGCACCGGCGTCGCCGGCCTGTCGATCGAGGATTCCACCGGGGACAAGGACAAGCCGCTCTATGATCGCGCGCTTGCAGTCGAGCGCATCAAGGCCTCGCGCAAGGCGATTGGCGACAGTGGCACGCTGCTGGTTGGCCGCTGCGAAGCTTATCTCTGGGGTGTCACCGATCTCAAGCTCGTCATCGACCGGCTCACCGCTTACGCCGATGCCGGTGCCGATTGCCTCTACGCGCCGGGCTTGAAGACGCGCGAGGACATCGCCGCTGTGGTGAAGGCCGTCGCGCCAAAGCCGTTCAACCTGTTGATCGGCGGCTCCGGCCTGTCGCTGAAGGAGGCCGAAGATCTCGGCGTGCGCCGCATCAGCGTCGGTGGCTCGCTCGCCCGCGCCGCCTGGGGCGGCTTCATGCGCGCGGCGAAGGAAATGGCGGAGAAGGGGACGTTTGGCGAACTGGCCGGCGGCTATCCCGGCGGCGAGCTCAACAAGATGTTCAGCTAGCTCCCAAAGTAAAGCGGCGGGACCTTTCGATCCCGCCGCTCTCTCATCCTCTCGATGTCATGCTCCGCGCAGGCAGGGCATCCAGTACGCCGCGGCTTCTCGATTCGACTACAACCGTCTCGGAGTACTGGATTGCCCGGTCGAGCCGGGCGATGACAGTTGTGTGCTACGCGAAGACAGTCGTGCCGTTATTTCGGACAGTCGTGCCGTTATTTCGCGCCGTCAGACGGCGTCTGCGTATCCGGCGCCGGCTTGCTCGGCGCAGCACCCGTGGTCACGCCCGGCGCAGCGTTGTTGCGCGGCGTCACGTCACGCATGCCGGGAGGCGCGGCCGGATTGGTCGACGGAGCCTGCTGCGCGGTCTGCGTGGCAGGGGTATTGCTCGCCTGGTTGCCTGAGTTGGTATTGTTCAAGCCATAGAACACGGCGCCCAGCACAAGGGCGATCGCCACCGCGAACAGCGCGATCTTGCCGCTGGAGGCGGGGCCTTCGCCGAGCTCGGGATCAGCCTGAAGATCGGCATCCCGGCGCGCCGCGCGAAGATACTCATCGTCGGCGAGGTTCGGGCGGTACGGATCGTTGGGAAAACGGTCGTCAGCCATCGATTGGGTCTCCTCGTTGATTGCCCCCAGACAACCCTCGGCTGAGAGATTCTGTTCCGGGTTCCCTAGTGCTTTCGTCGGAGGTTGCCCCGCCCGGGGGAATCGGGAACCTGTTCATGCTGGAACTCCGCGCGTAAGTTCCGCCGCAAAGAAGGGGAATAAAGCGATGTGGAGCCTGCCGCCGAGCGATAGCGTGCTGCATTTCCTTTCTTTGGTTGCGGTCGCCGCGCAAGGCATGACCGCCGCACTCGCCGCCGGCCGCCGCAGCATGGATTGGCTAGGGGTCTGCTTCCTCGGCTGCATCACCGCGCTTGGCGGCGGCACGCTGCGCGACCTCTTGCTCGGACACTATCCTCTGTCCTGGGTGCAGCACCCGATTTACCTGGCGCTCGCCGGCGGCGCGGCCTTCCTCACCATCCTGTTCGCGCGTCTCGTGCACCGGCTGAAGATCGCCTTCATCGTGCTCGATGCCATCGGTCTTGTCGTCTTCACCATGGCCGGCTGCGACATCGCCTGGCAGATGGATGCCTCGCTGCCGATCGTGATCGTCTCGGGCATGGTGACGGGCTGCGCCGGCGGCGTGTTCCGCGACGTGCTCTGCAACGACGTGCCGCTCTTGTTTCGCTCCGAGCTCTACGCCAGTGTCTCGGTGGTGACGGGGCTGTTCTATGCCACCGCGTTCGGCCTCAATCTCAACGCCGAGCTCTGGACCATCCTGACTTTTGTCCTCGGCATCAGTTTTCGTCTCCTCGCCGTGCGTTACAAATGGGAGATGCCGAAATTCGTGTTCGCGGGAGATGAGGAGCGGTAGTAGCTCTATCCAAGTCGTCATTGCGAGCGCAGCGAAGCAATCCAGAAATCCCACCGCGGAAAGACTCTGGATGGCTTCGCTGCGCTCGCAATGACGGAAGACAGCTACGGCGCCTGCCTGCGCGCCTTCGCCACCTGCGCCGGCGTCACCAGCAAGCCGGCATTGCCCCAGGAATTGCGGATATAGTTGGTGACCGCGGCGATCTCCGCATCCGACAATTGCTTGGCATAGCCGGGCATCTCGCCGGTGTTCGGCGCGCGCGGCGTCGTCACGGTGTGGGCGCCGTCGAGAATGACGCGCAAGGTCGAGGAGGGGTTGATGGATTGCAGCAGCGCATTGCCCGGCAGCGGCGGATAGATGCGGGGCGCGCCGGAGCCGTCGGCTTCATGGCAGGCGATGCAGAATTTTGCGTAGACCGCCTGGCCCGCTTTCATCTCGGCCGCCTCGGGCGGCGCCACGATGGTCTCGCGCCGCGCCGGCGGCAGGCTCTTCAAATAGATCGCGATCGCTCGGATGTCGGCATCGCTCATCTTCGAGGTCGAGTTGACGATCACCTCAGCCATCGGCCCGTCGGCATGACTCCTGGCGTTGCGGCCGCTCTGGAGATATTCGGTGATGTCCTCAGTGCTCCACGATTGCAGCCCGGTCCGCGCAGCGCCATCGAGGCGCGGTGCGTACCAGCCGTCGAGCTCGTTGCCGGTCAGCGCCTGCGCGCTCTTGTCTCCGCCCAAAGCGTTCTTCGGCGTGTGGCAGGCGCCGCAATGACCGAGCCCGGTGACGAGATAGCCGCCCCGATTCCATGCTGCGCTCTTGTTCTGGTCCGGCTCGAACAGGCCAGGTGTGAAGAACAGCAAGTTCCAGCCGCGCATCAGGAAGCGATAGTTGAGGGGCCAGTGCAGCTCCGGCGGCTTGTTGCGGCTGACGACGGGCGCGAGGGTGCCGAGATAGGCGCGGATCGCCAGCGTGTCGTCCTTGGTCATCCGCGTGAAGTAGGGGTAGGGGAAGGCCGGGTAGTAAAGCGAGCCGTCCGGCGCGGTGCCATAGCGCAAGGCGCGGGTGAAATCGGCGTCGGTCCAGGCGCCAATCCCGGTGTCGCGATCAGGCGTCAGGTTCGGCGCATAGATCGCACCGAAGGGCGTGTCGATGCGTTTTCCCCCCGCGAAGGGCTTGGCGGGATCGGCGGTGTGGCAGCCCGCGCAGTCGCCGGCCTCGACCAGCGTCTTGCCGTAGGCGATCAGCTCGGGCGACGGCTCGGCGGCGAGAGCGGCCTCCAAAACCGCACTGCACAACAGCGCAACAGCCAGAATCGTCCGCATCGAAAGCCTGCTCCTGCGACCATCAGTCGAATGCCCAATCATAGCGGCGTCATGTCGTTTCGCGACAGCGGGGGTATGGTGACACAAATTGAAAATCGCCAATGTCTTTCCCGCCACGAAATTGCGTTTTTTTCCCGTCGCCGCGAAAGGTCCAGATTTGTGATGCGCTGCGTTAAATATCCGACATAGAGTGGCAGAGGTGGTCGCCGTGCCCTAGCTGAAAACAACGGGCAGGCAACGGCTTAGGCAGCCAAACGCTCAAAAGGGCGGAAGAGGACAAGAATGGGCATCAACCAGGGTCCGATCAGTCTCGATCAGAAATACACGCAAGGCACCGGCCATATCTTCACGACGGGCATCCAGGCGCTGGTCCGTCTGCCCATGGCGCAGATCAGGCGCGACCGCGCCGCCGGCCTGAACACCGCGGGCTTCATCTCCGGCTACCGCGGCTCGCCGCTCGGCGGGTACGACCAGCAGCTTTTCGCCGCGCGAAAGCACCTCGAGCAGTACAACATCAAATTCCAGCCCGGCGTGAACGAGGACCTGGCGGCGACCGCCATCTGGGGCTCGCAGCAGCTCAACCTCTCGCCCGGGGCCAAATATGACGGCGTGGTCGGTATCTGGTACGGCAAGGGCCCCGGGGTCGACCGCTGCGGCGACGTCTTCCGCCACGGCAATGCCGCCGGCTCCGCCAAGAACGGCGGCGTGCTATGCCTTGCCGGCGACGATCACGGCGCCAAATCCTCCACCGTCCCGCATCAATCCGACCACGCCTTCATCTCGGCGCTGATGCCCTATCTCTATCCTTCGAGCATCCACGAGATGATCGAGATGGGTCTGCTCGGCATCGCGATGTCGCGCTATAGCGGCTGCTGGGTCGGCATGAAGGTGATCACGGAGACGGTGGAGACCACCGCCGAGATCGACCTCACCGACGAGATGAAGCCCTTCATCATCCCCAGCGATTTCGAGCTGCCGCCCGGCGGTCTCAACCTGCGCTGGCCCGACGATCGCTTCGAGCAGGACCGGCGCCTGCAGGACTACAAGGGCTTTGCCGCGATCGCCTTCGCAC
>NZ_JACOFQ010000029.1:0-93157 GCF_019455395.1 Bradyrhizobium sp. BR 10261
GGCCTCTCCAACGGCGCGCGTGCCGGCCTCACCGGCTTCATCGCCGGCCTGTCGCGCAAGACCGTGATCAACAACGTCACCATCAACGGCCTGTTGCCGGGCCCGTTCGAGACCGATCGCCTGACCGGCACCGCCAAGGCCGAGGCCGACAAGCGCGGCACGACGCCGCAAGCGATCCTGGCCGAGCGGGCAAAACTCAACCCCGCCGGCCGCTTCGGCCAGCCCGACGAGTTCGGCTACGCCTGCGCCTTCCTCTGCGGCGCCAAGGCCGGCTTCATCACCGGCCAGAACATTTTGCTGGACGGTGGCGCGTTCCCGGGAACGCTGTGAGGCCAGTGGTGCTTCAACCTCTCCGAAGGGAGAGGTTGAAGCGGGCTCGCGGCTCGACCGATCAAACTCGAAGCGATTTTGCCTTACGACACCGGCGTGGTCCGCTCGTCGCTCCAGTCGATGCCGAGCTCGTCCATGCCGTCGGCGAGCAGATCGCCCAGCATCGGCTCGCCCAGGAGATATCGCACCGTCTCGCGGCGTGGCGCCTTGTACTCGCTGCGCGCCTCGACCGCGCGGGCGCGCAAATCGTCCCACTCCTCGACATCCCCGTCGCCACGGCCCAGCCACATCAGCGTGACCAGGTCGACCTGCTCGTCCTCGTTCAGCGCCCGGATGAAGCTGGCGAGCTCAGCTGCGACCGGATCGGAATTGTTGTCCTCGAGCACGTCGATCTCATCGTCGTCGGAGGGATTGGAGCCCGAATCCGGATCTGACCCGGATTCCTTGACGTCGAATTCGCGCGCCTTCTCGATGATGAAGGCGACCTTGTCGGCGGAAATCGCAAGCTCGGGCATGGGCTCCCCCTTTGGATCTCGACGGGTTCCTCACATAACGCAACATCACGACAGATGATCCATTGCGCTTGGCGGCGGAAAATGTGCATCTTTCGGCGGCAAACAGAGAAAATGGGGGTACGCCCGATGCGGTGGAGGGTCGGCCAGGTCAAAATCACTGGGATCGTCGAAATGGAGACGGTCGGCTCGACCCGCTTCATCCTGCCGGCCGCCACCAATGACGAAATCCGGAAGCTGCCCTGGCTGATCCCGCATTTCGCCACCGACGAAGGCCGGCTGAAAATGTCGATCCATTCGCTGGTGGTGGAGACGGCGGCGCGCCGCATCGTGGTCGACACCGGCCTCGGCAACGACAAGCAGGGCCGCGGCGTCCCGGTCTGGAATAACCGCAACACGCCGTTCCTCGAGATGATGACGGAAGCAGGCTTTCCGCCCGACAGTATCGATACCGTGCTGTGCACGCATCTGCACGTCGATCATGTCGGCTGGAATACGAAGCTGGTCGATGGCACATGGGTGCCGACCTTCCCGAAGGCGCGCTACCTGTTCGGCAGGACCGAATATGACTATTGGCGTGACTACAGGGCCGAGCCGGACAAGGTCGCGGTGTTCAACGATTCCGTGAAGCCTATCATCGATGCGGGCCTGGCCGAGCTGATCCCGAGCGATCATCGGATTTGCGAAGCGATCAGCGTTATCCCGACGCCGGGCCACAGCCCCGGGCATATGAGCGTGCTGATCGAATCCGGCGGCGAAGAGGCGCTGCTCAGCGGCGATGTCGCCCATCACCCCTGCCAGATGGCGCATCTCGACTGGTGCTCGGTCGTCGACACCGACACCGCTCAATCGGCCGCGAGCCGGCACAAGGTGTTCTCGCGCTTTGCCGACACCCCGACGCTGGTGATTGGCGGGCATTTCTCCGCCGGGCACATCAAACGGGACGGGGATGCGTTCAGGTTCGAGGCGCTGGGATCGTAGGGTGGGTTAGCCCTGCGGCTGCGCGAAGCGCAGTCGAGGGCGTAACCCACCTCTTCTGTTTCCGCAGAGGCAGAATTGGTGGGTTACGCCGAGCAGATGCGCTTTGCGCATCTGCGGGGCTAACCCACCCTACGATCCCGGGGTACGATCACTAACCCACCCACAAAGTAAGGGCTGCAATGCATCCCCTTTCGGCGGTTGAATTTCCCGCCGTGCTGTTCCATGAAGCTGTTCAACCGATCAGTCCATCCCAAGGGAGAAACCAGAATGAAGCTTGTTCGTTACGGCGAAAAGGGTGCGGAAAAGCCCGGCCTGATCGACAAATCCGGCCAGTTGCGCGACCTGTCGGCCCATCTGAAGGACCTCACCGGCGAGGCCTATTCCCCGGAATCCCTGAAGAAGCTCGCTGCCATCGACCCCGCCTCACTGCCCGCCGTCTCCGGCAAGCCGCGCTTCGGCGCACCCGTCACCGGCATCTCGAAATTCGTCGCGATCGGCCTCAACTACAGCGACCACGCCAAGGAGACCGGCGCTGCCATTCCGACCGAGCCGATCATCTTCATGAAGGCCAACACCTCGCTGTCGGGCCCGAACGACAACGTCGAGAAGCCGCGCGGCTCGACCAAGCTCGACTGGGAGGTCGAGATCGCCGCCATCATCGGCACCCGCGCCAAATACGTCTCGGAGGCCGACGCGCTGAACTACGTCGCCGGCTATTGCGTCTGCAACGACGTCTCCGAGCGCAACTTCCAGATCGAGCGCCTGGGTCAGTGGACCAAGGGCAAGTCGCACGACACGTTCGGCCCGCTCGGCCCCTGGCTCGCCACCAAGGACGAGATCAAGGACGTGCAGAACCTGTCGATGTGGCTCGACGTCAATGGTCAGCGCCGCCAGACCGGCTCGACCAAGACCATGATCTTCTCGATGGCCAAGTGCGTCTCCTACGTCTCGCAGTTCATGACGCTGCTGCCGGGTGACATCATCACCACGGGCACCCCGCCCGGCGTCGGACTCGGCATGAAGCCGCCGACCTTCCTCAATGTCGGCGACGTCGTCACGCTCGGCATCGAAGGCCTCGGCGAGCAGCGCCAGGAGATCGTGGCGGCGTAGGGCCGCTACGACCTCTCCCCGGCATTGCGAGCGAAGCGAAGCAATCCAGAATTCCTCTGCGGAAACAGACTGGATTGCTTCGTCGCCAGCGCAAAATTGCTTCGCAATTTTGTCGCGGGCTCCTCGCAATGACGATCGCAATTTTCATTTTCGGATGCTCGCCATGAAACTCTCCTTCTCCGCCGCCTCCCCTTTTGCCCGCAAGGTGCGCATCGCCGCGATCGAGCTCGGGCTGATCGACAAGATCGAGTTCATGCCGGCGACGGTCGCGCCCGGCACGGCCAACGAGGACTATTCGAAGATCACGCCGCTGAAGAAGCTGCCGGTGCTGATCACCAATGATGGCGACGTCATTCTGGATTCCTACGTCATCGTCGAATATCTCAACGAGATGGCGGGCGGCAGCCTGATCCCGGATTACGGCCCGCGGCGCTGGAAGACCAAGACCAATCACTCCCTCATCAACGGCATGCTCGATTCCATGCTGCTGTGCCGCTACGAGAAGATGGTGCGGCCGCAGGGCCTGCAATGGCAGGCGTGGTCGGACGACCATTGGAACCGGGCCTGGACCGGCATGGCGCGCTTCGAGAACATGCCCGAGGTGCTGAACGGCCCGTTCGACATCTCGCAGATCGGCCTTGTTTGCGTGCTCGGCTATGCCGACTTCCGCTTCGCCGATTGCGGCTGGCGCAAGGCCTATCCGAAGCTCGATGCCTTCCACCAGAAGATGCTGGAGCGGCCCTCGGTGAAGATCTCGGTCCCGCCGGCCGCGTAGCGGGATGATCATCAGCTCGCTTTAGGCTTGTTGTTGAGCGGGATCCTGTCGGAAAACCGCTGCATACTTTGTTTGCGGATCATGCTGCAACCAGCGGGAGTTCCTCATGAGCCTGAAATTTTCCGTCGGCGACCTCACCATCCATCGCGTCATCGAGCAGGAAACTTCATTCGTGCCGGCACTGGACATGCTGCCGGGACTGACGCCTGAGGTCCTGGCCGAGAACCGGGCGTGGATGCGGCAGGCCAAAGCACTGGACGAGCAGGATGTGCTGCTGCTGTGCTTCCAGTCCTATGTGGTGAAGACGCCGCACCACACCATCTTGATCGACAGCTGCATCGGCAACGACAAGCCGCGCCCCAATCGCGCGAAATGGAACATGAAGACCGACGACACCTATTTGCGCGCGCTCAATGCCGCGGGAGTCTCGGTCGACGACATCGACTTCGTGATGTGCACGCATCTGCATGTCGATCACGTCGGCTGGAACACGCGGCTGGAGAACGGCCGCTGGGTGCCGACCTTCCCCAGGGCGCGCTACCTCTTCGCCAAGCAGGAATACGATCACTGGTTCGAGCAGAATGCAAAGACGGCGATCCCGCCCTTCGTCGACAGCGTGCTGCCCGTGGTCGAAGCCAAGCGCCACGAGCTCGTCGGCAACGATCACCAGATCGGCGACCACGTCCGTATCCTGCCGACGCCCGGCCATACGCCGGGCCACATCGCTGTTACGATGGGCCGCGGCAAGGACGATGCGGTGTTTTCAGGCGATCTCATGCACTCGCCCTTGCAAACGCTTTATCCGGAGCTGTCGATCAAGTTCGACGTCGATCCGGCCAAGGCGGCCACGACGCGCCGCAGCTTCCTCGAGCGCTATTGCGACACCGATACGCTGTGCTGCACCGCGCATTTCCCCTCGCCGTCGGTGGGGAAGATCAGGCGCAAAGGCAACGCGTTCGTGTGTGCGGCGGTGGAGTGAAATGCCGTAGGGTGGGCAAAGGCGCCCTTGCGC
The DNA here is from genome assembly GCF_019455395.1 of Bradyrhizobium sp. BR 10261. Taxonomy (NCBI): domain Bacteria; kingdom Pseudomonadati; phylum Pseudomonadota; class Alphaproteobacteria; order Hyphomicrobiales; family Nitrobacteraceae; genus Bradyrhizobium; species Bradyrhizobium sp. BR 10261. The sequence goes on from NZ_JACOFQ010000029.1 coordinate 4,721, forward strand.
CGTGCCCACCATCTCTCTCGATCACGAAAAATGCGTGGGCACGCTCCGCTTTGCCCACCCTACCGTTCCGCCCGCGTGGAGAGAAGCGATGACATCACTCGCCGACATTCCCCTGCCCGCCGGGATCCGCTCGCGTTATGTCGACGGCATCAACGGGCTGCGCATGCATGTGCTCGAGGCCGGTTTCGAGACCAAGAGCCGTCCCTGCATCCTGCTGCTGCACGGCTTTCCCGAGCTCGCCTTCTCCTGGCGCAAGGTGATGCCGGCGCTGGCCGGGGCCGGCTATCACGTGCTCGCACCCGATCAGCGTGGCTATGGCCGCACCACCGGATGGACCGCGGATTACGACGGCGATCTCGCACCGTTCTCGCTCCTTAATCTGGTGCGCGATGCACTCTCCCTCGTATCGGCGTTCGGCTACAGGCAGGTCGATCTCGCCGGGCATGATTTCGGCAGCCCGGTCGCGGCCTGGTGCGCGCTGATCCGGCCCGACGTGTTTCGCTCGGTGACGCTGATGAGCGCACCGTTCGGCGGTGCGCCGCCACTGCCGTTCAATACCGTCGATGCGCCGGCGAAGCCCGCGGTCGAAGATCCCGTGCATCGTGAGCTCGCCGCGCTGCCGCGCCCGCGCATCCACTATCAATGGTACTATTCGACACGCACGGCCAATGCCGACATGCTGCACGCGCCACAAGGCCTGCATGATTTCCTGCGCGCCTACTATCATCACAAGAGCGCGGACTGGACCGACAACAAGCCGTATCCGCTGCAATCATGGTCGGCGAACGAGCTTGCAAAACTGCCGACTTATTACGTGATGAATCTCGGCGAGACCATGGCCGAGACGGTCGCGAAGGAGATGCCATCGCGCGCCGCGATCGCCGCCAACCAATGGCTGCCGGACAGCGATCTCGCCTTTTACAGCGCCGAATATAGCCGGACCGGATTCCAGGGCGGGCTGCAATGGTATCGCTACGGCACGTCGGGCATGCTCAACGACGAGATGCAGCTGTTCGCCGGGCGCAGCATCGACGTGCCCTCCTGCTTCATCTCGGGCAAGCAGGATTGGGGCACCTATCAGCGCCCCGGCGTGTTCGAGGCGATGCAGGGCCCCGGCTGCACGAAGCTGCTCGGCTGCCATCTCGTCGACGGTGCTGGTCATTGGGTGCAACAAGAGCAGCCGGCGGAGGTCAGCCGGTTGCTGTTACAATTCCTCCGCCGCGCCGACACAGTCTCCGCAAGCTGAGCGACGCCACCCTCCAGCCACAAGGCATTAATCGGCGGTTCAGGGAACATTCGGCAATATTTGACGTTGCGAGATGCCGGAGCTGAGTCCGGCGACCATGGAGAACGACATTGGACAAGAAGATCGCCGGACTATTGGGAGCCGTGGCCGCACTCGGAACGCTAGGTGCCGCCCAGGCTGCGCCCGCGCCGACGGACGTCCTCCAGGCGAATTCATACGCGGACCTGCTCGAGCCGATTGCGAACGCCAGCGCCTTGCTGCAAGCCATCGATGAAGAGGCTCCGCCAAAAGCGAGCGAGAATGTTCAGCTCGCTCAATTCTACTACCATCATCATCATCATCACCATCACCACCACAGCTTCTATCGTCGTCGCTACTACGACTACGACGAGCCGGTCGTGGTGGTCCCGCGATATCGGCGGTATTATCATCACCATCATCACCATCACCACCACCATCATCACAGCTTCTATCGCCGCGACTACTACTGAGGTCGCCGATACCAGGATCGAGATGAACAGGACCTGCGGGTCCTGTTTGCATTTGATGACGGGAAACCAGGAAAGATAGGCAAGATCGCAGGGGCACAGTCCAGGAAGGGTCATCCGCCCTATCCGTTACGAGCCTTCTCCTTGGCCGCGCGGTGCAGGTGCCGATAGGTACCATCGAATACCGTATCAGATGACGACGTCCACTCGGTGCCTGCGGCCAGCTTGGGCCGATTGGCGTAGATCCGGCGGGCCTGCAGCTCGCGCTCTGCCGCTTCCTCCTCGCTCATCGGCTCGAGCTCGAAGGTCGCCTCCTCGGGAATGACGATGATTTGCGCGAAGGGCTCGTTGGGTCGGAAGATATGGGTTCGGCCCTCGGCCGGCGCCTTGAAGACGCAAAAGAACATCATGGGCCACCAATTGCGGATCAGCGCGGGGACCGCAATCGGCACGGTGTCGGTCGGATCGGCATAGAATCGCGGATGCGGCTCGGTGCGAACAGCCATGCCCTTTGCGACCTTGAGATCGAGCAGGATCTGATAGGTGTAGAAGGCGTCACCAAACTTGCGAAACGGTGGCCATTCCGCGCCGCCTTCGGGCGGCTCGCCCCAATCGGCTTCGAGGATCAAGCGCCCCTCTCTGGTCGTGACGTGAAGCTCGAAATCATAGGGATAGAACAGCTCGATGCCATATTGCGCGCCCTCGGAAAAGGGCACGCAGTGCCAGACCTGCTCACGCGAACCGTTCGCACGTGGTTCGCGCTTGCCGGCCCATCCGGGGATTTCGAGCTTGGTGCGGCGCGGCGCCAGCCGGGAATCATTCAGACGAAATTTGACCTTGTCCATCATTCCACCCGTCCACCCACATCCAAAGATTCGAACCAGTACGACGGGACCCGGTTCCGTGCACCCACGCACCGCTGTGACGTTCGCATGCAAGCCTTCGCGCGGCTCGCGTGAATTGACCCTGAACGAATTGCAGCCTATAGCAGTTTAGAATGCTTCTAAACTACATCAGGCGCAGTCAGTGAAGAATTTTGCCGATTTGACCGAGCGTGAAGTGCTGGCGGTCGCAATTTCCTCCGAAGAGGAGGACAGCCGCATCTACATGACCTTCGCCGAGGATCTCAAGGAGCGATATCCGGATTCGGCCAAGCTCTTCGAGCAGATGGCCGAGGAGGAGCGCAGCCACCGCCACATGCTGCTGGAAATGTATGAGCAGCGCTTCGGCCAGCATCTGCCGCCGATCCGCCGCGAAGACGTCAAGGGATTCCTGAAGCGCCGCCCGGTCTGGCTCACCAAGAACTTGCCGCTCGACACCATCCGCAGGGAGGTCGAGACCATGGAATTGCAGGCCGAGCGCTTTTACGTGAAGGCCGCCGAACACGCCCAGGATGTCGGTGTGCGCCGCCTGCTCGGCGATCTCGCGGAAGCCGAGAAAGGCCATGAAGAGACCGCTGCGAAACTGACAGACCAGATCCTGAGCTCCGACGTGCGCGCGGAAGAAGACCGCACCAACCGCCGCATGTTCGTGCTGCAATATGTGCAGCCGGGCCTCGCCGGCCTGATGGACGGCTCGGTCTCGACACTGGCGCCGTTGTTCGCTGCGGCCTTCGCCACACACCAGAACTGGCAGACGTTCCTGGTCGGCCTTGCTGCCTCCATCGGTGCCGGCATCAGCATGGGCTTTGCCGAAGCGTTGTCCGACGACGGCTCGCTCACAGGGCGCGGATCTCCATGGCTGCGCGGCCTCACCTGCGGCGCGATGACGACGCTCGGCGGGCTCGGTCACACCGCACCCTATCTGGTGCCCGACCACTGGGCCAACGCGTTCTGGATCGCGACCGGAATCGCAGGCGTCGTCGTGTTCTTCGAATTGTGGGCGATCGCCTTCATCCGCTCGCGCTACATGGACACGCCGTTCCTCCAGGCCGTGTTCCAGATCGTTCTCGGCGGCGCGATCGTGCTGGCGGTGGGAATATTGATCGGGGCGGCATAGGCGGCGGCGATGAAGCAACGTCGTTCATATCTCGTCGCGATCGTGAATCTGATCGGCGCAGCAGCAACTCCAGGTCCTCCATGATGCGCCACTTGCAATACGGCACACCTGCCAAGGTCTTCCATTGGTGCATCGTCGCGCTGCTCGCCGTGCAATACCCGATCGGCTGGCTGATGCCGGATATCCATCGCGGCATGAGCCCGGGTGCCGGAATGACGTTTCACGTCTCGATCGGGATCGCGATTCTCGTGCTGACGGCTCTCCGCCTGGTCTGGCGGCTCGCTCATCCGGTCGCGCCCGAAAGTTCTCTTCCCGTCTGGCAGCGCCTGAGCTCCGAGGTCGTGCACTGGCTGCTCTACGCGCTGGTGCTGGCGACGACAATCTCGGGCTGGCTGTTTGCCTCCTTCCGGGGCTGGTCGGTGTCGTTCTTCTATCTCGTGCCGCTGCCGATGCTGGCGTCCGACAACGCCGCAGCAGGGCGTACCATTGACGGCTTTCACCAGGCGATGGAATGGGCGCTGCTCGTCACCATCGTCGTTCACGTCGCCGCCGCGCTTGCGCACATCTTCATCTATCGCGACCGCGTGATGCAGCGAATGCTGCCAGGATAGCGCCGGGGATATCGTCAGGGCAGATCAACCGCGATCAAACGTCGGTTGCGGCATCGGCTAAAACTGCGCATCATCCATCAGTTGAAGCGCAGGAGCATGTCGTGGCGAAATCGGAATGGAGTTTCAAGAGCGCGGTCGAGCTGTCGGCTGCATTGGCAGCAAAAAAGGTCTCCGCCGTCGAACTCACGCAGGATGCGATCGACCGCATCGAGCGTCATGACGGCAAGATCAACGCGATCTGCGTGCGGGATTTCGATCGCGCCCTCGACGCGGCGCGCGCAGCTGACGCGGCGCTGGCGCGCGGCGAGCGCAAGCCGCTGCTCGGCCTGCCGATGATGATCAAGGAATCTTTCAACATCGCCGGCCTGCCCACGACCTGGGGGTTCGTGCCACATAAGGATTTCAGGCCTGCGGAAGACGCACTGCCGGTGGCCCGCATCAAAGAGGCTGGCGGCGTGATCCTCGGTAAGACCAACGTGCCGGTCGGCCTCAGCGACTGGCAGAGCTACAACGACATCTACGGCACCACGAGCAATCCCTACCATCTCGGCCGCACGCCGGGTGGATCGTCCGGGGGATCATCGGCAGCCCTTGCCGCGGGTTATTGCGCGCTCGCTACCGGCTCCGACATCGGCGGCTCCCTGCGCGTGCCGGCATTTCATTGCGGCATCTTCGCCCACAAGCCGACCCTCAATCTCTGCCCCGCCCGCGGTGAGACGCCGCCGCCATTTCCAGCCCTTCCCCGCGAAGGCGATCTCGCGGTCATCGGCCCGATGGCACGCACCGCTGCGGATCTCTCCTTGCTGCTCGACGTCATGGCCGGACCGGATCCGCTGGATGCCGGTGTCGCCTACAAGCTCGAGCTGCCCGTCGCGCGACATCAGTCGTTGCAGGATTTTCGTGTCCTGGTGATCGACAGCCATCCGCTGCTGCCGGCCGATCGGGATGTCCGTGGCGCGATCGACAGGCTAGCGACGGATCTTGCGAAGGCCGGCGTGACCGTCGCGCGCGAGAGCGCACTGCTGCCGGATTTCGCGGAGACGTCGCGGCTTTACATGCGGATGCTGCTGAGCTTCCTCGGCGCGTTCTTCCCACCCGACGAGCTCGCGGATTCGCGGGCGCGAGCAAGCCAGTTGTCGCCGGAGGACCGCAGCCTCGGCGCGGAGCGGCTGCGCGGCACGATTGCAAGCCACCGCGCCTGGGTGCTCGACGCAGGCAGCCGCGCAGGCCTGCGCGCGCGATGGCGCGCGCTGTTCAACAGCTTCGACGCGGTGATCTGCCCCATCATGCCGACGCCGGCCTTTCCGCATGATCATCTGCCCGATCAGAACCTGCGACGCATCAGCATCGACGGCACGGATTATCCCTATGTCGATCAGCTTGCCTGGCCGGGCATAGCAACGCTTCCGGGCCTGCCTGCGACGGCCGTTCCGCTCGGTCTGTCGAAGGACGGCCTGCCGGTCGGCGTGCAGATCGTCGGCCCGTGGCTCGAAGACCGCACGCCGCTGAAGCTCGCCGAGCTGATCGAGCGCGAGTTCGGCGGGTTCGTGCCGCCGAAGATGTTTGACGATTAGTGGTTCACCCCACCGTCATTGCGAGGAGCTCGCGACAAAATTGCGCAGCAATTTTGCGCTGATGCGACGAAGCAATCCAGACTACATCCGCGGAAACATCTCTGGATTGCTTCGCTTCGCTCGCAATGACGGAGCAAAATAATTGACGGCTTCGATAGGGAGAGGAAGCACCATGAGCCAGGACCTCGAACAGCTCACCGCACTCAACCGCGACTACGTCGCCTCAGTGCAGAACTGCGACGTCAAGCGCTTTGACGAGATCCTGGCGCCGGAGTTTTACTGCTCCAATCCCGACAAGACGCTGGTCGACCGCGCCGCCTTCCTGGAGCAGACCGCGCAGCCGATCGCGATCCGCAACCTGCACGCCTTCGACGTCATCATCCGCATCATGGGCGACTTCGCCATCATTCACGCGGCGACGAGCTACACCACCGCCGACGGCCAGCAGGCGACGGGGCGGTATACCGATTGCTGGGCGAAGAAGAACGGGACGTGGCTGGCGGTGTCGGCACACGTGTCGCGGTGAGGAGGGCACGCTGCCGCTCCACACTCAGCTGTCATGCCCCGGCTTGACCGGGGCATCCAGTACGCCGCGGCGATTATTCGTTCATACAACTTCCGCCGCGGAGTACTGGATCGCCCGCCTTCGCGGGCGATGACACCGTCGTTGTGGCCTAACTATCAAACACGATGACGCTGCGCAGCGTCTTGCCGGCCTTCATGTTGGCAAAGCCCTCGTTGATCTCGCTGAGCTTCAGCTTGGCCGAGATCCAGTCTTCCAGGTGCAGCCGGCCGCGCAGGTAGAAATCGACCAGGCGCGGCATGTCGACGCGGAAATGGTTGGAGCCCATCGACGAGCCCTGAATCTTCCGCTCCCTCAGGAAGTCGAAACCGTGCAGCTCGATCTTCTGGCCGAACGGGATCATGCCGACGATGGTGGCGGTGCCGCCCGAGGCCAGCATGGCGAAGGCCTGCTCGGCGGTCTCCTTGCGGCCGAGCACCTCGAAGGAATGCTGCACGCCGCCATTGGTGAGGTCGCGCACCTGCTTCACCACGTCGCCGTCGGCGGGGTTGATGATGTCGGTCGCGCCCAGCTTGGTCGCCAGCTGCAGCTTGGCCGGGTTGGTGTCGATGGCGATGATGCGGCCGGCGCCGGCGATCTGCGCGCCGTTGATCGCGGCCATGCCGACGCCGCCGCAGCCGATGACCGCGACCGTCTCGCCGGCCGTGACCTTCGCCGTATTCACCACCGCGCCGTAGCCGGTGATGACGCCGCAGCCGATCAGCGCAGCGAGCTCGAGCGGCATGTCTTTGCGGATTTTGACGATGGCGTTCTCGTGCACGAGCATCTGCTCGGCGAAGGACGAGAGATTGAGGAACTGGTGCAGCTTCTCGGGTTTCGACCACTGCATCCGATCTGAGACGCCCGGCAGCATCTTCACCGTGGTGTCGGTGCAGAGCACGGTGCGGCCGGTGGTGCAATTGTCGCAGGTGCCGCAGAACACGGACAGGCAGGTGACGACGTGATCGCCGGGCTTCACATAAGTCACGTCGGAGCCGACCTGCTCGACGATCCCAGCTGATTCATGGCCGAGCACCGCGGGCAGCGGATGCGGGTAGAGGCCTTCCATGAAGTGAAGGTCCGAATGGCAGAGGCCAGCGACAGCAGTGCGGATCAGGACCTCGCGCGGCCCTGGCTTCGGCAGGCTGACATCCTCGATGACGAGCGGCTTGTTGACTTCATAGAGGACGGCGGCCTTCATCGGTGTTCCCTCGTTGTTATGATTTTTTGAGTGCGGCTTCTATCTCTCCCTATGGGAGAGGTGAAAAGAGCCTACGCTGCCAGAACGAGTTCGCCAACCTCGCTCATGCCGGCCGAGCTGTCGCCGAGCAGAAGCGATCCGATCTTCGCCTGCACAGCATTTTCCGTCAGCCGGAACGGATCGCTCGGCGACACGCGATGGTCGATCACCAGCCGCGACAGCAGCAACCGGCGCGCATCGCCGCGCCTGTCGTGGATGCGATGCGCCTCCCAGGCGAGCGCCACTGCGCTGGCGACATGATAGAGCAGGCTCGTGGCGCGCCGCGCCTCGGCCTCGTTCTCGGACTTGCCGGCGACCTCGCGCGCGAAGTGGACCGCACGATCGACGAAGCCGCGCAGATTGTCGCGCCAGGCCTGCGGCACCGAGGCACTGTCATCGAGCCGCGCATGCAGATCGGCCGCGAGCGCGGATTCGGCACCATGGCGGCCGACCGCGCGCCTGAGCGCGTCGATCGCGACGATGTTGCCGGTGCCTTCCCAGACCGAGCCGAGATGCGCATCGCGCAGCAGGCGCGGGGTGGCGAATTCCTCGATATAGCCGATGCCGCCGCGCATCTCGAGCGCATCGCCGCAGACTTTTCGCGCGTCACGCGTGGCGCGGAATTTCAAGGTTGGCGTCAGGATGCGCAGCAGCGCCGCCGCGTCCTGGCTGCCGGCTTCGGCGCGGTCGAGCGCGTCTGCGGTGAGAAAGCTCATCGACAGCGCCTGCTCGACCGGCAGCATGATCTTCAGCATCTGGCGACGGCCGAGCGGCAGATCGATGATGCGGCTGCCGAACACGACGCGGTTCGTCGCCACCGTCATCGCATCATGATAGGCGCGGCGCATCAGCGCGGTCGACTTGACGCCATTGGAGAGCCGCGACGAGTTCACCATCTCGGCCATCTGCACGAAGCCGCGGTCGAGCTTGCCGACCGCATAGGCGATCGCGCCTTCGAGCTTGATCTCGCCCGAGGCCATCGAGCGGGTGCCGAGCTTGTCCTTCAGACGCACGATCCGATAGTGGTTCTGCGCGTCGTCATCGAGGAAGCGCGGCATCAGGAACAGGCCGACGCCGCGCGTGCCGGGGCCGGCGCCCTCCGGGCGCGCCAGCAGCATCACGACCTTGGCGTCCGCATTCGAGCAGAACCATTTCTCGCCGTAGAGGCGCCAGTGATCGCCCTCCTGCACCGCGCGCGTGGTGAGCATGCCGACGTCGGAGCCGCCTTCCTTCTCCGTCATGAATTGGCCGCCCTGCGTCAGCTTGCTCATGTCGGTCGAGGTCAGGCCATCGAGATATTTTGCCTTCAGCGCCTCACTGCCGAAATTCGAAAGCAATTTGGCGCAGCCATCGGTCACATTGATCGGGCAGCCCATGCCGAATTCGGTCTGGTTGAACAGAAACGTGAAAGCATGCTTGGCGACGACAGGATATTTGTCGGGCCAGCCCATGATGCCCTTGGCGTTCGACAGCGCGTGGATGCCGAATTCGCCGAAGGCGGCGTTCTCCAGCTCGCGATAGGCCGGGTGATATTCGATCCACTGCACGTCGCGGCCGAACTTGTCGCGCTGATGCAATATCGGCGTGTGCCGGTCGGCCAGCCGCGCGCATTCATCGAGACGGCCGCCGGCGAGCTCGCCGAGGCGGCCGAGATGCGGCTCGATGTGGCGAAACAGATTATCCGGCAGATGGATGCGCAGGAGGTCCGTCAGCGCCGGATCGGCACGGTAGAAATTCATGCCTGACGTGTCGGCCGCCAGCAGGCCGGAAGGTGCGGCCGCGGCACTTTTCGGCTGCGCTGTGACCGACTTGTGCATGATCGTCCTCTTCGTTTCCGCCCGGCGGCAGTTCTTATCGCTTGCCGCTTGAGATGATGTCGATCATGCTCCCGTCGCGAGAGGCGATAAAGCTGCAAATTGTCAGGGAGGCATGATTGCCGTGAAGGAGCAATTCGCTCTGCGGAATTGTGATCGGCAGGCCCATGGGGCCGGCTGGCTGTCCGCACGGCGGATGCCTAGATCAACGGCGTCCCGTCCCCGAGAGATCACATCATGGAACCTCCGAAATACACGATCGCGCTCATCGTCGGCGCCGGCGCAGGCCTGAGCGCCTCGCTGGCACGGCTGCTGTCGGCGCAAGGCATCCGCGTCGCGCTGGCCGCGCGCAAGATCGAGAAGCTGGGCGCATTGTGCAGCGAGACCGGCGCGAAGGCCTATGCCTGCAACGCCACCGAGCCTGAGGAGGTCGAGCGCCTGTTTGGCCTGGTCGAGCGCGAGATCGGCACGCCCGACCTCGTCGTTTACAACGCCTCTGGCCGTTCGCGCGGGCCGTTCGTCGAGCTGGTCCCGACCGATGTCGCGAATGCCATCGCGGTCAGCGCCTATGGCGGCTTCCTGGTGGCGCAGCAGGCCGCCAAGCGCATGGTGCCGAACCAGCACGGCGCGATCCTGTTCACCGGCGCCTCGGCCAGCGTCAAGGGCTATGCGCAATCCGCCCCGTTCGCGATGGGCAAGTTCGCGCTGCGCGGCCTCGCGCAGAGCATGGCACGCGAATTGTCGCCGCAAGGCATCCATGTCGCGCATTTCGTGATCGACGGCGGCATCCGCAGTGCGACACGCACGGAGGCAGCGGACAAGCCGGATTCGATGCTGGATCCCGATGCCATCGCCGAGAGCTACTGGAACGTGTTGCAGCAGCCGCGCAGCGCCTGGAGCTGGGAGCTCGAGCTGCGGCCCTGGGTGGAGAAGTTTTGAACGAGCTGCCGTTTGGTGGGCAAAGGCGCCTAGCGCCGTGCCCACGATCTCGAGATCAAGAACCAATGGTGGGCACGCTTCGCTTTGCCCACCCTACGAGAGCTCGCAATGAAAAAATAAAGGGAGGGTCAATGACCACCGAGACCACCATCGACACCGGCACCAATGAACTCCTCTGCGTCATCCGCGACCGCGTCGCCGTGATCACGCTGAACCGGCCGGAGGCGCGCAATTCGCTGTCGGACACGCTGACCCCGGCGCTGCGCACCATGATCCGCACCTGCGGCGAGAGCCCGGATGTCGGTGCGCTGCTCATCACCGGCGCGGGCGAGGCGTTCTGCGCCGGCGGCAACGTCAAGGGCATGGGCGCGCATCGCGATCCGAAGAAGCTGGAAATGTCCTTTGACGAGAAGGTAGCCGATCTCCAGGAGCGGCAGCGGCTGCTCACCGGCGCGCTGGTGTCGGTGCGCAAGCCGACCATCGCCGCCCTGCCCGGCCCTGCGGTCGGCGCCGGGCTGGCGATTGCCATGGCCTGCGATATCCGCATCGCCGCGCAATCGGCCTTTGTCGCCACCGGCTATGCCCGCATCGCGCTGAGCGGTGACTACGGCATCGCCTGGCTGCTCACCCGCCTGGTCGGCACCGCACGGGCGCGCGAGCTGCTGTTCACCGGCGACCGCGTCGACGCGGCGCGCGCCGAGACAATCGGCCTCGTCAACCGCGTCGTGCCCGACGACAAGCTGCAGACCGAAGCATTCGCATTGGCAAAGTCTCTCGCCGAAGGCCCGCGCCTGGCGCTGCGTTACATGAAGGACAATCTCGATGAGGCCCTGCTGTTCGATTTCGAGACGGCGCGCGATCACGAGGCCGAGCGATTGATCCGTCTCACCACGACCGCCGATCACAAGGAGGCGGTGCAGGCGTTTATCGAGAAGCGCAAGGCGGTGTTCACGGGGAAGTAGCAGCGTTAGAAAATCGTAGACCATCACCCTGAGGTGCTCGCCTCTTCGGCGAGCCTCGAAGGGCGACGGCCCGGATGCATCGGGGCCGCTCATCCTTCGAGGCTCCCGGCACGATGCATCGCATCGCGCCACTCGCACCTCAGGATGACGGAATGAGCACGCCAAAAAAATGCCCGGCGCTGGCTTGGCCAGGCCGGGCACCGAGTGGTGTCAGGCCGAGGCTGAGGGGCGTTCGGCCTGACGGGAAAGGGCGGCGAGACGCCAGCTCGCGCAGGGAATGTCCTGCGGCGCGACATGGATCTCCTTGTCGAAGCGCACCAGCTTCCAGTCATCGGGGTGATTGACGAAGGCAAAGCCGGATTTGCGTGCCAGCGAGATCATGGTTTCGTTGGAGCGCAGCGTGTCGCCGAACATGTGCTCGGCTTGAAGCGCGGCAGCGCGGCATTCGAGGTTCTTCATCAGCGCGGTGGCGATGCCGTGCCCCTGCCAGCGGTCGTCGACCGACAGGCCGAATTCGAGCGTCGCCGTTTCGGCGTGGAAGGCGTAGCGCGCCTCGGCAATGATGGTCTCGAAGCCATCGACCATCTTGGTCGCGACCACGGTGAAGCGCTCGCGCGCGCCGACATCGAGAAACTCGCTCAGCAGGCCCTTCGGCAGCTCGCTGATCGCGCCGAAGAAGCGGTTGTAGCGGGAGCGTGTCGTGAGCGACCGGAAATAGTGCTGAAGCTCGTCGGTATCGCGCGGCTCGACGAAGCGGAGTCTGACCGCCTCTCCCTGGCGGGTCCGCAGCGTATCCGAATATTGCTTCAGGTCTTCCAGGCGATAGCTGCTCATGACACGCGACCTCAAAAGAGGGACCTCCGGCGCCCCCGTGATCAGGCGGCGCCGGCCTGGCGGCCTATCAGGCCCGCCAGAAGGGTTTGTCGACCTCGTAGGCAATGTCGGTCCAGGACAGGCCGACGTCGTGCAGATCGCGGGCGGTCCAGTTGGTCAGTTCGCGCCGGGTCCGGTAGCGCTCGTGCCAGATGTGGAGCGTTTCGCCGATCTGGTAGAGCAGCCCGGGTGCATGATGATTTGTCATCGAATTCTGGGTCAAAGTAGACATGTTGAGCTCCTTGAGCTAACTTGAGGGCTAATATCTGCTTCCCACTGCGCCGCGACAAACGACAATTTGTACCTATTCGCATGAAATAAACTCATGCATCCTGCTGCCAAATGACTGCCAGATTGCCATCCCTGAACGGATTACGGGCGTTCGAGGCCGCCGCGCGCCATCTCAGCTTCACGGTGGCCGCATCCGAGCTGAACGTGACCCAGACCGCGATCAGCCATCAGATCCGGCGCCTTGAGGAGGAGCTCGGCATCCGCCTGTTCATCCGGCAGAACCGCGCGCTCGCGCTGACGCCGGAAGCGCGCGACTACCTGCCCGGCGTTCGCGCCGCCTTCAACGATCTCCGCCTCGCCACCGACCGGTTGCTGCGCAAGGACGACGACAAGGTTCTGACCGTCTCGACGATCGCTTCGCTCGCTGCGAAATGGCTGCTGCCGCGCCTGAGCGATTTCCAGGAGGCGCATCCCGGCATCGACGTCCGCATCACCACCTCGACCAGCCTCGTCGACTTCCAGCGCGACAATGTGGATGCCGCGATCCGCTACGGCCGAGGCCAATGGCCGGGCGTACGCGCCGACTGGCTGATGGCGGACGAGCTGTTTCCGGTGTGCAGCCCTTCACTGCTCCGCGGCGACAAATCGCTGCGCACGCCTGAGGACCTGAAGGACCACGTCCTGCTGCATACCACCACCAGCGACGATTGGCGCCTCTGGCTGACGGCAGCGGGGCTTTCAACCAACATCTCGCGACAGCCCGGCATCACCTTCGACATGACCTTGATGACGGTCCAGGCGGCGATCGATGGCATGGGCGTGGCGATGGGACGCACGTCCTACGTGCAGGACGACATCGCCAAGGGCCGGCTGGTGGTTCCCTTCAAGATCGCGCTGCCGGCCGATGCCGGCTTCTATCTGGTTTCGCCGGAGGGCCGTCGCGAGGCGCCGAAGCTTGCTGCCTTCCGCCAATGGATGATCGCTGCAACGCAGAATAAAGCCTGAAAAATCATCAACTTCCCCCGGAAAACTGATTGACTCGCCTCGCGGCGCGCGAGAAGGGGTAGACAGGTTGTCGCAGCAACAATCTGTCGCCGCGCCGTGAAAATGAGTTCCGGTCCGGCCACGTCTTCAGGGGAGCAACGTCAATGGCTGGACCAGCAGCATCATCAAATCCGCCCGCAATCAAGTCGCGCATCGGCGCGATCCTGCGCGCGACATCGGGCAATTTCCTCGAGCAGTTCGACTTCTTCCTGTTCGGATTCTATGCCGCCGCTATCGGCAAGGCGTTCTTCCCCTCGACCAACGAGACCGCGTCGCTGCTCAACACCTTCGGTGTGTTCTGGCTCGGGGCGTTGATGCGCCCTGTCGGCGCAATCGTCCTCGGCGCTTACATCGATCGCATCGGCCGCCGTCAGGGCCTGATCGTCACGCTCGGCATCATGGCGGTCGGCACCGTCGTCATCGCCTTCTGTCCGAGCTACGCCACGATCGGCATCGCAGCGCCCGTCATCGTGCTGATCGGCCGTTTGCTGCAGGGCTTCTCCGCCGGTGTCGAGCTCGGCGGCGTGTCGGTCTATCTCGCTGAGATTTCGACACCCGGCAATCGCGGTTTCTACACTTCGTTCCAGTCGTCGAGCCAGCAGGTCGCGATCTTCGTCGCCTCGATCCTCGGCTACATCCTGTCCGAGCTGATGCCGGCCGACACGGTCGCGTCCTGGGGCTGGCGCATTCCCTTCTTCGTCGGTTGCCTGATCATTCCCTTGATCTTCTTCCTGCGGCGCACGCTGGAGGAAACGCCGGCGTTCCTCGCCATGAAGAAGCACCCGACCGCGAGCCAAGTATTCGCTTCCGCGCTCGCCAATTGGCGGATCGTCATCCTCGGCATGATGATCGCGATCCTGACCACGACGACGTTCTACTTCGTGACGGTGTACACGCCGACCTTCGGCAAGACCGTGCTGAAGCTGTCGACGCAGGATGCGCTGCTGGTGACGTTGCTCGTCGCCGTCACCAATTTCATCTGGAACCCGGTGGGCGGTGCGCTGTCCGACCGCATCGGCCGCAAGCCGGTGCTGATCGGGATCGCGACGCTTGCGTTGCTCACCGCCTATCCGGCGCTGAGCTGGCTGGTGGCGGCACCGACCTTCGGCAAGCTGCTCGCGGTCGAGATGATGTTCTCGTTCTATTTCGGCATGTATAGCGGCACCATGCTCGGCGCACTGGTCGAGATCGTGCCGGCGCATGTGCGCACAACCTGCTTCTCGCTGGCCTTCGCGCTCGCAGCCGCGCTGTTCGGCACCTTCACGCCGTTCGCCTCGACCTGGCTGATCGAGCAGACCGGCAACAAGGCCATGCCCGGCGCCTGGCTGATGTTCGCGGCGCTGCTGGGTATCATCGCGGCCTCGATCGTCTATCGCGGCGGCGGCAAGGCGGTGCCGACGTATGATCCGGTCGTCGAGCCGATGGCGGGGCATTAAAGCCAGTGTCATTCCGGGGCGCCTCGAAGAGGCGAGCCCGGAATCCATCGTGCGACTGGAGTGCTGGGAGAAATGGATTCCGGGCTCGCGCTACGCGCGCCCCGGAATGACGGCGGAGACTTACAACTCCACCACCACGTAGTCGCTCTCGACCTTCACGGGAATCGTCTCGGCGACATAGGGTCCCTTCACCACGCTTGCGCCCGACTCGACATGGGCGGGATAGGCTTTCACGCGAAAGCGGCGGGGATCGCAATAGGATTGGCCGGTGCGGATGTCGAACTCCCAGCCGTGCCACGGGCAGCGGATGATCTCACCGAGTTTGGTGTACTCGATCTCGCCGGGATCCTTTGACTGCGCGAGGCCGATCAGCGGCCCCTCGCACAACGCAGCGCCCTGATGCGGGCAGCGGTTCATCAGGCCGAAATACTCGCCCTTGATGTTGAAGACCGCGATCGGCCGGCCGTCGATCTCGAGAAATTTTCGCGTGCCGGGCGGCAATTCATCGACCGCGGCAACCACATGCCGCGCCATCAAGCAATCCCGTACAGCTTCTTGGCATTGCCGAGATAGAACGCTTCGCGATTGGCCTCGCTCACGCCTGCCGGCAGCACCCGCGACGGCTCGTCATAATCCCAATGCGGATAGTCGGTCGCGAACAACAGCCGGTCCCAGCCGATCCATTTGATGACGTCGAACAGATCCTCGCGCCTTTCGGGATCTTCCATCGGCTGCGTGGTCCACCACACCTGCTCGCGGATATATTCGGACGGCGGCCGCTTTACATGCGGCACCTCGCTGCGCAGCCGTTGCCAGACCTTGTCGAGCCGCCACGCCAGCGACGGCGCCCAGCCGAAGCCGGCCTCGATCATCACCATCTTCAGCTTCGGGAAGCGTTCGAACACGCCTTCCAGCACCAGGCTCGCCAGCGCCGATTGCTGGCACTGCGAGTGGCCCACCATCTCCTCGATGTAATAGGACGGCCAGCCTGATGGCGTGATCGGGTTGCCGCCGAAGCCGAAGGCGTGCACGCCGACCGGAAGCCCCGCCTCTTCCGCGGCTTGATAGATCGGCCAATAGCGGCGCTGGCCGAGCGGCTCGACATTGCGGCTGAGCAGCAGCACCTGGACGAAGTTCTTGTCGCCGGCGCGCTCGCGAATCTCCGCAGCGGCCGACAGGCCGTCCTCATTGCCCACGACAATGGACGCCTTCAGGCGCTTGTCCTTGCTGGTCCATTTGTCGATCTGCCAATCGTTGATCGCGGAACACAGCGCCGCCGAGAGCTCATGATTGCGGATGCCCTGCCCGGTGTTGAGCGGATTGAGCACACCGAGCTGCACATTGTTGGGATCGAGCAGCTGCTTCTGCATGAAGGAGAGCGAAGAGCCCTGCGGGCCGCCTTCGGGAGGATAGGCATCGCGGCGCGAGGCGTTGGGCTGGGCCTTCGGATAGGGCGGGCCTTCCATCATGCCCTGATAGGCATGGACGCCGTAGATCTCGAGATGATGCTGCCAGCGTTTGGCGAGGTAGGGATAAAGCTCGGTCCGGGTCGCGCGTGCCGGATGGATGTCGCAGTCCGCGATCGCGGTCTTGGTCGTCAAGGGGGAGGACGTTTCGGTGCTCTCGCGGAACTGGATATTCATCGCCTTGCCTCCTTTGGCAGCGGGCTCATTTCAGGCGGGGATAGGTAGCATGCGGATTGTCGATCATGATCTTGCGCACGAGATCAGGGGTGAGACCCTCGGGCAGCGCATCCTGGCCGTCAAACTGCCAGTGCGGATAGTCCGTGGAGAATAGGACCAATTCGTCGGACTGCATATGATCAAACAGGCGAATTAATGTCTCGGGTTCCAGCGGCGCATCAAATGGCTGTAATGAGAAGCGGATGTTGCTGCGCACAATCTCGAGCGGCGCGCGATCGACCCAGGGCGTCTCCATCCGCACCCCGCGCCAGAACTTCTGCAGCCGCCAGAGAAAAGGCGAGATCCAGGACACGCCCGACTCCAGCATCACCATCTTCAGCCGCGGATATTTTGCGAACACGCCCTCGACGATCAGGCTGGTGAGCTGGGTCTGGAACGCCTGCGCCTGACCGACATAATCCTCGATGTGATAGGACCCCCAACCGACCGCGGTCGGCGGATTGTGATAGGCGGAACCGGCGTGGATGCCGACGGGGAGGTCGAGCCGTTCCGCGGCCTCATAAATCGGCCACAGCGCGCGCTTTCCGAGCGGCGTGTCGCCCATCACAAGCACCAGCACCTGCACGAAGCGCTTGTCTTCTGCGCAGCGCTCGATTTCGGCGACGGATTTCTCGATGCTTTGCATCGGGATCACGATCGAGCCGCGCAGCCGGGAGTCACGATCGAGCCATTCCCTGGCGAGCCATTCATTCAGCGCGCGGCAGAAGGCGGCCTGCATGTCCTCCGAGAACACCATCTGCACGCCGTAAAGCGGATTGCAGATGGCGTGCTTGAGCTGGAAGGGATCGAGCACATGGCGCTGCATATCCTCGAGGCTTTCGCCCGGCTTGCCGGTCTCGGGACGCCAATCGGGTCGCGCCACGATCGGCGAATTCTTCGGATAGGATTGCGAAACGAGGTCGACCATGCCGCGCGTCGTCACCTGGTCGCGCCAATAGTCGTTCAGGTAGGGCAGCAGGCTGGTCAGATGCGGCACGGCTGGATGCACATCGCAATCCACCCCACCGGCGATCAGGGACGCCATGACGTCTCCCTTCTCACGTTTCCTCGTCGGTCTCGTCGCGGGCGGCGCTTGGCCGCTTCGCTCCCGGGCGGCTCTTCGCCGCTTCGCTCCCGGGCGGCTCTTCGCCGCTCCGCCTTGTCAGCCATTCAAGCAGGCCTGCCCCTCGCCCGCAACTCGGCCAACGCTGCTGTCATATGCTAGGAAGGCTGAGCTCGGTTGCGAAGGGAACAAGGGGGAGAGGATGAAAGAGCTCGTCGGCATTGCGGAACAGGTGGCAGCGAAACTGATCGCGCGCAAACAGACGATTGCGGTTGCGGAATCCTCGGCCGGCGGCCTGATCGCGGCAAGCCTGCTCGCGGTGCCTGGCGCCTCCGCCTATTTCCTCGGCGGCGCCGTGGTCTACACCCGCGACGCCAGACGCGTGCTGATGGATATTTCGGACGAGGGGATGAAAGGCTTCCGCTCATCCTCGGAGCCCTACGCAAAACTCCTCGCCGAGCAGATGCGCGGCCGCTTCAGCTCCGACTGGGGCCTGTCCGAGACCGGCGCAGCCGGCCCCACCGGCAACCGCTACGGCGATGCCGCCGGCCACAGCTGCATGGCGGTCGCGGGGTCTGCGACGGAGGTGATGACGCTGGAGACGGACAGCAATGATCGCCTCGCCAACATGCAGATGTTCGCGGCGACGGCGCTGAAGTTGTTGTTGAGGAAGCTGGAGGGGTGAGCGGTTGCCAGCGACCACGCTTTCAGTAGTCTCCATCCTGAGGTGCTCCCCTTGCACCGCAAGGGGAGCCTCGAAGGACGACGGCCCGGCTGCATCTCGGCCGTGCATCCTTCGAGGCTCCCGGCGCGATGCTTCGCATCGCGCCACTCGCACCTCAGGATGACGGAGAGGCCGTATTTCTCGAGGCAAGGACCGACCTCACCTTCCCAAATGCCGCACAAAAATCCGCACCACATGGCCTTTGAACCGCGGCGCCTCGTCATAGAGATCTGACGCGATCCGCTCGATGGTTTCGCGCAAGGACAAGAACTGCGCTTGCCGGGCGCTGCTTTCGGTGCCCTGCATGCCCGCGAGCTCGTCCATCGCGGCGTCGCTGATCTGGCAATCCACAACGTCACCATCGTTGAGCATGGTGAAGCGGAAGGCCAGACGTTCGAGGTCGTGGCCGATGATCCTGTCGCGCGTCAGCGGCATCCAATTGTCCCGTTCGCCCCCGAACGGGACAATGCTGAAATTCGCCTGACTTGTCACCCCACAGGTGGCGGGCGGCTCACAGCTGGCCTGACCGGCCGGCTTCAGTACGCGAGAGCTGTACCGGTGGGCTTGCTCAGTGCTGCTGCCAGTGACTTGTACTCGTCGCAGTCCGTCCCGCAAATGGCCGCGATCCGGTTGAGATGGAACATCGCTTGCTCGCGATTGCCCTGCTCGAGCTGCCACAGGCCATAATATTGCCAGGTTAGCACGTGGTTCGGGTCGATCTTCAGCGCGTGCTCGTACCAGATCTGTGATTGCTTGTAGTCACCGAGCTTGCGGTAGGAGTAACCGATCAGGTTGGCGACATTCGCATTGTCGTCGTGGCCGAGTGACTTCAACTGCGCGATCGCAGCAAGGTAGTCGTTGCGCTCATAGATGGTGTCGTAGGCCACGCGGTAGCCTGCGGCAAAGGCCGGATCATCGATACTCGACTGGTTATTGGCCTTCTTGCCCTTCTGGGTGGCCTTGGTGCCGCTGCGCGACGGATAGGTCGGGGCCGGCGTACTCTGGCTGGAAGAGGGGTGGGCGAAGGGATCCATACCGCCTCCACCTCCACCGCCACCGCCTCCGCCGCCGCCTCCGCCTCCTGCTGCCCAGACAGGTGCAGATCCGGCTGTGGCAATGAGCGCCGCAAGATATGCGCCGCGAACGGCAAGCCTGATGTTCGGACTGACCATTATGGTCTCCTGATATCTGCTCGAACACGCCCCGGACGAGATGATAACCCTGCTTCGGCAGGGATATTCCCCGCGGGCACGCACGCGAGCATACGACGAGCTCGGTACGACAGGCGTGCTGCCGTTGTTGGGGCAGCTCCGATCGATTTACTGGAACGCGACCTCGGCAAAGCTGCGAAGCTTGCGCGAATGCAGCCGCTCCGATTCCTGCTGCTTGAGCCGCTCGAGCGCCTTCAGGCCGATCTCGAGATGCTGGCCGACCCGGGCGCGATAGAATTCGCTGGCCATGCCCGCGAGCTTGATCTCGCCGTGGAGCGGCTTGTCTGAGACGCAGAGCAGCGTGCCGTAGGGCACGCGGAAGCGGTAACCGTTGGCGGCGATCGCAGCCGATTCCATATCGAGCGCGACGGCGCGCGATTGCGACAGGCGGCGGATGACCTCTCGGCCGGAGATTTCCCAATTGCGGTTGTCGACGCTGGCGACCGTACCGGTGCGCATCAATCGCTTGAGCTCGAAACCTTCCAGACCCGTGACGTCCTCAACCGCTTGCTCCAGCGCGACCTGCATCTCGGCCAGCGCCGGGATCGGCACCCACGGCGGCAACTCGCGATCGAGCACATGGTCCTCGCGCACATAGCCATGCGCAAGCACGTAATCGCCGAGCCGCTGCGTGTTGCGGAGGCCCGCGCAGTGCCCGAGCATCAGCCAGGCATGCGGCCGCAGCACCGCGACGTGATCGGTGACATTGCGCGCATTGGAGGGACCGGTGCCGATATTGATCAGCGTGATGCCGCGACAGTCAGGCGCGACCAGATGGAAGGCCGGCATGTTCGGCGTGCGCGCGGGCGCGACCCCGGTCGTGCTTCCGTCAGCGCGCGTGATGACGTTGCCGGGTGCAACGAACGCGTCGAGCCCGGCTTCGCCGGACTGGAGCCGCTGCTGGCACGCTTGCGCGAAGGCATCGACGTAGAACTGGTAATTGGTGAAGATCACAAAGTTCTGGAAATGCTCGGGGTCCGTGCCGGTGTAGTGGTAGAGCCGGCGCAGCGAGTAGTCGACGCGGGCGGCGCGGAACAGCGAGAGCGGCTCGGGCGCGCCTGCCTGAAGCTGGAACGTACCGTCGGCGATGGAATCGTCCATGGTGGCGAGATCAGGCACGTCGAACGCGTCGCGCAATGATCGCGTCACCGACGAGTTCTCGCTGGTGGTGATGGCCGCCTCGATGTTGATGTCACGGCGATAGGCGAAGTGGATCGGGATCGGCTCGGCGGATTCACCGATCTCGACGGGCACGCCGTGGTTCTGGATCAACAAGCCGATCTGTTCGGTAAGATAGGCCCGAAACAGATCCGGCCGCGTCACGCTGGTCTCGTGCACACCGGGTCCCGCGACAAAGCCGTAGGAGAGACGCGAATCCAGCCGCGCATGCGTCGCCGTGGTGAGACGGACGAAAGGATAATAGGCCCGCACCCGCGTCGTGATCGCTTCACCCGAGACATAGGCCTCGAACCGGTCGCGCAGGAATTTGGTATTGCGCTCGTAGATCTCCTCGAGGCGGGCGACGGCCGCGGATGCGTCGGAGAAGGATTTGGTGGCGATGGAGGGTAGAGACTGCATTGTTCGACCGGCCAGGTTTTGGGAACGTGAGTCGAACTATAGCAACAACGTGGGCAATCGTCAGCGAAGGGTAGATTGCCTGTCACACGCACTGCTGTCATGCCCCGGCTTGGCCGGGGCATCCAGTACGCCGCGGCCTCTCGAGTCAACCACGACTGTCTCTGGAATACTGGATCGCCCGGTCAAGCCGGGCGATGACAGCCAGTCTGCCGCTCCAGATCCCGGATGCGCGCTAAGCGCGCTCCGGGATGATGCGCTTCGCGCATCACTTCTCCCGGAACGCCCGCATGAACTGGTCGTGCAGCGGCTTCAAGAGGTAGGACAGCATCGTGCGGTCGCCGGTCTGCACGAACGCCTCCACCGGCATGCCGGGGATCAGCTTGGAATCGCCGAGCTTGGCGACCTCTTCCGCCGACATCGAGACGCGGATGGTATAGTAGCTCTGGCCCGTGCGCTGGTCGGTGGTGACGTCCGGCGAGACGCGGCTGACGACGCCGTTGAGCTCCGGCGTGGTGCGCTGGTTGAAGGCGGACAGACGCAGCAGGGTTTTCTGGCCGATCTGCAGCTTGTCGATGTCGACCGGATTGACCTTGGCCTCGACCTGGAGATCGTCGGTCTGCGGCACGATCAGCATCAAGGTGTCGCCGGCGGTGACGACGCCGCCGACGGTGTGCACCGTCGATTGCAGCACCATGCCGTCCTGCGGAGCGCGAATGTCGACGCGGCGGAGCTGGTCCTCGGCCGCGACCTTGCGCTCGATCAGCTCGCCGCTCTTGTCGTTGGTCTCGCGCAGATCCTTGGAGACCTCGCTCACCATGTCCTTGTCGACCTGGATGATCTGCAATTCGGTCTCGGTGATCTTGCCCTTGGCCTGGGCCCGCGAGGCGACGTACTGCGCGCGCTCGCCATTGAGGCGGGCCGAGTCGCGCTCCAGCGTGGTCAGGCGCGAGATCTGCACCAGATGCTTGTCATAGAGATCGCGCACGCCGGTGAGCTCCTGCTGTACCAGCGCGATCTCCCTGTCCTTGGCTTTCTCCTGCGCGGAGAGACCTTCGATCTCCTCGTTGAGCTGCTGGATGCGCTCACGCAGCTGCGCCTTCTGGCCTGCACGGCCATTGACACGGACCTCGAACAGCTTGGTTTCGGCGGAGAGCAGCGCCTTGACGTCAGGATCGTCACGGCGGTCAAGCAGCGCTTGCGGAAACTCGATCTTGTCGAGACCGCGTTGCTCGGCCTGAAGCCGTGCCGCGCGCGCCTGCGCCGCGTCGAGGTTCTTGACGACGATGGCGAGGTTGGCCTTGGTCACGGTGTCATCGAGCCGTACCACGATGTCGCCCGCCTTGACCACGTCGCCGTCGCGGGCGCGCACCTCGCCGACCACGCCGCCGGTCGGATGCTGCACCTTCTTGACGTTGGATTCGACCACGACCTGGCCCGGCGCGATCAGCGCGCCCGAGATCAGCACCGTCGAGGCCCAGCCGCCGAGACCGATAGCGAGGAGCGCCACGATTCCAAGCCCGAGCATCAGGTGAAACCGGATGGAGTCCCGGACAGTCTTGGTCGCGCCCGCCTTGGTCCCGCCAACCGTCATCGTGCTCATGCTTTGGTCACTCCGCCTTCGCTGACGACCTTGATCGGCGCCGGCGGCGCGACGCGGGGCTGGAGCACCTGGGCGAGTACCTGCTCTTTCGGACCGAAGGCCTGCATGCGGCCGTCGCGCAGCACCAGGATCTGGTCGACCGCCTCGACGCCGATCGGCCGATGCGCCACCACGACGACGATGGCGCCGCGCTCGCGGGCGCTCCGGATCGCACGTGTCAGCGCCTCGTCACCTTCGGTGTCGAGGTTGGAATTGGGCTCGTCCAGCACGATCAGGAACGGATTGCCGTAGAGCGCGCGCGCCAGCGCGACGCGCTGGGCCTGGCCGGCCGAGAGCGAGGCGCCCTGCTCGCCGACCTGGGTGTTGTAGCCCTCGCGCATCTTGATGATCATCTCGTGCACACCGGCTGCCTTGGCCGCGGCGATGATGCCGTCGGAGGTCGCCTCGGGGTCGAAGCGGCTGATGTTCTGCGCGATGGTGCCGCCGAACAATTCGACGTCCTGCGGCAGATAGCCAATGTAGCGGCCGAGCACGTCGCTCGACCATTGGTCGAGCGCGGCGCCGTCGAGCCGGACCTTGCCGCGGACCGGCTGCCAGACGCCAACCAGCGCGCGGATCAGCGAGGATTTGCCGGAGCCGCTCGGCCCAATCACGCCGAGGCCGTTGCCGGCTTCGAGCGCGAAAGTGACGTCCTGCACGATGAGGCGCTGGTCGCCGGGCGCCACCATGGCAACACCTTCGACCGAGAGGCGGCTGGTGGGCGATTGCAATTGCGTCGGCGTCGCCTGCGCCGGCATCTGTTCCAGAAGCTTGCTGAGGCGGTGCCAGCTCTGGCGGGCCGCGACGAAGGATTTCCAATGCGCGATGGCGAGATCAACCGGTGCCAGCGCGCGGGCGGAGAGGATCGAGCCGGCGATGATGATGCCGGCGGTCGCCTCCTGGTGGATGACGAGCGTGGCGCCGACAGCGAGCACGGCCGATTGCAGCATCATGCGCAGCACTTTGGCGATCGCGCCGAGGCCGCCGGCGACGTCGCTCGCGCGCTGATTGCCGGCGAGGTATTTTTCGTTGGCCGCGCTCCAGCGCGCGTTGAGCCGGCCGGCCATGCCCATCGACACCAGCACCTCGGCATTGCGGCGGCTGGACTGGGCGAGGTCGTTGCGCTGGGCGGCAAGGCCCATCGCCTCCTTGGCCGGCTGGCGGGACAGAAACTCGGTGACCAGCGTCAGGCCGACCAGGATGACCGCGCCGACCAGCGCGGTCACGCCGATCCAGACGTGGAAGGCGAAGCAGATGCCGAGATAGAGCGGCAGCCAGGGCAGATCGAAGAAGGCGCTCGGGCCCATGCCGCCGAGGAAAGAGCGGACATTGTCGAGGTCGCGCAGCGGTTGCAGGCCCTCATTGCGATTGCCAACCAGCAGCGGCAGCCGCACGATGGTGTCGAACACGCGCCTGTTCAGGGCTTCGTCGAGCGCGGTGCCGACCCGTCCCAGGATGCGGCTGCGGATCATGTCGAGCACGCCCTGCGCCATGTAGAGGCCGCCGGCGAGCACGATCAGGCCGACCAGGGTCGGGATGCTGCGGCTCGGCAGCACCCGGTCGTAGACCTCCAGCATGAAGATCGACCCGGTCAAATAGAGCAGGTTGATCATGCAGCTCATGAAGCCGACGCCGACAAATGCCGAGCGGCAGGCACGCAGTGCGTCACCGAGCTCTGAACGGCGGAGGCCGGGTACGGCTGCCATCAGTCTGATCTCTTTCGGGTGAGGGGCAGTCCCCCTGGATTCAAAGGCGAATCGTGGCGTAAGCGCCGCGGATTAATATCGGGTTCTCACCCCTTGCAATGCAATCTAATTCATCCGGGCCTGGCCACATCTACTGCGGACAGGCCGATCCGCAAGTCCGGTACTTCACAGTCTTTGCGGCTTTTTCGAGTAAAGACAAGCGCCTCCCCCAGGGCGCTGACAAGCCGCTGGGGAGAGGCGCAAGGTTCCGATCGGTCGGACCGCTAGAGCCGGCCGCCGCCGCGGACCAGCCGGACCACCAGCAGCAGGATGATGGCGCCGATCGCGGAATAGATGATCTCCGAGACCAGCCCGAGGCCGAGATGGATGCCGAGCCTCGGGAACAGGAAGGTCGCCACGAACGCGCCGGCGATGCCGATCACGATATCGCCGATGATGCCAAACCCGCTCCCCCGCACGACCTTGCCAGCAAGCCAACCGGCCACCAGGCCGACGAACAGGATGACGATCAGGCTTTGACCAGAAATGTACATAAGATGAAGTCCCTCTCCGTTAACCTAGCCATGGAACGGGAACCGGGATGAACGGGGTCTGAATGGTGTTCCCGCAGGGGCCCCAGGCCTCGAATCGCGAAAACAACCCCATGCACAGTAGAAACGGCCGCCCCGCGATGCGCGAGGCGTGACGTGACAAGGGTGTGCCGGCGCAGTGGATTTTTGAGTTCAGGAGCGCACCGGCTCCGCCAGCACGCATCGTGCCGCCCGACCGGGTCCGACCTCGACGTCCGGCGGCAGTTGCTCGAGGCAGCGGGGCTGGGCCGCAGCGCAGCGCGGGGCGAAGGAGCAGGTGTTCGGCTTTTCGGCCAGCGACGGCGGGGTGCCGGGAATGGTTTCCAGCCGCTGGCCGCGCCTGGCGCCGTGGATGGTCGAGGCGAGCAGGCCCCTGGCATAGGGGTGGACCGGGGTGCGGACGATGTCGCGCAAGGTCCCCTGCTCCACGACCTGGCCGGCATACATCACCGCGACGCGGTCGCAGATCTCGATCGCGACACCAATGTCGTGGGTGACGAAGATGACGGACATGCCGAACTCGCGCTGCAGCTCGCGCAGCAGCAGCAGGATCTGGATCTGCACGGTGGCATCGAGCGCGGTGGTGGGCTCGTCCGCGAGCAGGATCCTGGGACGACAGGCGAGCGCGAGCGCGATCATCGCGCGCTGGCGCATGCCGCCGGACATTTCGTGCGGATAGGCGTCCAGCCGCCTCCTCGCCGAGGGGATGCGCACGATGTCCAGCATCTCGAGCGCCCGCGCGCGCCCTTCCGCATAGCTCTTGCCTTCATGGCGCACGACGCTTTCGGCGATCTGCGCGCCGATGGTGTAGACAGGATCGAGCGCGAGCGCCGGCTCCTGGAAGATCATCGACACGGTCTGGCCGCGGAACGACGACAGCTGCTCGTCGTCCATTGCGAGCACATCCTGCCCCATCACATCGACCGTGCCGGAAATCTGCGTGCGCTTCTTCGGCAACAGCCGCATCAGGGCGCGCAGGGTCACGCTCTTGCCCGAGCCTGACTCGCCGAGCAGGCCCAGCACTTCGCTAGTCCCCAGCGAGAGATTGAGATCGTTCACGGCATAGACCGTGCGCTCGCCGGTGAAGCGGATGTTGAGGCCTGAGATCTCGACGAGCTTTGTCATGACGGCAGTTTGGGCAACCTCTCGTGATAGTCGGTGGCGCGCTGGAATGCCGCGCCGATGGTCAGCAAAGTCGCTTCATCGAAGGAGCGGCCGATCAGCTGCATGCCGACAGGCAAGCCGCTCGCGGTGAAGCCCGAGGGGATGGTCAGCGACGGCAGGCCCAGAAAATTCACCGGGCGGGTGAACAGCGTCAGCCGCTGCAGCAGCGCCGGCGCGTTCGGTCCGCCGCCGACATCGCTCTCCTCGATCGTCGGTGCCGGCACGGGCGAGGCCGGCGCGATGATCGCGTCGACGCCGGCGGTTGCCGCATTGTGTGCGGCGAGCGCCGCGCCGCGCCAGCGCATCGCCTCGAGATAGGTGATGGCGGGAACGGCGAGACCGTTCTGAAGCCGCATCAAGGTCTGCGCGCCATAGTCCTGGGGCCGCTCGATCATCCAGCGCTTGTGGAAGGCGGCCGCTTCCGCGGCGAGCACGAGCTGGCTTGCGGCCTGCAATTGACGCTGGTCGGGCAGCTCGACCTTGACGATGTCGGCGCCCTCACGCTTGAGCACCGCAATGGTCTCGTCCAGCACGCGCGCGACCTCGGGATCGAGATCGTCGACATAGAACGATGCGGGCACCCCGAGCTTGAGGCCCTTCAGCGAGCCCCTGGTCGCCGCGACGTAGTCCGACAGCGGCTCCCGACTCGTGGTCGTATCCTCGGGGTCGGGGCCAGCTATCAACGCCAGCAGCAGCGCGCAGTCTTCCGCGGTCCGCGCGAGCGGGCCAACTGTATCGAGCGATTGCGACAGCGGCATCGCGCCGGCGCGGCTGACGCGGCCGACGGTGGTCTTCAGCCCCGTGACGCCGCAGAAATGCGCGGGAAAGCGGATCGAGCCGCCGGTGTCCGAGCCCAGCGCCGCATAGGTCAGTCGCGCGGCGACGGCCGAGCCGGAGCCCGAGGAGGAGCCGCCGGTGATATGGGCGACATTCCAGGGATTGCGCACCGGGCCGTAATGGGCATTGTGCCCGGTCGGGCCGTAGGCGAATTCGGCGAGATGCAGCGTGCCAAGACGGACCTGGCCGGCATCCTTCAGCCGCTGCAACGCGGTCGACGTCACCGCCGGCACGAAATCGCGGCGGATCAGCGAGCCGCAGGTGCAGACCTTGCCGGCATCATAATACATGTCCTTGTGCGCGAGCGGCACGCCATGCAGCGGACCGCGCACCACGCCCTTCGCAAGCTCGGCGTCGGCGCTATCAGCCGCCTTCAGCGCGGCTTCGGACTCGATCGACATGAAGGCGTTGAGATGAGGCTGCCATTGCGCAATGCGGTGCAGCAGCGCGCGTGTCACCTCATGCGAGGACACCTGCTTCATCGCGATCGCGCGCGCGACCTCGGTGAGCGTCATCAAGGCGGGCTCGGTGCTCATTTCGACACCTTCTGGGTCTGCGCGAGCGGATAGAGCGCGGGCTCGAGGTCGAACGGCAGCGTGCCGGCGATGGCGGCAAAGCCCTCGAAGGCAGGTCCGATGGAGTTCGAGATGCGCGTTGCGATCTCGTCGTTCACGGGGACGCCGGCGATCTGCGCCGTCGCCTGGATTTCCTTTGTCGTCGGTCTTGTCATGCGGTTTCCTCTTGGGGCGCGCGGCTGTGGCCTGAACCTGGAATCGCCATGTAGCACGCAGCCTCGTGGCCCATACTATCGAGCGCCGTGAGCTTTGGCGTCGCATTTGCGCAGAGCGGCTCCGCAAACGGGCAACGGGTGTGGAAACGGCAGCCCGAAGGCGGATCGATCGGGTTGGGCGGGTCGCCCGAGATCGGCGGCTTCTCGGTGCGCCTGTCAGGGTCGGAGGACGGCATCGCAGCGAGAAGCGCGCGCGTATAGGGATGCGCGGGACTGTCCCAGACCTGGTCGACCGGGCCGAGCTCGACGACCTCGCCGAGATACATGACCAGCACGCGGTCCGAGATGTAGCGCACGACGTTGAGGTCGTGGCTGATGAAGAGATAGGTCAGCCCGAACTCGCGCTTGAGATCGGCAAGCAGATTGAGCACCTGCGCCTCGACGGATTTGTCGAGCGCGGAGACGGCTTCGTCCAGGATCACCAGCCGCGGCGACAGCGCCAGCGCACGCGCGATGTTGACGCGCTGGCGCTGGCCGCCGGAGATTTCGTGCGGATAGCGGTTGGCGAAATTTGCAGGGACGAGGCCGACCTTGCCGAGCAGCTCGCGGGCCAGCGCGCGCGCCGCGCCGTCGGCCATGCCGTGGACTTTCGGGCCGAAGGCGATGGACTCTTCGATCGTCAGGCGTGGATTGAGCGAGGCATAGGAGTCCTGGAACACCATCTGCATGCCGCGGCGCAATTGGCGCAAGGACAGCGACTGCCCGACGGTCATGCCGTCATAGATGACGTCGCCGTCATCGCGCGGCATCAGATGCATCAGGAGGCGCGCGGTGGTGGACTTGCCGCAGCCGGACTCGCCGACGATGCCGACGGTCTCGCCCTTGGCGACGGAGAAGGAGACGTTGTCGACGGCGCGCACGGTGCGCTTGCCGGCGAACAATCCGCCACGCACGGGGAAGTGTTTCGTCAGGCCGTTGACCTGGAGCAGCGGCTGCGCAACGCCGCCGCGGTCTTCGACCGGCTCCAGCATGGCAACGGAAGTGTTGATCTCGGTCATGGCCGCGCGCTCCCACCTCTCCCCGTCGGGGAGAGGTCGCGCCGAAGGCGCGGGTGAGGGGGCGCGGCAAACTCGGTGCAGCGTAACCCCTCACCCGGATTGCATCTGGCGATGCAATCCGACCTCTCCCTACGGGAGAGGTGTACGGAGCACGCCGCGATAGTCCGCCTTGGCATCATCATTCTCAATTCCTGATGTCCATGGCGCTGCGCAGGCCGTCCGAGAGCAGGTTGAAGCAGATCGAGACGGCGAAGATCATCGCGCCCGGCAGGGCCGCGACCCAGGGGTTGACGTAGATCGCGGTGCGCAGGGTGTTCAGCATCAGGCCCCATTCCGGCTCCGGCGGCTTGGTGCCGAGGCCGAGGAAGGAGAGGCCGGCGGCCAGGATCATCGAGACCGAGATGAGGCTGGTGGCATAGACGAAGATCGCGCCCAGCACATTGCCGAGGATGTGCACGCGCATGATCGTGAGCGGCCCCGCGCCGGAGGCGCGCGCGGCCTCGACGAAATCCATGTTGCGCACACCGGTCGTGACGCTCTCGGCGACGCGGGTGATCTGCGGCACGAACACGATGGTCAGCGCCACGATGGAGTTGAGGATGCCGGCACCCAGCGCGCCTGATATCGCGATCGCCAGCAGCACGGAGGGGAACGCGTAGAACACGTCGACGGTGCGCATGATCGCGGTGTTGAGCCTGCCGCCGACATAGCCGGCGATGATGCCGAGCGAGGTCCCGATGCAGAAGGCGAGGATCACGGGCAGAATGCCGATGACGAGCGACAGCCGCCCGCCATAGATCAGCCGTGCCAGCATGTCGCGGCCGAGCTCGTCGGTGCCGAGCGGATAGCCAGACGTGCCGATGTGGCGGAGGCGTCGGATCATCGAGCCCTTGTAGGGATCTTCCAGCCCAAGCCACGGCGCGAGGATCGCGGAGACGAAGATCAGCAGCAGCACGATGGCGCAGGCCATGCTGACCTTGTCGCGCAGGATGCGGCGGCCGACCGTCGCCCAATAGCCGCGGGCGTTGGTAGCGGGCGCGACCTGCAGCGCGGCGTCGGGGGTGGTGGCGGACAAGGGAAGCTCGGTCATGGGCGGGCTCCCGAAAGATGGTACGATCGATGCAAGCCAAGGTGGTGGTGCACCTCTCCCGCTTGCGGGAGAGGTCGGCGCATCGCGCCGGGTGAGGGCTTTCTCCTCTGGGGGGTTCTCGCGCGAGGAGACACCCTCTCCCCAACCCTCCCCCGCAGGCGGGGGAGGGAGCGCACCATTAGCGTGGCGACCGCTGGGCTCATCCCGCTAGCCCCGCTTGATGCGCGGGTCGATCGCGGCTTGCGCGATGTCGACCAGGAGGTTGAGGACAACGAAGAACAGCGCCAGCACCAGGATCGTGCCCTGCAGCAGCGGCAGGTCGCGCTGGAAGATTGCAGAGTTGAGCAGGAAGCCGGAGCCCGGCCAGGAGAACACGGTCTCGATCAGGATCGAGCCGCCGAGCATGTAGCCGAGCTGGAGCCCCATCACCGCGAGCGCGGTCGGGGCGGCGTTCTTGATGACGTGGCGGAACACGCCGCGTTCGTGCAGACCCTTGGCGCGCAACGCCTCGACGAAGTCCTGCGAGAGAATATCGCCGGTGAGCGCGCGCACGGTGCGGGTGACGATGCCCATCGGGATCACCGAGGTCGTGATCGCCGGCAGCACGAGATATTGCAGATGCGCCCAGTCCCAGGCCCAGAAATTGGAGCCGTTGGGTCCGGCGCCGACCGCGGGCAGCCAGTTCAGCTCGACCGAGAAGATGATGACCAGCACCATGCCGAGCCAGTAATGCGGTACTGAGACGCCGGCGATGGCAAAGGAGGTCGCGACCTTGTCGATCCAGGTCTCGCGGAAATAGCCGGCGATCAGCCCGAGCAGGATGCCCATGGTGAAGCCGATGACGGCCGCGGCAATCGCCAGCGTCACCGTGTTGCCGACCGCACGCATGACTTCGGCCAGCACCGGGCGGCCGGTCGCGATGGAATTGCCGAGGTCGCCATGCAGCGCGCGCAACAGCCAGAGTCCGAACTGCACCGGCAGCGGCCGGTCGAAACCGTAGGCGGCGCGGAGCTGCGCGGCGAGCTCCTGCGAGGCATCGGCGGGGAGCACCGCGACCAGCGGATCACCCGGCGTGATGTGCACGAGCAGAAAGCACACCAGCGCGACGCTGATGACGATTGGGATGACATAGACGATGCGTCTGGCGGTATAGGCGAGCACGTTTGGTTACTCAGGTTAGCGCGGAGATGCCGTCATGGCCGGGCTTGTCCCGGCCATCCACGTTCTTCGCTTCGGAACCACGAAGCAAGAAAGGCGTGGATGCCCGGGTCAAGCCCGGGCATGACGGATAGATAGAACAGCGATCGCTACGGCGTCATCGAGATCGGCGAGAAGTCGATGAACCAGCTCTTCGGCTGGATCACGCCTGTCACTTTCGGGCTGATGGCGCGCGGGCCGACGTCGTGGGCGACGTAGAGGAAGGCGGCGTCATCGACGGAGGCTGCGTGCAGCTCGGCCAGCGCGGCGTCGCGCGCGGCGGGATCGAAGGTCTGCCGCGCGGTCTTGACCAGCTCGTCGAATTTGGGATTGTTGATATAACCCCAATTGTTCGAGACCGGCGGGGCCATGCCCGATTGCAGGAAGCGCACCAGCGCGAAGAACGGGTCCATCGCCGCATAGGTGACGTTGGTCGCGTTCGAACCGTTGGCCGAGGGGTCCTTGGCGCCGCGGCGCCAGTTGGTGAACAGCGTATTCCACTCGATGACATCGAGCTGCACGTCGAAATAGCATTCGGCGAGCGCCTGCTGGAGATATTCGTTCATCGGCAGCGGCTGCATCTGGCCCGAGCCTGAAGCCGACGTCTGGATCTTGACCGTCAACTTCTTGTTCGGACCGAAGCCGGCCTCCTGCATCAGCTTTTGCGCGGCCGGCTTGTCGTACTTGATCTCGAAGGTCGGTTTTCCCCGCCAGGGATGGCCGGGCTCGAAGGTGCCTGATGCGGGCACCATGAGCCCCGCAAGCAGCCCGTCCTTGAGGCCTTCGCGATCGACGCAGAGATTGGCCGCCTTGCGGACGCGGATGTCGTTCCAGGGCGAGCCCTCGACGCGCGAGAACTGCCACGGCCAGACATGCGGCTGCTCGTTGGCGTAGAGCTTGAAGCCGCGCTGCTTCAGCTCGGGCAGCGCATCCGGCGCCGGCGCCTCCACCCAATCGACCTGGCCGGACAGCAGCGCCGCGGTGCGCGCATTGGCCTCCGGCATCGGCAACAGCACCATCTTGTCGATCTTGGGCACGCGGGCCTTGTTCCAATAGTCAGCATTCTTGACCAGCTCGAGCCGTTCGCGCGGGGTGAAGCTCGCCATCTTCCATGGCCCGGTGCCCGCGGCGTCCTTGGCAAAGGCGGCCCAGGCCGCCTGCGACTTGGCCTTGGCATCAGTGCCTTCGGCCTTGTCATAGAAATGCTGCCACTTCGCCGGGCTCGCCATGAACAGGTTGGTGAGATTGATCGGCAGGAAGCTGTCGGGCTCCTTGGTGGTGAGCTCGACGGTCATGTCGTCGATCTTCTTCGCGGAGGCCAGCGTCGGCATGCGCGAGGCGGTGACGCCGACCTGGCTCGGATCGAACTGCGGCGCGTCCTGCTTCAAGACCTTGTCGACGTTCCACACCACGGCATCGGCATTGAACGGCGTGCCGTCGTGGAAGGTGACGCCGGGGCGCAGCTTGAAGGTCCATTTGGTCTTGTCGGCATCGTCGACCTTCCATTCGGTCGCAAGGCCTGGAATCACCACGCTCGGCTTGTCGGCGGAGGAGAGGTCCCAGCCGGTGAGCGCGTCATACATGGTGAGGCCGGTGAAGCGGTTGCCTTCAAAACCCTGATCGGGCTGACCGAGCGTGCGCGGAATGTCCGCGGCGGTCATGCCGATGCGCAGCACGGTCTCGGCGCCCGCCGCGCGCGGCCAGGCGGCCGCAGAGGTCAGGGCGAGTGCAGCAATCAGTGCTGCGCGCGCGGTTGTCTTGATGAGCATTGCTGTCGTCCTTTTCCCGGAAACGATGATTAATTTTGATGCAAACGTATGCAATGGCTATGCCAGTGGAGGAAAGTTATTCTGCAAATTGCCCCTGCGACGACAAGTCCTTGTGATCGCCCGTGTGCATGGCCACCGCCCTGCCTATTCTGGCATCAAGATTGCAGCGTTTGAGCCCGAATTCTCCTGGGAGCTTTGGGCCATGCGTATTCGTTTTACGACCTGTCTCGCTGCGCTTGCGCTGGCGACATCAGCACTCTCGGCGCGCGCCGAAACGGTGGTGCGCTACGGCATCTCGATGGCGGATATTCCGCTGACGACGGGTCAGCCCGATCGCGGCGCCGGCGCCTACCAGTTCACGGCCTACACCATCTACGATCCGCTGGTGGCCTGGGAGATGGATGTCGCCGACCGCCCTGGCAAGCTGGTGCCCGGGCTCGCGACCGAATGGAAGGTCGATGACAACGACAAGACGAAGTGGCGCTTCGCCCTGCGCAAGGGCGTGAAGTTTCACGACGGCAGCGAGTTCAACGCCGATGCGGTGATCTGGAATCTCGACAAGGTGCTCAACGACAAGGCGCCGCAATTCGACAAGCGCCAGAGCGCGCAGGTGAAGACCCGCCTGCCCTCCGTCGCCAGCTACGCCAAGATCGACGACTTCACGGTGGAGATCACGACCAAGACCGTCGACTCATTCTTCCCCTATCAGATGCTGTGGTTCCTGGTCTCGAGCCCGGCACAATATGAGAAGCTCGGCAAGGATTGGGACAAGTTCGCGAGCCAGCCGTCGGGCACCGGCCCGTTCAAGCTGACCAAACTGGTGCCGCGCGAGCTCGCCGAGCTAGCCAAGAATCCGGACTATTGGAACGCGAAGCGGATTGCCAAGGTCGACAAGATCGTGCTGGTGCCGATGCCGGAAGCGCTGACGCGCACCAATGCGCTACTCGCCGGCCAGGTCGACCTGATCGAGACGCCGGCTCCCGATGCCGTACCGCAGCTCAAAGCCGCCGGCATGAAGCTCGTCGACAACGTCACGCCGCATGTCTGGAATTATCATCTCAGCGTGCTGCCGGGCTCGCCCTGGACCGACATCCGCCTGCGCAAGGCACTGAACCTTGCCATCAACCGTGACGAGGTCGTCGGCCTGATGAACGGCCTCGCCAAACCCGCCAAGGGCCAGGTCGACCCGTCGAGCCCATGGTTCGGCAAGCCGAGCTTTGAATTGAAGTACGATCTCGCGGCCGCGAAGAAGCTGGTCGAGGAAGCCGGCTATTCCAAAGCAAAGCCGCTGAAGACCACCTTCATCATCGCGCAGGGCGGTACCGGCCAGATGCTGTCGCTGCCGATGAACGAATTCCTGCAGCAGAGCTTCAAGGAGATCGGGATCGAGATCGAGTTCAAGGTGGTCGAGCTCGAGACGCTCTATACGCATTGGCGCAAGGGCGCCGCCGACGAGATGAATGCCGGCATCACCGCCAACAACATCGCCTATGTCACGTCAGACCCGCTCTACGCCATCGTCCGCTTCTTCCACTCCGGCCAGATCGCGCCTGTCGGCGTCAACTGGGGCGGCTACAAGAACCCTGAGGTCGATGCGCTGATCGACCAGGCCAAGCAGACCTTCGACAGCGGCAAGCAGGACGAACTGCTGGCCCGGGCCCATGCGCTTGTCGTCGACGATGCCGTGCTGGTCTGGGTCGTGCACGACACCAACCCGCACGCGCTGTCGCCGAAGATCAAGCAGTTCGTGCAGGCGCAGCACTGGTTCCAGGATCTGACCACGATCGGGGTGGAGTGAAGAAGCACGGCTGTCGTAGGGTGGGTTAGCCGAAGGCGTAACCCACCACTGTCCGTCGCTGCGGAAACCAAAGTGGTGGGTTACGCCTTGCAGACGCGCTTCGCGCATCTGCAAGGCTAACCCACCCTACAAACCACACACCTACTTCGTCAGCAGCGCATATGCGCCGGTCCAGCCCTCCGGCGGCGGATTGGCTTCGAACTCCCTGATGCGCGCTTCGTAGAGCTTGAACAGCTTTTCCAGCGTGTCGGCGTCCTCGCTGCAGCGGCCGCGCTCGATGGCGTCGAGCGCGCCCTGCCAGTCGCGATTGCGGTAGCAGCCGAGCATCTCGATGGTGATGTTGCGCAGGCGCTGGAACGCGGCCGATTGCATTACGTCCTCGCGGCCGGCGATGGCATAGATCACCTCCGGCTCGGTCTTGCCCTTGACCATGATGAAGTCGAGCTCGAGGATCGCGAACCTGTCCTTGGCGGCGAGCGCCGTTCGCGAGCCGACGATGATCGGGAAGCCGTATTCCTTGGTCTGGCCTTCCAGGCGCGAGGCGAGGTTCACGCTGTCGCCGAGCACCGAATAGTTCTTCTTCAGATCGGAGCCCATGTTGCCGACCACGCCGATGCCGGTGTTGAGGCCGATGCCGACATTGAGCGGGATGTAGACGTGGCCGCCGTCGGCCGCTTCCTGCTCGCGCTCCCTGTTGACCACGTCGATCTTCTCAAGCATCTGGATCGCGGCTTCGCAGGCATGGACCTGGTGCTCGGCATCGTCGAGCGGCGCGTTCCAGAACGCCATGATGGCGTCGCCCATATATTTGTCGACGTAACCTTTCTGTTCGATGATCACGTCCGTCAGCGGCGTCAGGAAGCGGTTCATCAGCGCGATCAGGCCTTGCGGATCGTGCTTGTAGCTCTCCGAGATCGTGGTGAAGCCGCGCACATCGGAGAACATGATCGTCAGCTCGCGCTCCTCGCCGCCGAGCACGACTTTCTCCGGCGATTGCGCCAGCTGTTCGACCAGCACCGGCGACATGTATTGGGCGAAGATGCCGCGGATCTGCACGCGCTGGCGCTGCTCACGCACGAAACTCGCGAAGATGAAGGTGAGGTAGATCGCGGTGGTCGACAGCAACGGATAGGTGAAGTCGATGAGGTAGCGGTATTGGGCGTAGAAGAACCAGGACACGCCGACGAGGATCGCGGCGAACAAGGCGCCGGCCAGCACCAGCCGGACGGGACCGAGATTCGGCGTGAAGATGATGACGAGCATGCCGATGATCAGCGCGGCGAGCAACTCGACGCCGAGCGCATAGTTCGGCTGGGAAATGACCGCGCCGCTCAGCACGCTTTCGAGCACCTGGGCGTGGATCTCGACGCCCGGCATGGTCGAGGACACCGGCGTGGTCTTGATGTCGTTCAGCCCGGCCGCGGAAGTGCCGATCAGCACCAGCTTGCCGTTGATCCTGCTCGGCGGAACGGAGTTGTCGAGCACGTCGGCCGCCGAGACATAGAGCGATGGATCGCGGCGAGCATAGTGCACCCAGAGCTGGCCGTTCTTGTCGGTCGGGATCTCCGCGCCCTTGATGCGGATGGCGCGAATGCCGCTCTTGTCGGTCCTCACCAGCAGCGTCGGCGTTCCCGTGACCACACGCAGGATCTCGAGGCTGAGCGAGGGCATAATGTTGCCCTGGGCCTGCATGATCATGGGCACGCGGCGGATGAAGCCGTCGCGCTCGGTCTTGATCGAGAACAGGCCGCGGCCGGCGGCGACATTCTCGATGACGGGCACGTTGCGCAGCAAGCCGGGGAATTCGAACAGAAACTTTTCGGCGTTCTCCTCTCCGACCGTGGCGACGCCGGTGAAGGGCAGTGTCTTGTCAAGCTCCGACTCGATCGCCGGCAGACCAGTCTCGCCGAGGACAACGCGCGAGCGCTTGATCGCTTCGGACAGGATCTGGTCGTTGCTCGGCAGCTCGCGCAGCCTGCTGCGGGTGGCGTCATCCAGGTAGCGCATCTGGCCCGCGACCAGATCCGGATTGAGCCGGTCGGGTTCCGAGAACACCACGTCGAAGCCGATCGCGACCGCGCCGCGGCTGGTGAGATTGCTGATCATGTCGGCGATGCGCGTGCGCGGCCATGGCCACTGGCCGATTTTGGCGAGGCTCTTGTCGTCGATGTCGACGATGGTGACCGGCCGCACCCCCTTCTTGTCGCGCGGGTCGATCAGCTGGAACATGTCGAAGGTGCGCAGCCGCAGCTCCTGCACCGGCGGCGGATCCCAGACGCGCAGAGCTGCGAACACGACCAGCAGCGCAAGGCACAGCAGCCGCGCCAGGCCGAACTTTCGCGCAAACCACCGGCGCAGGATCTTGAGACGTTTCATGTTGGTCGAAGTTCCTGCCGCGCGCCGCCTCCGTTGGACCGATCATGCAGCGAAGGCCTGCAAATTGCCATGCCCCACCGGCGGACGATACGGTCTTTTTGGCCGCGACCAGCCCCGTTACACGGAGCCACCGACGGAGTGATTGGTGACGATGAAGTCGCTGGCATGCAGGTTGTTGACAGCGACATTCTTCAACAGGATCGTCTCGTGATCGTCCAGCCGGACCAGCGTATCGGCATTCTGCTGGGTGAGGATGATATCGCTGAACGAGTTGATGTTGTCGAACTGGCGTACGTCGATCTTGTCGAGCGTGGTGTCGAATTCGTAGACCGTGTGCTGGACCGTATCCGAAAAGAATTTTGGCGCGAACACAAACTGGTCCTGCCCGCCTTTGCCGTCCAACGTGTCGCTTTGCCCGCTCGCGAACAACACGTCCTTGCCGCTGGTGCCGACCAGCGAGACCGGTCCCGAGCCGCCCTCGTTGAAAACGAAATTAACGGTATCGCTGGCGCCGAAATTGTCGGTGACCTTGAACGTGATCATGTCCGTCGCCGGCTTGTCCTGTCCCGGATTGTAGGTGACGCCACTCTTCAACAGATTATTGATTTCGTTGAGACTGCCGGCCGCCGTTGCCGGAGAAACGCTTGATGCCCCCGCTTGCGTCGAAGCGCTGAGCGCAAATGCTTCTGACGGTGCCGCGGGATCTTCGTCGGTGATTGCCAAACCAAGCACGGACGTCGTGCCGTCCGGATTTTCCGACACAGTGAAATGGGTCGTATCGATTTCGGGACCAGCGAGCGGATCGATCGTGACGGCGTGAGTCTGAGGCAAGGTCGTCGCGGAGGTATGGCTGCTGTCGACGACGCTCGTTGCGGTCACCGTGATGTTAAAGCTGCCGGCATAGCCGACCGGCGTCGTCAGCGTGAGGTTGCCACCGAGATCGGTGGCCTCGATGTGCCAAGTGTTGTTGCCGGCGTCGTAGGTTCCGTAGTTGAATTCGGAACCGACGGGCGCACCTGCGATCGTCACGTAGGTGTCGTCGGGGTGCGCGCCGGTCGGGATGGTGACCGTGATCGGCACGTTGATCGGGGTGTGCTCAGGCCCTTCCGACTTGGCAATATTGGACAACTCGCCGGAACTAAGCCCCAGGAAGTCCTCGATCGAAGCCGTGTACGCGGGATATGAGCTCAAAAACGCTTCAAAGTTTCCGTCAGTCGGGACAATTTGGGAGCCGTTGACATCGCTGTGCGCCGTCGAGACGATGGCGACCTGGCCGGTGACGCGGGTGTCGCCGAAGCCATTCTCGAAGCTCTGCACGACCTCGCCGTTCACCCGGATATTGTCGACGGCCAGGAAGGACGTAACTGCATAGTCCTGCTCGTTCATCACACCTGCGCCAAAGGCGTAGGTGCCGTCGGTCTGAATCTTATAGGTAAATGTGTGCCAGCCGGTCGAGCCATAGCTTCCGGTCGCCGCGATGTCCGATAACAGGAACGCGGCGCCATTTACGCTGGCGAAGGCAAAGTCGTTGTACGGCAGATAGTCATCAGTGGTGAAATTCCAATCAACACTGACGATGTCACCGGCATGCAGCGACAGCGGGGTCACAAGCGCCGAGCCATCCGTGGGATAGATGCTCGTATTCGGCCCAAGCGACAGGACCGGAGCGACGGCCATTTCAACCTCCGCCGGCGCCGTCACTTCCGTGCCTATCGAGGCAGCCTGGTCCGACACCGGCGTCGTGCCGCCATGGCCGGCGCCGGAGATGTCGATCGAGACCGGGGAGCTGGCACTGACCGCGCCAGTATAGGTGTTGTCGATCGCGTGGACATCGAGCGTGCCGGGCGTGCCGCTGAAACTTTCATTCGGAACGAAGCGGATCAGCGTATCAGTGCTGAGCACCAGCGCATGGGTATTGCTGACGCCGGAAATATCGACCCACTGGTCGGTGCCGGCGATCTCGTATTGCCAGCTGCCCTGGTCCGACGTGGCGTTGTCGGCGCTGACCGCGATCGCCTTGAAGCTCGCGCCGGTATCGACGTCGTGGAACTTGCCCGCGAAGAGGTCGCTGACGGCGCTGCCGGTCGGATTGGTGTTGTCGGCAGCGACGGAATCCAGCGTCGTGCCGTCGAGCGTCGGGGCATCGTTGGCGCCGTTAACGTTCACCGTCAGCGTCGCGGTGCCGTGCGCGCCATGCGTGTCCGTGGTTTGGACCGTGAACGTGTCGACATAGGCGCCTGCCTGCAACGCGTTGATTGCCGCAGAGTCGGGCACGTAGTCGTAGTTGCCGCTGGAATCGACCGTCAGCGAACCGTACTGTCCCGCCACCGTCGTCGTCGCGTTGTGCTCGGCATCGAGCAAGGCGTAGCTCAGCGTCGCCGTCTCGCCGGTGTCGGCATCGGTGCCGGCCAGCTTGCCGGTGAGATCGGCGAAGCTGTCGGAGACGCCCGTATCGGCGAGCGTGCCGATGTCGAGATCGGCGAGGGCCGGCGCGTCGTTCGCGCCCGATATCGTGACGGTGACCTCGGCCGTGTCGGTCTTGTGGCCGTCGTCGAGCGTGATGGTGGAAACCACCGTGGCGGTCTGGCCCTGGCCGAGGAAATCCAGCGCGCTATCGGTGATCGAATAGCTCCAGCCGACCGTGCCGTTGTTCTTGCTGCCGGCCTGCTGCAGCGTCAGCGCGTGTTCGAGCGCGGAGATCTCGTCGGGCGTCAGGGTCAGAGCCGTGGTGTGGTCGGCGGCGAGCCAGGCCACGTCTTGATGGGTGATCTTCGCCGTCGGCCGCTCGGTCAGATCGATGTCGGTGAAATCGATGGTGCCGGTGCCGCCCGACGCCGGATCCGTCGTGGCGTCGCCGGTCTTGTTATCAAGCTCGGCGAAGCTGACGCTCGGCGACGCCTCGGCGGCGTTGAAGGCCGGCGCGTCGTCGGCGGCATTGAGCGTGATCAGCGTGCCGCCATGGCCGTCGCTGCTACCGGCAAAATGCGCGTTGCTGTAGTCCCCTCCGGTGAGCTTCACCGTGATGCTGTGGCCGTAGGCATCGCTGACGACGAGATCGCCGGTCGCGGAATCGTAGGTCGCGGAGGTACCGCCGTCGAACGCGATGGTCGACAGGTCGAGCTTGTCGGTCGAAGCAAAGCCTGCAACCGCCCCGCCGAAGCTGGACGTGTCGATCTGGAGCTCGGCGCCGCCGCCGTTGAAGGTGATCGTCTGCGACACCGCGGCGTCGACATCGAGCGTCGCATTGGCATCGATCGTGACCGAGCCGGAGCCGGACAGCGAACCGAACAGCGATAGGGTGCCGGTGTTGACCTCGATGGTGCCGGTGTTGACGATGGTGCCCGAAATCGACGCCGCGCCCCAGCTGTCGATCTCGTTGGAGCTGTTGATGCCGAGCCCGGTCCCGGAGATCGAGGCGCCGTTGAGCAGATCGATGACGCCATCATTGACGATGGAGGACAAATTGCCGAACACGCTGGTGCCGGAGACTGTCCAGGTCCCGTGCATCTCATTGTTGAAGGTGGCGGTGGCGGCCGAGATGTTGCCGTTGATGTGCCCGCTGTTGTTGATGGTGACGGGACCACCGGTCTCGACGATCGCCGAGGTCGTCGACGTCACGGATCCCGCATCGTCGAGCCCGATCGTTCCGGAATTGTCGATCAGAACCGAGGCCGAACTGCCCGCATGCACCGAGATCGCCGCAAAGCCGTCCGCGCCGGTGACGCGGCCATCCGCATCGTTGGTGATGTGAACCTGGCCCGTCGCGTTGAACGCCTGCGTTACGCCGATTCCGACGCCACTCGTGCCGGTGATGTGGCCGTCATTAGTTATGGTGATGTTGGCGGCGCCATTGCCGAAAGCCGTGAGGCCGGCTGCACCGGTGGCGGAGCCTCCGTTGGTGACATTGATGTCACCCCCGCCGAGATCGAACACGTTGATCGCGGTGCCTGCGGCCGTGATCGAGGAACCCTCGCCCGTCGTCACAGTGACCGTGCCAACGCCTTGCGTGAAAGCCGCAATGCCCGAGCCCGCATCGGTGATGATCGTGGCATCGCTCTGGACCGTGACGTCACCATGGACCGCACCGTCGAAATTGCTGCCACCGCCGGTATATCCGGCCATGATGCCGGCCGGCGCATGGTTGCTCTTGGTGTTGATCACGCCGGAGTGGATGGTCCCGTGGGCGCTGACGAAGATCGTGCTGTGCACGTCGCTGCCGATCGCGGTCGCCTCGTTGACGGCGTCAATACCGACACTGCCCGACTTGAGGACGTCGCCATGCGACATCACAACGCTGATGTCACCGGCGTTGAGGCTGTAGGCATCGATGCCGTAGCCTGACGTTGCCTCGACATGAGCATTGGCACCGATGTTGACGGTCACGTCGCCCGTGCCGCCGCTGATCGCCGATGCCTTGATGCCCGCCACCGCGCCGGTCACGGTGGTGCCGGCGCCATCATTCACCGTGACGTCGCCATTGCCGTAGTTGTAGGCGTGGATGCCATGGCCGCCAGAAGTGATATCGGCGTAGTTGTTGACGACGACGCTGCCGTTTACATCCGTGTTGGCCACCGAACCGGTGGTCGCGCCGTTGTAGCCGGCCTGGATGCCGGCTGGCGTATTGCCGCTCTGGTTCAGGCCGCTGCCGGAGTTGATCGTGCCATGCGCATTGACGGTGATCGTGCTGTCCTCGGACGCATCGAGCGAGGTCGCCCGGTTGACGGCGACGATACCGGAGCTGTCCGAGGTCACGACGCTACCCGACTCGGTCGTGACCTTGATGTCACCGACGCCGTAACTGCGCGCCCGGATAGCATAAATCGAGCTACCCGTGACGTTGCCGCCGGCATCGATGGTGACGTCGCCGTCGCCGTGGGTCGTTGCATCGATGCCGTAGGCACCGCCGACCGCGCCGCCAAGCTGGGTGATCGAGATGTCGCCGGCGTTGGCGGCATTCAGATTCTCGACCAGAATGCCTTCCGAATTCGCCCCGGTGCCCGTCGCCTTGCCGGTGAGATTGTCGATCGTGATGTTGCCCGAACCCGTCGCGCTGTCGGTCAGCGCGATGCCGTTGCCGGCGAGCCCGGTGGTGTCACCCGTCGCGGTCAGCGAGATGTTGCCGGCGCCGTTCTGGGTGACGACGACGCCATTCGCCGCGCCCTTCAGCGTGCCAGTGGGCGTGAGCACGACGTTGCCTGGTGCGCCGGCCATGCCGCCGGACGCAGTGAAATCCAGCGCGTCACCGCTCGAGGTCGTGATGTCGGCCGCGCCGGTGACCGTGAACGTGCCGCCGGTCGAGGACTGGCCGGTGATGGTGCCGGTAAAGCTCCGGCCGCCGACCTTGTCGAGCTCAAGCGTATCGGCGCCCCCGGCGAAGGTCACGGTCTGCGCGGTCGCGCCGGCGAGCTCCAGCGTTGCGCCATCGTCGATGACCAGCGAGCCGGCGCCCGCGACGCCGCCGGAGAGGTTCAGTGTCCCCGCCTGCACCTCGATCATGCCGGTGTTGGTGATGCCGGCCGAAATCGTGTTGAGGCCGGACACGCCGTAGAGATGGCCGGAATTGCTGAGGCTGCCGCCGTTGATCGAAGCCGCCGTCAGATAAAGC
This sequence comes from Bradyrhizobium sp. BR 10261, assembly GCF_019455395.1. NCBI lineage: Bacteria > Pseudomonadati > Pseudomonadota > Alphaproteobacteria > Hyphomicrobiales > Nitrobacteraceae > Bradyrhizobium > Bradyrhizobium sp. BR 10261. Next base: position 47,535 of record NZ_JACOFQ010000029.1, read on the forward strand.
TTCGAGGCGCCGTCAACGGTGACCACGCCACTATTGTTGGTCACGTTGAGGCTCGACAGCTTCAGAATGCCGCCATCGATCGCCTTGATATCGGCAGTGTTGACAATGGCCTCGCCGGTGACGTCGAGCTCGCCGCCGTTGGCCTGGAGCAGCTTGCTGTTGGTGAGCGTATGGATGATGACGGGGTCGATCGTCAGCGTGCCGCTGGTGACTGATATCGTGCCGGTGTTGGTGATGTCGGCATTGCTGATGGCGCTCGCACCGGTCGATTCCAGCGTACCGGCAAGCGTCAGCGTGCCGCCGTCGATCGTCCCGCTAGAAAGATCGAGCGTCGAGCCCGACTCGACCGACACGGCGCCGCCGCTGATCGTGGCGTCGTTCAGGAACATCTCCGCATGAGCGTCGACGCTGATGTTGCCGGCGTTGTTGACGATCGAGTCTTTGTCGATCGTCAGCGCAGCATCCGCAAGGACTTCGATCGTGCCGAGGGACAAATTGCCGACGGTCTCGTTCGCAAACTCGACCGCACCCTTGACGTGAACCACACCGGAATTGTTCAGCGTGCCGTTCTCGATCAGGCTGGTGCCGTCGAGCTCCAGCGTGCCGAAAATGGCGAGGGTGCCGCCGTCGATCGTCACGGCGTCGGCGACCAGCGTCGCGACGGAATCGACCTGCACGGTACCGCCGGCATTGGCGATGCCGGTGTCCAGCGTCAGCGTGCCGCCCGACAATTCGATTGTGCCGGAATTGGTGATGGTGGTCAGCGTGTCGATCTTGCCGCCTGCGGCGAGCGTGAGCTGGCCCGCGTTGGTAATCTTGGCGGTACTGGCGACGACGTCGCCGTTCGTCCTGGTGATCGTCTCGACATCGATCGCGCCGCCGACAAGAACGGTGCCGTCCGCCGCATTGGTGAACTTCGCATCGGCATTGAGCGTGAGCTTGCCCCCGAGCGTCAACGTGCTGTGATTGATGACCTCCGGCGCCGTGTGGTGCACCGTGGTGTCGTAATCGTCCATCGTCAGCGACTTGCCGTACGCGGCAGCGTCGATCGTGACGGGATAGGACGGCGTCAGCCCATGCAGCTGATCGGTGATGATGATGACGTCATCCTTGCTGGTCGGAACCGTGCCGGTTTCCCAGTTCGCAGCGTCCTTCCAGAAACCGCCCGAGGGCTGGTTCGTCCCGATCCAAACCACCGCCGCGGCGTCGGTGCCCGTGATCGTGACGGTGATGGTCTGTTGCGAGGTCGCATTGTGCTCGTCGGCGACCGTGACGGTGTAGACCAGCGTCAGCACTTCGCCCTTCGGAATGAAGTCGGCGAGATAGACGGGCAGATCGGCCAGCGACCAGTTGATGGTCCCGGTGCCGGTCCCGGTTGAATCCAAGCCGTTCCCGATCGCAACCGACATGGCCTTCTGGAACGCGGCAAGCGGGCCCGGCGGCACCGTGGTGCCGTCCGGCAGACTCGCGCTGGTCAGCGCCACCGACACGGTGTGGGTGTCCGTGAGGTCGACATCCTTGAAGGTGAGGGTGCCAGTGGTCGGAACGTTGGTGGTGAGCGGCCCGCCCGGCACGCTGGTGCCGCCGGAGAAGGTGATGGTCGGCACGCTGGTCGTGATCACCGGCCTGTCGTTGGTGCCGGTGATCGTGATGGTGATCGGGATGTCCTTGGTTTCAGGGTTGACCGCGAAATTGTTGTTGACGTGGACAACGTAAGTCAGCGTCAGCGTTTCGCCGTCGGCGAGGAAGTCGAACGCGTGGTCGGGGATCGTGTAGGTTGCAACCGCGGTTCCGTTGTTGTTGTTGCCGCTATCGGCCACAACATTGATCTTGACCTGCGTCGCCGCAATATCCTGCTTCTGGAGAGCAGTGAGCGAGGGAGTGACGTCGTGATGCCCGGAATCCGTATAGGTGTATTTTGATGCATCGAGATCCACCGACACCGTCGGCCGGTCGCCCAGGTTTTGGTCGACGAAGTTGATCCTGAAGATGGTGATATCCTGAGGCACGGCATCGCCGGTGGCGTCGGCGTGGTCGCCGGTCGCCTTCGCGTGCTCGGTCAGGGCGAACGCAGTCGCCACATTGCCGTTGACATCGAGGACGCTCGCGAACGGCGCGCCGGGAATACGCTCGATACCCCCCTTGTCGGACCCACCCGGCGCAGGACTGCCGGCACCGCCGGCGACGGTGTTGGTGAAGATCGCCTGTGCGGTGCTGCCGTCCGGCGTCTTGATCAGGACGGTATCGCCGATCTGGGTGATGCTATCGGTGGAGTTGTTGGTGAGCTTGGTGTTGGTGTTGTTGTCGGTGAACTTCAGCGTGAACACGTCGTTGATCAGCTTCTGCACGTCCGGCGACAGCAGTGCATTGCTAACCGAGACGTTGCCGCCGCTGATCTGGATCATCTGGCCGGCCTGGTTGACCGTCGCGATCGGCAGCAGCGTCTGCTTGTCGAACAGGATGTAGGAGCCGGTGGTGCCGTTCGGCTCGACCAGCACCTGGAAGTTCGCCTGCGGCTGCGGGTCGCCGCCGCCTGAGGGTACGACGAAAGCGATCTCGGTCAGCACCGCCGTGCCGCGAATGCCCATGGTGGCGACCGGCGTGTCGACCTTCATGTCGCCGTGCTTGGCGGTCTCGCCGGCGACGAAGGTGATGGTGCCCGCGACCAGGCTGAGCAGCGAGGAATTGTTCGACCCGTTGGGGTCGTAGACCATCTCGTTCAGCACCATCCGCGCGTTGGCGGACAGGCCGAACACGGTGCCGTCGATGAAGGTGATGCCGAGCGTCGAGTCCGAGCCGGTCGAGACCACGTCGCCCTTCTCGACGTTGTCGCCATTGTTGAGGATGACCGAGACGCCGTTGCGGACCACGGTCGCACTGCCGGTCAGCTTGGTGACGTGACCGATGACCTGCGCCGCGGCGGCGCCGGGCGCAGCCTGCGCGACCTGAACGTAGCCGGTGAGCGCGCTGACGATGTCGCCGGTGAGGTGGGCGCCGTCGGGCGAGGCGATCGCCGCGCGCTTGTCGCCCCTGAAATAGTCGTGAACGACGAAGTCGTGACCGTCGTGCGAGAGCACCAGATCACTGCCGGTGCGCTTGAACTCGCCATGGAAGATCAGATTGGGGTCGGCAATGACCACCGCACCGTCAGGCACGTGGCCATGCGCCGTGGCGGTAAAGGATTCAACATGGCTATCGGCGGACGAACGGGAACCCTGGCCATCCAAGGTCAGCCCGGCGTCAAATTTGCCAGCGTAATTCAACCGGGCACCATGAAAAGGGTTAAAATCTAAGTAAGTATCGACCGCTTAAGCTTGCATAGCATTACCAAGTCCTTAGCGAAACCATCTATTGCTTGTGTGGTTTCGTGTCACTTGGCGGCGGAGGCCTATGCCTACGGCGACACCCAAAGATAAAATGAAGTAAGGCTTACAGAGATTTCGAGTAAATCGTCGCGCGCCCAAGTCAATCTTCCACTAGATTACGTATTCGATGGTATTAACCATCCACCGGATACTTATGTCATCTTTTCTTCGTAACACCCCGGGCCATACTGTGGCGAATACGGAGCTAAATCTGTGACCTAACTAACAGAACCCGGAAAATAGCTGGTCATTAGCCATGGAAGCCGAATCGCTTCCCGCAACTTCCGGCTGCGCTCCCGTTGATTTCGCGGCGGCGTCTCTCGTTGCCCGGGCCTGTAAACTTTTACGGAGTCCGGGAAGGGGCGGTTGAGCGTGCTCCAGGCCAGTCGGCCCCCTGCCGCGCGCGTTAAGCAGAACAAAACGGCCCGTCTCGCACTATCTCCGCGAAAGCAACAAAGCCCGGCGCGTCCAGGTCGAGAGGGACCTGCGAAGCCGGACAGGGATGTCAGATGAAGACCGCTGCTCGCTCGCGCGCCTGGCGCGCTATCCTTTTGCTGTGGGGATTGATCCTGCTCGGATCGGCCGCCGATCTTCGCGCAGCCAATTTGCTGTCGCCGGGCGCGGGCGCGCTCATACGCAAATCAGCCGAGCCGTTCGGCGTGTTCGCCTTCGCCATTTCGAGCGGAGGCATGCGGCAGAAATGGCTTGGACTGAAGGAGAAGCTCGACGATGACATGGTGCAGCTGGTGCTGTGCGACGGCGATCGCGACAATTGCGCTTCGCCCGCGGCGCTGAAGCTGCTCGCCATCGTCGACGAGGCCCGCACCCGCGACGGCCGCGCGCGGCTCGGCGAGACCAACCGCGCCATCAACCTCGCCATCCGCGCCGAAAGTGACGGCGCCGAAGATATCTGGAGCTCGCCCCTGGAGACCTTCCAGCGCGGCGCCGGCGATTGCGAGGATTACGCCATAGCCAAGCTGGCCGCGTTGCGGCTTGCCGGCGTCGCCGCCGAGGACCTCCGCCTCGTCGTGGTGCGCGATATCAGGAGCGGCGAAGGCCATGCCATTGCCTCCGCGAGGCTCGACGGCCACTGGCTGATGCTGGACAACCGCCGCATGGCGATGGTCGAGGATGACGACGCGCGCAACTATCAGCCGCTGTTCGTGCTCTATCAGTCCGCCGTGCTGAGATATGTCGGCGAGCCCGTGCGGCTCGCGGGCGTCGACAGCCAGCACGTCTCGAGCGCGGCACATTGATCCGGCTCGCAGTCCGGTAGCTACATCCAAGGCCTGCCCGCTCAAGGTGACCGAGGAAGGTGCAGCGATCGTGCGGGATCCGGTAGGGGCTCTTTACGGATCGCTGCCGCGCTCCCATTTGCAGATGAGCTTGCAAGTGACCGCATTTGCGGCAGCGCGATTCACGAGGCCGAAACATGTTCGGGTCAGGGTCGCGACAGATGCAAAACCTGTTGGTGTGGCCGTCATGAAGCCGGACAGCTCGGCGCTCGAAGTCCGAGGATTAACGAAGCGTTTTGACCGCTTGGCGGTCGACAACCTCGATCTCACCATTCATGCCGGCGAATTCTATGCGCTGGTCGGCCCTAACGGTGCCGGCAAGACCACCACGTTGCGCATGGTCGCGGGCCTGCTCAGGCCCGATGAGGGCGGCGTTTCGATCTTCGGCATTGATGCGCTCGCGAATCCCGTCGCGGCCAAGCAGGTGATGGCATGGGTCTCGGACGAGCCGATGATCTATGACAAGCTCACGCCGCTTGAGTACCTCGAATTCGTCGCCGGCCTCTGGGGCATTGCGCCTTCAGCGTCGAAACCAGTCGCCGAGGAGCTGGTGAGCTCGCTCGGGCTTGAGCCGCACCGGCACGAGCGCTGCGAAGGTTTCTCCAAGGGCATGCGCCAGAAGGTGGCGCTTGCCGGCGCACTGGTGCACGATCCCCGCCTCATCATTCTCGACGAGCCGCTGACGGGCCTCGACGCCGTCTCGGCCCGCCATGTCAAGGGGCTGCTCGGGATGCGCGTCCGGGCCGGCTGCACCGTGATCATGACGACGCATATTCTCGAGGTCGCCGAGCGCATGGCCGACCGCATCGGCGTGATTGCCGCAGGCCGTCTCGTGGCGGAGGGCACCCTGACCGAGCTGCGCCAGCAGAACGGCCATGCCGACACCAGTCTCGAAGATCTCTTCATCGCCTTGGTGACGCTGCAGGACGCGGCATGAGCTCGGCGACCGCGCTCTCCTGGTTTGCCCGTCACGAGCTCCGCCTCGCCTGGCGCGAATGGTTCGCCATGATGACCGGTGGCCGGCGCCGGCGCGCCCGCGCCGCCATGATCGGGCTGTTGTTCTTCGCCGCACTGCTGCATCTCCCGGCCTGGGCGGTGATCGGCCGCTTCGCCAAGCTGCCATTGCCGCTCGACAAATCCTCGCTGATCGTGATCTCGGCGACGATCTTCCTCGCCTGGACCCTGATGCTCTCGCAGGCGATCGAATCGGTGACGCGGGTGTTTTACGCCCGCGCCGATCTCGATCTCATCATGTCCTCGCCGGCAACGCTCGCCAATCTGTTCTCGGTGCGCATCGCCGCAATCGCACTCACCGTCACGGTGATGGCGCTGCTGTTCTCGACGCCGTTCATCGACGTGCTGTTGATCGGTGGCGGTGCGCGCTGGCTTGCCGCCTTCGGCGTGGTCATCGCGATGGGCCTCTCGGCCGCGGCGATCGCGATCGCCGTCACGATTCTCCTGTTCCGCCTGATCGGCCCGACGCGAACGCGCTTCGTCGCCCAGATCCTGGCTGCGATCATCGGTGCGGGCTTCGTGATCGCGCTCCAGGTCGCGGCGATCGTCTCCTACGGCACGCTGTCGCGCTTCACCATCCTGACCTCAGGCACCCTCGCCGCCCACGCGCCCGACATCGACAGCATCTGGTGGTGGCCGGCGCGAGCCACCATGGGCGATGTCAAGGCGCTGCTGCTGCTTCTCGCGCTGGGGCTGATGTTGCTCGGATGCGTGATGGCGATCTTCTCGGGCCGTTTCGCCGACACCGCAATCGACGCTGCCGCTTACGGCACATCCGGCCGCAAGCGTGCGAAGGAACGTCCGTTCCGCGGCGGCTCGCGGCAACAGGCGCTGCGGCGCAAGGAGTTCGTGCTGCTCTGTCGCGATCCCTGGCTGATCTCTCAGACCCTGATGCAGCTGCTCTATCTGGTGCCGCCGGCGCTGTTGCTCTGGCGTAGCTTTGGCGACAGCTCCGCGGCGCTGACGCTGATCACGCCCGTGATCGTGATGGCCGCGGGTCAGCTCGCCGGCGGGCTCGCCTGGCTGACGATCTCGGGCGAGGACGCGCCGGACCTGGTCGCGACCGCGCCGCTGACGCCCTCAAGCGTCATCCGCGCCAAGATCGAAGTGGTGTTGATCGCGATCGCAATCATCTTCTGCCCGCTGGTGGCCGCGCTGGTTTTTGCTTCACCATTCCAGGCGGCAATCACGGCCACCATGATCATCATCGGCGCGGCCTCCGCCACCGCGATCCAGCTCTGGTTCCGGGTCCAGGCCCGGCGCAGCCAGTTCCGTCGCCGCCAGACCTCGTCGCGGCTTGCGACCTTTGCCGAAGCCTTCTCCTCGATCGGCTGGGCCGCCACCGCCGCGCTGCTGCTGACGCTGCCGACCGCCGGCATCGTCAGCGGCCTGATCACCGCGGGCCTGGTGGCGATGACCTGGAAATTCAGCCCGAGGCGCGATTAATGACCGTCCTTGAACGTAAGGATAAATTGCCTTACTTGTAAGATATCGAGGATGGAGGGTTCCATGAGCACGCTCACTGTTACGGCAAAGGGCCAGGTTACGCTGCGGAAAGACCTGTTGGAGCACCTTGGTGTGCATCCCGGCGACAAGATTTCCATAGAAAAGCTTCCTGGGGGACGAGTTGAGGTCAAGGCAGCTCGACCCACCGGAAAGATTTCGGATGCTTTCGGCTTTTTGAAAGGAAAAACGAACGGTAGGTCGCTGTCGATCGAGGAGATGAACGAAATCATCGCCGACGGCTGGGCCGGCAAACGATGAAGATAACACCCGACACCAATGTCCTGGTACGGGTTCTAGTCGGGGACGACGCTGAACAAAGCAAGGCGGCCCAAGCCATTCTCAAGAAGGCGGACACAGTAGCGATCTCGATCTCCGCGCTGTGCGAGCTGACGTGGGTCCTCTCACGAGGCTACAAGGCATCCGCCGAGAACATCGCGGCCTCGATCCGACACTTCATCAGTGCCTCTAACGTGATCGTCAACCGGCCTCTAGCTGAGGCCGGATTGGCATTCCTCGATGCGGGCGGCGACTTCGCCGATGGTGTCATTGCTCATGAAGGCTACTGGCTTGGCGCCGATACCTTCGTGTCTTTTGACAGAAAGGCCGTGAAACTAGTCGAGGCAAGCGGCGGATTGGCGCGGCTCCCGTAGCCACACATGACGTTGCGCAAAATCGACGATACACTCTTCGGATCGCCGAATGAGCAACGGATGGCCGCGCCATGCCTCGACTGGTTCTGACGATCTTTGCCCTCTTCGGCTCACTTCTCTCACCGGCCCTCGCCCAGCAGCCGCCTCAGCGCAGCGAATGCCTGGCGATGGCGAATGCTGCGCCCCGCGCCATGCCGGTCGCCTTTCGGCAGGCGGCTGCGGCGGCGGAGGTCGAGATCACCTATGCCGGTCACTCCACCTATTTCATCGACACGCCGGGCGGCGTGCGCATCGCGACCGATTACAGCGGCGCCTATCAAGTGGGCCGGCTGCCTGATGTCGTCACCATGAACCGGGCGCACAGCACCCACTATTCGCTCAATCCGGACAAGCGCATTCCCCACGTGCTGCATGGCTGGGGCGAGGACGGCAAGCCGGCGGTCATATCGGAGCGCATCGGCGATAGCTTCATCCGCAACGTCACGACCGACATCCGCCGCTATTTCGGCGACGATTCCGGCACGGACATGATTCGCGACGGCAATTCGATCTTCATCTTCGAGGTCGCGGGCCTGTGCATCGGGCATCTCGGCCATCTCCACCACAAGCTCGACGACAGCCATTTTGCCCAGATCGGCCGGCTCGATATCGTGATGGTGCCGATCGACGGCACCTACACCATGTCGCTCGATGGTGTTTCGGAGATCACCAAGCGGCTGCGTGCCTCGGTGGTGTTGCCGATGCACCGCTTTGCCACCCCGCTCGACGAGTTCATGCAACGCATCGGCCGGCAATTCGAGATCGACCGCCGCCCCGGGCGTTCCTTGCGGATGTCGCGGGATATGCTGCCGACGACGCCGACGGTGATCATCCTCGACGGGGTCTGAGGCCGACACCGGAACGCATGACCCCGCTCCGACTTGGTTGCGTCGAGATCATCCTCGATCGGAGCAATCATGAGCAGAAGGTTCCTGGTCATCGGCGCGTTTGCCGCCATCTATTTGCTTTGGGGTTCCACCTATTTCGCCATCACGTTGGGATTGAAATCGATCCCGCCGTTCTTGCTGATGGCGCTTCGCTCGTTCTGCGGCGGCATCGTGTTGCTGGCCATGAGCGGCAGGCAGATCGCGGGCGTCTCCTTGCCGATGTGGGCGGGTGCGAGCCTGTGCGGGCTGCTCTTCTTTGTCGGCTGCCACGGCGTGCTCGCCTTCGCGCAGCAATCGGTCCCGTCGGGCGTGGCAGCCATCGTGCTTGCCACGATTCCCTTCTGGATCCTGCTGATCGATTTCCTGTTCCCGGGCGATCAGCGAGTGAAGCCGCTTGCCCTGCTGGCGCTGATCCCCGGTTTCTTTGGAGTTGGGCTCGTCGCATGGCAGCACATCGAGCAGGCCGGCATCAGCATGCTTCCCATTGTCTGGCTCCTGCTTGCGGCGCTGTCGTGGTCAACAGGGACGGTTCTGTCCCGACGCATGTCGAGCCAGACGTCCGCCATTCTGCTGTCGGGGATGCAGCTCTCGGTCGGAGGCATCGTGTTGTTCGCAATCAGCTGGCTGGCGGGCGAGATCGGCGGCTTCAGTCCGAGCGACGTCTCGCCGACGTCGCTTGCGGCCGCGCTTTGGCTGATCATCTCGGGCAGCGTGATCGGATTCGTTGCCTACAACTGGCTATTGGAGAATGTCTCGACCTCGCTGGTATCGACCTACACGTTCGTCAACCCTGTCATCGCCGTGCTGCTCGGCACTATCGTGCTCGGCGAGCCGTTCTCGCGCATGATGCTGCTCGGTGCGGGGCTCGTCATTGTCTCCGTGATCGTCATCTGGTGCGTGGAGCGCTCAGAGAGCCATCGGACGAGCGACAAGGCTGGCCGGGGCGTCGGACATCTGTCCTTGCACAAGACCTGAGCCATCGACGGCAATTTTCTCCAAGTCGATTCTCGGCCGGTCGTGCTGATCTCCTTGGCAAACAGGAGATCGACATGACCGGCTTTGCCAGATTATTGCACGCGGATGGCCCCAACCCTGAACACGCGGCCGCGCTTCAGCTCTATGGCCGCTTCGTCGGCGATTGGGACGCCGAGATCGCGGCCCACGGCGCTGATGGAACGAAGCACACCGCGCCCGGCGAGATCCATTTCGGCTGGGTGCTGGAAGGACGGGCCGTGCAGGATGTCTGGATCATTCCCCGTCGCGCTGATGGCCCCGCCTTTCCGATCGCCGGCAATTGGTACGGCACGACGCTGCGGGTCTACGATCCCACCATTTCCGCGTGGCGGATTTCCTGGTTCGATCCCGCGCGCTGTGTGTTCCGACAGCAGATCGGCCGTCCGCGCGGCGAAGACATCGTGCAGGAGGGCACGACCGACGCCGGGGACCTGACGCGCTGGAGTTTTACCGAGATCACCGCGGACTCCTTCCACTGGCTCGGCGAGGTCAAGCCCGCGACGGAGGCCGATTGGCGGCTGGTGGTCGATGTGATGGCGAGGCGGCGCAAGGGTTGAGCGGAACGTTGCTGCGCTCGCCACGGAGGGCGCGGTTGCACAAGGCGCGCTGCCGCGCCATCAAATGAGATGGTAGGCTCCCGTCACAAAAAACATGAGGGAGCGAATGTCGATGGCTGCAAGCGGTCTGCCCGCCAACACCAGCGGGCTCTTTGTCGAACCGCGCGAGGACTGGCTCGCGCAGCATCAGGAAGAGATCATCGATCCCACCAGGCCGATCGTCGATCCGCATCATCATCTCTGGAATCGCGGCCATCGCTATCTGATCGAGGAGATGGCCGCCGACATCTCTTCCGGCCACAACATCATCGCCACCGTCTATGTCGATTGCCGCTCGATGTATCGCGCGTACGGGCCCGAGGCGTTCCGGCCCGTCGGCGAGGTCGAGTTCGCCAACGGCGTCGCTGCGATGAGCGCGAGCGGCGGTTACGGCAGGGCGGCGATCTGCGCCGGCATCGTCAGCCATGTGAACCTGCTGCTCGGCGATGCGGCAAGGCCCGTGCTGGAGGCGGAGATCGCCGCCGGCAATGGCCGCTTCCGCGGCATCAGGCATTCGTCCGCCTGGGATCAGGACCCGGTCGTCGCCGGCATGTATGCGAACCGGCCGAAGGGATTGTTGCAGGATCCGGCTTTCCGCAGGGGCTTTGCCTGCCTTGCGCCGCTTGGCCTCAGCTTCGATGCCTGGCTGTTCCATCCGCAGATCGGCGAGCTCACCGAGCTGGCGCGCGCCTTCCCCGACACCAGGATCGTGCTCGACCATTGCGGCGGCCCGGCCGGCGTCGGCCGCTTTGCCGGACGGCGTGAAGAGGTGTTTCCAGAGTGGCGCGCCGCGATCCGGCAGATCGCCCGTTGCGAGAACGTGGTGGTGAAGCTTGGCGGGCTTGCGATGTGCCTGCTCGGCTACGACTTCCATCTGCGCGAGAGGCCGCCGTCATCGGAAGAGCTTGCCGCGGCGTGGAAGCCTTATGTCGAGACCTGCATCGAGGCGTTCGGGCCGACGCGCGCGATGTTCGAAAGCAACTTCCCGCCCGATAAAGGCCAGTGCAGCTACCAGGTGATCTTCAACGCTTTCAAGCGCATTGCGGCACCGATGAGCGAGGCGGAAAAGACGGCGCTGTTCTCGCGGACCGCGACCGACTTTTACCGGCTCGAACTGCCGTCATGACGCGAAAAAGGGGCCGGGATGTTGGTCCCGTCCCCTCTTCCGTCGTGGTCGCTGGGAAGCGTCCTTGAATTTGATGAAGATTAGCCGGCACCCATGAGCGTCGCCGGACGGCGTTCGCCGGGCGAGAGGAACATGCGCTTCAACTTGTTGACGACGCGGATCATGAAGCCGATGACGGCCGGGTTGGTCTTGCGGCAGAAGGCGATCTTCTTGACGTGGCCCTCGACATGCCATTTGGCATGCGCGCCGTCGCGGAAGAAGATGACGTCACCAACGCCATAGCGCTTCGGCGGCATGCCGTCGCTTTCGAGCACGATCGATCCTTCCAGGATCATGATCGTCTCGTCGAAATCATAGTACCAATTGAAGCGGCCTTCGGTGCAGGTCCAGATAATGGTCGAGGAAGTGCCATCCGAGCTGGTCGAGAGGATGTGCGAGCGCGACACCGGGTTGCCTTCGATGATCCAGGCCGGCTCGATCGGCCGCAGCTCGAGATCGACATTGCAACTTCCAATTTCAATCGATGCCGGCGACATCCGTTTCCCCAGGTGCAATATGATTAACCGGGTTTCATCCCGGATTGTTTCGAAAGATGATGGGAACGCTAGTCCCCGGTTTTTAATTCTTCCTTACGCCGGCACCGACAATCCACCGCAAGTTGCAGACGCAAACCTGTTAACGCCGGGATTCCCCTGCAAATTCGCGCACATGAACCGGTCTTTTGCGGGGTGCGACAAAATGCGCGGAAAGACCGAAAAGGAGCCCATGATGCCCCTGACCCCGGAGGTTCTGACAGCCCAAGGCGAGGTCGTCGCCTGGCTCGAGAGCCTTGATGTCTCGTTCGCAGCAGACGAAGAGCTCTGGTTCACCATCGACGGCATCGAAAGCCCCCGGCAGATCGGCAGTGACGCCTCGGGCGGCGCCTTCGTGCTGCTGCCGTCGCAACATGTGCTCTACGTCTCATCGGAAGGTCGCGCGGGTATCATCGCCGAGAGCTTCGAGGCGTTCATCCAGCTCGTCGTTGCCCGCCCCTATTGGCTCGACATCCTCAAATTCTCCGCCGGCGGCGATCTCCAGCAGATGCAGCGCGCGGCGGATGCGCTTGAGGCGACACTCGAGGACGACGTCAACGAGGCGAGAGAGGAAATCCGCGGGCGCCTCGACCTGCCGGAGGCGGACGACCCGGTCGGCGCGCTCTACGAGGCGGTTGCGGCGTCCGACGCCATCGTGCGCGCCACCGACGGCAGCCCGTTCACGACATTGTTCAACCGCTTCAGCATCGACAACAACCCGATGCTGCGCAACGCGGCGGCGTGAGACGCTTGATGCTTGTGTTTGGGCGTGAACCTCCCACGACCGTCATGGCCGGGCTTGTCCCGGCCATCCACGCCTAGCGGTACGAAGAACGTGGATGCCCGGGCGTAGGCGAGCGGAAGCGACGCCGTCCTTCGGGCGGCTATGCCCGGGCATGACGAGCCGCTACTTCGCCCACTCGCCCTTGCGGAATACCGGCACCTTGCTGCCGTCGGCCAGGATGCCGTCGATGTCGGTCTCGGCCGAGCCGATCATCCAGTCGATATGGATCAGGCTCTGATTGCCGCCTTGCGCGGCGATCTGCTGCGGCGTCAGCTGGGCACCGTTGATGAAGCACTTCGAATAGCACTGGCCGAGCGCGATGTGGGATGCCGCGTTCTCGTCGAACAGCGTGTTGTAGAACAACAGGCCGCTCTGCGAGATTGGCGAGGAATGCGGCACCAGCGCCACTTCGCCGAGCCGGCGCGCGCCCTCATCGGTGTCGAGCACCTTGTTCAGCACCTCCGCGCCGCGTGAAGCCTTGGCATCGACGATCTTGCCGTCCTCGAAGCGCACCGCGATGTTGTCGATCAACGTGCCCTGGTAGGACAGCGGCTTCGAGCTCATGACATGGCCATAGACACGCCGGCAATGCGGCGTGGTGAACACCTCTTCGGTCGGAATGTTGGCATTGCAGCTGATGCCGTTCTTGGACAGCGAGGCGCCGCCTTCCCATTCGTGGCCATCGGCGAGACCGATGGTGAGGTCGGTGCCGGGACCGGAATATTGCAGCGCGCGAAAACGCTGGCTGTTGAGCCAGTTGGTGCGCTCGCGCAGCACCGCATTGTGGCTCGCCCAATTCGCCATCGCGTCCTCGCGATCGACGCGTGACGCCGCGAAGATCGCATCCGCGAGCTTGCCGATCGCAACCTCTTCGGGATCATCGGGGAAGACCTGCTTCGCCCAGGACGGGCTCGGATAGGCGATGATGTTCCAGTTGGTGTCGAAATTGACGATTTTTTCCAGCGCCGGCTGATAGGCCATGGAATTGGCCTTGCTGGCGCGCGCGACCTTGGACGGATCCTCTCCCGACAACAGCATCGGATTGTCGCCGACGATGGCGAGCCGCGCGGTGTTGTCCGAGAACGCCTTCGCCATGCCCTCGTAGAGCCAGCTGGCGGCGCGATCAAAGCTGTTGTCCTGGCCGTAGCGGTAGCGCGCCAGCGTCATCTCTTCGTCGGAGAGGATCGGGGTCACGATACCGGCACCGGCCTTGTAGGCGTGGACGGCGATGCGTCGCACCAGCGGCAGCGCGATCGCGGGCGCCGTCAGAAGAAGATCCTGTCCCGGCCGCAAGCCCAGTCCCACCTTCACCGCCACCTCGGCCAGCCGGTCGAGTTTCACGGGATCGATGGACGTGGCGGAATTGCGTTGATCGGTCATGCCGGGCCCTCTGTCGGAATCTACAGTTCAATCTAAGTCTAGCATCACGAGACACAAGTGTGCGAGCGCCTTGCGAGGCCTGAAAGATACGCAGTTTCACGCATCTTGGTTTTCAACGCGTTGCCGATCTCAGCACCCGATCCACCATTTCAGGCGCAAGGCCGAGGTAATTTTTCGGTGAAGTGAGGGCCTCGATTGCGGCACGATCGATCCTGACGGAGACGCGGGGATCGGACGAAAGCGCGTCCGCAAGGGTCAGGCCCTTCTCATTGGCCAGCCGGCAGGCATCGTAGACCACGTCATGCGCCTCCTGCCGTCCGATCTGCGGCGCCAACCCCATCATGGCCGCTTCGGCCACAATCAGACCGCGACTAAGGGCGAGGTTGTCGTTCATCCTGGCCTCGTCCACGATGAGGCCGGCGAGCGCGAATTTCGCCTGGTGCAGGGCGCCTGCGGTCAGCACGAAGCTTTCGGGGATCGCCATCCATTCGGCGTGCCAGGGACCTGTGGCGCGTTCGAAATCCTGCACCATGGCATCCAGCATCAGGCCCGCCTGCTGGCGCACGGCCTTGCTTGCTGCCAGCATCAGCTCCGACGAGATCGGGTTGCGCTTCTGCGGCATGGTCGAGGAGGCGCCGCGCCCCTTGACGAAGGGTTCGTAGACCTCGGAGAACTCGGTCGAGGCCATGATCATGATATCGAGCGCGATCTTGCCGAGCGAGCCGGTGACCAGCGCGAGGAAATTCACCGCTTCCGCAAAACCGTCGCGGGCGACGTGCCAGGTCGAGGCGGGAACACCGAGCTTGAGCTCGGCGCAGAGCGCCTCCTGCACCTCGAATCCCTTGTCGCCGAGCGAGGCCAGCGTGCCGGCTGCGCCGGCGAACTGGCCGACCAGCACGCGCGGCTTCAATTGTACGAGACGTTCGGCATGCCGGTCGAACATCGCAAGCCAGATCGCGGTCTTGTAGCCGAAGGTCACCGGCAGCGCCTGCTGGAGATGGGTGCGCCCCGCCATCGGCGTGTCGCGATGGCGCTGCGAGAGGTTTGCGAGGATCCTTCGCAGCTCGGCGATGTCGCGTTCGATGATCTCCAGCCCCGCGCGCAATTGCAGCACCACGGCGGTATCCATGATGTCCTGCGTGGTCGCACCCCAATGCACGTAACGGCCGGCCTCCCCGCACTGCTTCACCATCTGATGCACCAGAGGCAGGATCGGATAGCCGACGATGTCGGTCTCCTGCCGCAACAGATCGAAGTCGAGCACCGTGACGTCGGTCCGCGCCGCGATCTGGTCGGCGGCAGCTTGCGGGATCACGCCGCATCGCGCCTCCGCCTTGGCCAGCGCCACCTCGACCTCGGCGTAGCGCGCGACCAGCGCGACGTCGGAAAATACCTCACGCATCGCAGGCGTGCCGAAGGCATCGCGGAACAGCATGGAATCGAGCACGGTGGTCGAGGCGGGACGAGCGGGCATGGGCGTTTCTTTGCGGCTGTTGTTGTGAGTGAGAGGTAGCTTACGCGGCCAGCGGTGCCCGGCAATGGACATTCACGGTTTGACATGCACCAGAGCCGGGTCGGCGAAGCCAGGACGATCTGGGGATTGCGCGCCGCCGCCTCGACCGCCTCTCGTTCAAGTTGTATTCCTCCGCGCAAATGGCATAGCAGCCATCCGGTGCCGCGGTGAACCTGATCGACCTCCCGGCCGACTCACAGGCTTCAAGTCGAAATCCATTTTGATTCATCATTGCCCTGAAGTCGCTGTGAGGTCTGAGTTTTCGACGTGCAGTTTCTGTTCCGGGACCATCTTCTCGACACCGACTTGCGCGAACTGAGCCGCGAGCAGGTCCCCGTTGCCGTGGAACCGCAGGTTTTCGACCTCGTAGTCCACCTCATGGAGAACCGCGACCGGGTCGTCAGCAAGGACGAGCTGATCGACAAGATCTGGCACGGCCGCAGCGTCTCCGAATCGACCTTGACGAGCCGGATCAATGCCGCGCGCAAGGCGATCGGCGACACCGGAGCGAACCAGGCGCTGATCCGCACCATTGCGCGAAAGGGCTTTCGCTTCGTCGGCAGCGTCGAGACCAAGTCCAGAGGCGCGACGGTGGAATCGCGCGGCAGCGTCACGCCGTCGCACGCGGCCCCTGCGCTGCCCGATCGCCCCGCGATCGCCGTGCTGCCCTTCACCAATATGAGCGACGACCGCGAGCAGGACTATTTCTCCGACGGCATCAGCGAAGACATCATCACCGCGCTGTCGAAACTACGCTGGTTCTTCGTCGTCGCCCGCAACTCGTCCTTCGTCTACAAGGGCCGGTCCGTGCATCTCGATGAGATCGCGCGCGAGCTCGGCGTGCGTTACGTGCTCGAGGGCAGCGTGCGGCGAAGCGGTGGCCGCGTCCGCATCTCCGCCCAGCTCAACGACGTCTCGACCGGCGGTCATCTCTGGGCCGAGCGCTACGACCGCGAGCTTGCCGACATCTTTGCCGTGCAGGACGAGATCACCGACGCCATCGTCGCCGCGATCGAGCCGCAGCTTTACGCCGCGGAAAATTTTCGCGCGCAGCAGAAGCCGCCGGGCAGCCTCGATGCCTGGGACTTGGTGATGCGCGCGCTGTCGCATTACTGGCGCGTCACGCGCGAGGACAATGCATCGGCGCAGAGGCTGCTCGAGCAGGCGATCGCGATCGACCCGGCCTATGGCAAGGCGCTGGGCCTGCTCGCGACCAGCCACATTTTTGGTGCCCATATGGGTTGGGCCGATATGGCCGCGACCGTGCCGGTCGCCGAACGCGCGGCGCTTGCCGCGGTAGAGGCCGATCGCGACGACGCCTTTGCCCATCTCGGCCTTGCCTATACTTATCTGTTCTGCCGCCGCTTCGACGACGCGCTGGCCGAGTTCGAGCTTGCCTTGCGGCTCAATCCGAACTGCGCGATGGCGCACGCCTTCTACGGCGTGACGCTGTGCTACGCGGGACGATGGCAGGACGGCGATGCGGCCGCGCGCCGCGCGCTGCGGCTGAGCCCGCGCGATCCGCTCGCGGCGACCTATTGCGGTGTCGCCGCCTATGCCCAGTTCATCGGCCGCAACTACGAGGGCGCCATGCAGATGGCGCGGGAATCAATGCGACAGCGGGCCGATTTCGTCGGCGCGCACCGCGTGCTGACGGCCGCCGCCGGCATGTCAGGCGATCCGCTCCTGGCCGCCGCTGCGCTGGAAGGATTGCACCGCGCTCAGCCCGGCATCTCGCTCGCCTGGATCACGCGGGAGCTGCCGATGCTGCGCGAAGAGGACCGCGCGCATTATCTGGAAGGTTTTCGGCGCGCGGGGATGGAGTAGATCTCCCTGCCTCCCGCAGGCAGGGAGAGGCGAAGACTCTCCTACTCCTGCATCATCTCACCGCTGCCGCCGAACTCAGCGGGAAAATCCTTCAGCTTGGGCAGGCCGTCGCGCATGGGCAGCACCGTCTCGGAATAGTTGACGTGGACGCCGGGAGCAAAGGTGAGCGTCGGGACAGTTGCCGTGAACACGTCGATCAAATCGAGCGGCGGGTGATTGGTCATCAGATGCCCGCCGCACTTCCTGCAATATTTGCGCTGGCTGAGCGGGGTCTTTGCGAAGGTCTCGACATTCTGTGCGCCTTCGGTGATGCGCACGGCTTCGGGCTTCCACAGGCTGAAGGCGTTCACCGGCCCGCCCGACCAGGAGCGGCAGGAGCGGCAATGGCAATAGCCCATCGCGGCCGGCTCGCCCGTGACCTCGATGGTGACCGCGCCGCAGAAGCAGTGTCCGACATGTTTCATCCTGGTTCTCCTGAGATGGATTGGGATAGAAATTCCTGGCTTACAAATGAACCGCTGCCACGCATGCTCCGTTCGGCGGACACGTGGCAGAGGACGCACGGCTAAACCGACCGGCGCCAGGGAATAAGCATCGACACCCGTTGTTTGTACTGCCGGTATTCGTCACCGAAGAGGTCGATGAGATCGTGCTCCTCCAGCGCGATGCCGACGAAGATGTAGGCCGTTGTCACGGCTGCGAACAGCAGATGGCCAGCAGTCATGGTCGGTGCCGCCCAGAAGGCGATGATGAAGCCGAGATAGATCGGATGACGGACGAATTTGTAGAGCAGCGGCGTCTTGAATCGCGGCGGTTCCGCCTCCTTGCCGACGAGATGATTGGTCACCTGATGCAGTCCGAACAATTCGAAATGATTGATGATGAAGGTCGAGGCGAACACCAGCGCCCAGCCCGCGAAGGACAGCGTGACCAGCGTCACGGCAAGATCGGGACTGGCGACGTCCCATACGACCGAGGGCAACGGACGCCACAGCCAGAACAGGAGGAGCAATGACAGGCTCGCGAACAGCACATAGGTCGAGCGCTCGACCGGCTTGGGGACGGATTGCGTCCACCACGACTTGAAGCGCGGGCGCGCCATCACGCTGTGTTGAACGGCGAACAGCATCATCAGCACGAGATTGATGATCACTGCTTCGGCGGTCGGCGTATCGGTACCGGTGTCGATGGTCTTCGGCACCACCAGCCCCATCACAAAGCCGATGGCATAGAGAATGGTGACGAAAAACACGAGATACGCCGCAATTCCGTAAAGAAAGGCGGTGAACTTGAAAATGCGTGAGCCCGCAATCTCCGGGCCGATGGAATGAACCTGATGATCGAGTTGGGTCATAGAAAGCTCCGTTGTGCCGAGGCATCGGCACTGTTTGGTCTCTGCACCATGCCGGACCGGACTGCGGAAGACTTTCGCGGAGGGTTGATTTTTGCCTGAGACGACTTTGATTTTTGCTTGAGACGACCAAAAACGTGCGATTTTTCTTTGAAAACAACGTGCTCGACGGCGACCTGCGCGAACTGACCTGCGCAGGGACGACCGTGCCGTTGCAGCCGCAGGTGTTTGACCTCTTGCTTTACCTCGTTGCGGAGCGCGCCCGCGTCGTCAGCAAGGATGACCTAATCAGCCAGATCTGGAGCGACCGCATCGTCTCGGATTCGGCGCTGAACAGCCGGATCAACGCCGCACGCAGGGCGCTCGGCGACGACGGCGCGACGCAGCGGCTGATCAAGACGATTCCGCGGAAGGGCTTTCGTTTCGTCGGCGATGTCCGGGAAGAAGTGGTAACCAGGCCCGTACCGGCCGAGGCAGGGCCAGTTTCCCCGCGCGTCGCGACCGACCGTCCGGGCATCGCCGTCCTCGCCTTCGAGAACATGAGCGGCGATCCCGCCCAGGACTATTTCGGCGACGGCATCAGCGAGGACATCCTCACCGCGCTGTCGAAGCAGCGCTGGTTCATCGTGATCGCCCGCAACTCGTCTTTCACCTACAAGGGGCGCGCGGTCCACATCAGGCAGATCGCCGAGGAGCTCGGCGTCCGTTACATCGTCGAGGGCAGCGTGCGCAAAGCGGGCAACCGCGTGCGTATCACCGCGCAGCTCAACGACGCCAGCAGCGGCGGTCATCTCTGGGCCGAGCGCTACGACCGCGAGCTGGTCGACGTGTTCGCCGTGCAGGACGAGATCACCGAGCGGATCGTCGCGGCGATCGAGCCGCAGATCCACGCCGCGGAGAATTTTCGCACGCGGCGCAAGCAGCCAGCGAGCCTGGATGCCTGGGACCTCCTGATGCAGGCGCTCTCGCACTACTGGCGGATCACGCAGCAGGACCACGCCGCGGCGCAAAAGCTGCTCGAGCGCGCGCTCGCGATCGATCCCGATTACGGCCAGGCGCTGGCGCTGCTGGCGGCAAGCCACATGTTCGGCGTGCATCTCGGCTGGGCGGAGCTTGCCGCGACGGCGCCGATCGCGGAGAACGCCGCGCTCGCGGCGATGCGCTGCGACCATGAGAATGCCTGGGCCCATGCCGCGCTCGGCAGCGTCTGCTTCTCGACCAGCCGGCTGGCGGACGCGCTCTGCGAGTTCGAACAGGCGCTCGCGCTCAACCCGAACTTCTCGCTCGCGCAAGGCTACTACGCGCTTGCGCTGTCCTATGCAGGGCGATCCTCCGACTCGTTCGAGGCGGCGCAGAAGGCGATCAGGCTCTCACCGCGCGATCCATCGCTGGCGATCTATTACGGCATTGCCGGCTATGCGCGCTTCACCGAGCAGCGCTATGACGAGGCCATTGCACTGGCGCGCGAAGCGATCCGCCACCGGGGTGAACTGACCGGCGCCTATCGCGTGCTCGCGGTCTCCGCCGGCATGACCGGCGACAGCGCGCTGGCGGCCATGGCGCTGGGCGAGCTCCGCCGCACGCAGCCCAATATCTCACTGGACTGGATCGCGACGCAGCTGCCCTGGGCCAACGATGCCGACCGCCAGCACTATCTGGAAGGATTTCGGCGCGCGGGACTGAGGTGACCAAGGCAAGGCTCCCGACGCGAATATCAGGACGCGCTGTACATTTTTTGTGCTGACACTGTCGAGACTTTCATCTTGCGGCGGGGAACGGGACCGTGGGAGCCTCGCGCCCGGATGGGGACTGGGAAGGCCGGCCGTCGCTTGGTGCGCGAAGATGTCGCGAAGCGTTTGCGGCCGGTCGCGCTTGAGAAAGATACGACATGTCGAAACGAGTGTTGCTTGGTCTCCTCCTGGCCTGTGGCCTCACGGCCTCGGCGCTGGCTCAGGAGCCGAAGGCGGGCGGCGTGATCAATGCCGTGATCCAGCCGGAGCCGCCCGGCCTGATGCTGGCGATGGTTCAGAACGGTCCGGTTCAGATGGTGTCGGGCAACATCTTCGAGGGACTGTTGCGCTACAGCCCCAAGCTCGAACCGCTGCCGGAACTCGCCGAAAGCTGGAACGTCAGCGAAGACGCCAAGACCTATACGTTCAAGCTCCGGAAGGGCGTCACCTGGCACGACGGCAAGCCCTTCACCTCCGCCGACGTGCTGTTCTCGATCGAGATGTTGAAGCAGACCCACGCGCGCGCCCGCGCCAATCTGGTGCAGGTCGACAAGGTCGAGGCGCCCGACGACACCACCGTCGTCTTCACGTTGAAGCAGCCGTTCGGCCCGTTCCTCGGCATCTTCGAGGTCGGCTCGATGCCGATGGTGCCGAAGCATCTCTATGAAGGCACCGACTGGAAGACCAATCCTTACAACAACGCACCCGTCGGCACCGGTCCCTTCATGTTCAAGGAATGGCAGAAGGGCTCGTTCATTCGCCTGGTCAAGAACCCGAACTATTACGAGAAGGGCAAGCCCTATCTCGACGAGATCTACTGGCAGATCATTCCCGACGCCGCCGCGCGTTCGGTGGCGTACGAGACCGGCAAGGTCGACGTGCTGCCCGGTGGCTCGGTTGAGAATTTCGACGTGCCGCGGCTGTCCAAGTTGAAGGACACTTGCGTGACCGGTGCCGGCTGGGAGTTCTTCTCGCCGCTGGCCTGGCTGTGGCTGAACAACCGCCAGGGCCCGCTCGCGGACAAGCGGGTGCGGCAGGCGATCATGTATGCGATCGACCGCGACTTCGCCAAGGACGTGATCTGGAACGGGCTCGGCAAGGTCGCGACCGGCCCGTCGGCCTCGACCATCAAGTTTTACACCGAGGATGTGCCGAAATACCCTTACGACCCGGCCAAGGCCAAGGCGCTGCTGAAGGAAGCCGGCTACAAGGGCGAGAAGATCCGCCTGCTGCCGCTCGCCTATGGCGAGACCTGGCAGCGCTGGGGCGAAGCGGTGAAGCAGAACCTCCAGGACGTCGGCATCAACATCGAGACCATCGCCACCGATGTCGCCGGCGGCAACCAGAAGATCATGGACTGGGATTTCGATATCGCCTTCACCTATCTCTACCAGTATGGCGATCCCGCGCTCGGGGTGGGGCGCAACTACATCTCCAGCAACATCGCCAAGGGCCAAGTCTTCAACAACGCCGAGGGCTACGTCAATCCCGAGATCGACAAGCTGTTTGCCGACGGCGCGGTCGCAACGCCTGATAGCAAGCGCAAGGAGATCTACGACAAGGCCCAGAAGATCCTGGTCGAGGACGTGCCGGTGGCCTGGATGCTCGAGCTGCAATTCCCGACCATCACACGCTGCAAGGTCAAGAACCTGATCACCACGGGGATCGGGGTCAATGACGGCTTCAAGGACGCGTGGCTCGACAAGTGAGTGCGCTCGCTGAGCCATCGGCGGCGCCCACCTCTCCCCGTTGGGGAGGGGTGTCCGTCACGGCGAGACCACCTCGAACCAGCATACGAACCTAGATGCTCTCCTTTGTCGCCCAGCGTGTCCTCAAGGGCGTGATCGTCCTGCTTGCGATCGTGGTCCTCAATTTCTTCCTGATCCGGCTGGCCCCCGGTGACCCCGCTGTGGTGATGGCGGGCGAGGCCGGGGCCAGCGACCAGATCTTCGTGCAGCAGCTCCGGGAAAAATTCGGCCTCGACAAGCCGCTGCCCGAGCAGCTCTTCATCTACGTCAAGGGCATCGCGACCCTCGATCTCGGCTTCTCCTTCCGTCAGCAGGCACCTGTCGCGAAGCTGATCGCCGAGAGGCTGCCGGCGACGCTGCTACTCACGCTCACCGCATTTGCCATCTCGCTGGCCCTCGGCGTTCTGTTCGGCACCTTCGCCGCCCGCTTCGCCGGGACTTTCCTCGACACCGGCATCACCATCTTTGCGCTGATCTTCTACGCCACGCCGATCTTCTGGGTGGCGCTGATGGGCATCCTGCTGTTCTCGGTCACGGTCGATTGGCTGCCGAGTTTCGGCTACGAGACGGTCGGCGCGAACTTGCCCGGCTTTGCTCATGTCATCGACGTCGCAAAGCACCTGATCATGCCGGCGATGACGCTCGGCCTGTTCTTCATGGCGACCTACACCCGGATAACGCGCGCCTCGATGCTGGAGGTGAAGCGGCTCGATTTCGTCAAGACCGCGCGCGCCAAGGGCCTCTCTGATTCCGTCATCCAGCGCCGCCACGTGCTGCGCAATGCGCTGCTGCCCGTGGTGACGCTCGCCGGCGTGCATGCCGGCACGCTGATCGGCGGCGCCGTCATTACCGAGACCGTGTTCGCCTGGCCCGGCATCGGGCGGCTGATGTACGACGCGCTCCTGCAGCGCGACTACAATCTGCTGCTCGGCGTCTTCGTGACCTGCTCGGTCATGGTCTTGATCTTCAACCTCATCACCGACCTGGTCTATCGCCTGGTCGACCCGCGCATCGAATTCGCATCATGAAGCAGTTCTGGACATCGATGCTGAGAAGCCCGAGCGGCGTGATCGGGATCATCATCCTGCTGCTTGGGATCTCGATCGCGGTGTTCGGGCCGCTGCTGTTCCCGAACTCGCCCTGGCGCATGGTGCAGCGGCCGTTCCTGCCGCCCTTCACGCTTTCGACCGTGCCGCTCGGCACCGACGCATTGGGGCGCGACGTATTCGCCGGCATGATCTTTGGTGCGCGAGTCTCGCTGCTGGTCGGCCTCATCTCGACGCTGGCCGCGCTGGTCGTCGGCGTTCCCATCGGCGCCATGGCCGGCTATTTCGGCGGCAAGGTCGACGACGCCTTGATGCGCTTCACCGAGTTCTTCCAGACCATTCCGAGCTTTGCACTGGCGATCGTGCTGGTCGCGATCCTGCAGCCCTCGATCTATTCGATCGTCGCCTCGATCGCGGTGGTGAGCTGGCCGCCAGTCGCCCGCCTCGTCCGCGGCGAGGTGTTGTCGCTGCGCACGCGCGAATATGTCCAGGCGGCGGTGGTCACGGGCCAGAGCAACAGCTGGATCATCCTGCGCGAGATCCTGCCCAATGCGCTGTCGCCCGTGATCGTGCTGGCCTCGCTGATGGTCGCGACCGCGATCCTCTTGGAGTCCTCGCTGTCGTTCCTTGGCTTGGGCGATCCCAATCTGATCTCCTGGGGCTACATGGTCGGCGCCGGCCGCACCGTGATCCGCCAGGCCTGGTGGATCACCGTGTTCCCCGGCGTCGCGATCCTGATCTCGGTGCTCGGGTTGAACCTGATCGGCGAAGGCCTCAATGACGCGCTCAATCCCCGGCTATCGCGGGAGGGACGCTGATGATGACCGCCCCGCCCGCCGTCTCGATCAAGAATCTCAAGATTGCCCTGCCCAAGGGCGCCGAACGTCCCTTCGCGGTCGACGGCGTCTCGTTCGACTTGCGGCCCGGCAAGATCGTCTGCGTGGTCGGCGAATCCGGCTCCGGCAAATCGATGTGCGCGCATGCGCTGATGGGGCTTCTGCCGAATTCGGTCTCCATTGTCTCCGGTGAGATCCAGTTCGAAGGCCGCGACCTGCTCAAGCTCGACGACGACGGCTGGCGCGATCTGCGCGGCCGCCGCCTCGCGATGATCTTCCAGGAGCCGATGACCGCGCTCAATCCGTTGATGCGGATCGGCGACCAGATGGCGGAGATGTTCGAGGCGCACGGCCTGCTGACGCCCAGGGAGCGACGCGCAAAGGCGTTGTCCCTCGCGCGTGAGGTCGGCCTGCCCGATCCCGAGCGTATCGTGCGGGCCTATCCACACCAGCTCTCCGGCGGCCAGCGCCAGCGCGCCATGATCGCGATGGCCCTCGCGCTCGAGCCGGCCGTGCTGGTCGCAGACGAGCCGACCACTGCGCTCGACGTCACCACGCAGGCGCAGATCCTCAAGCTGATCCGCAACCTCCAGCGCAACCGCAGCATGGCGGTGATGTTCATCACTCACGATTTCGGCGTGGTCGCAGATATCGCCGACCAGGTCGTGGTGCTCCGCCATGGCAGGGTCGTCGAGGAAGGCCCGGCTGCGACCGTGTTCAACGATCCGCAGCACGATTACACCAAGGCGCTGCTCGCCGCCGTGCCGTCGATGCACCCGCCGAGACGTGCAGCGCTCGACGATCAGGCCAAGGCCGTCGAGGTGGTCGGGCTGGACAAGACTTACGTCACCTCCGGCGGCTGGTTTCGCGAGGACCGCCGCGTCGATGCCGCGCGCGCAGTCAATTTCAATATCCTCAAGGGCGAGACGCTGGGCCTCGTCGGCGAGTCCGGCTCGGGCAAATCGTCGGTGGCGCGGCTCGTGATGCGGCTGATCGAGGCCGACCGCGGCACAGTGCGGATCGGAGACACCGATCTCACGCAGCTCTCGGGCAAGGCGCTGCGCGCTGAACGCCATCGCATCCAGATGATCTTTCAGGATCCGTTCGCCTCGCTCAATCCGCGGCGCAAGATCGGCAACATCATCGCCGACGGCCCGATCGCGGCCGGCATTGATCCGAAGATCGCGTTCGACCGCGCCCGCGATCTCCTCAAAATGGTTGGCCTGGACGCCGGTGCGCTCGAGCGCTATCCGCACGAATTCTCCGGCGGCCAGCGCCAGCGCATCGGCATTGCGCGCGCGCTCGCGCTCGAGCCCGAGATCATCGTCGCCGACGAAGCCGTCTCGGCGCTCGACGTCTCGGTGCAGGCGCAGGTGCTCAAGCTGCTCGAAGACCTCAAGGCGCGCCTCGGTCTGTCGATGCTGTTCATCACCCACGACCTGCGCGTCGCAGCGCAAATCTGCGATCGCATCGCGGTGATGCAGCGCGGCGCCATCGTCGAGCTGAAGCCGACGGTGCAGCTGTTCACCTCGCCGGAGCATGCCTACACGCGCGAACTGCTCGCCGCGGTGCCGGGGCAGAAGGAACGCGCGCCAGCCGCGTGAGGTGCGGTTCCATCCGGTATTCCGGTCCGCCAAAAGCGCGATGAGATTGGGTTGAATCGTCATCGCGCTTTAGCTCTTTGTTTGAGCATGATCTTTTCGGAAAACCGCTTCACACTTTTCCGGATCATGCTCTAGGAACGGATCGGTCACGGGTTTTTTATCCCCTGTGACTGCCTGCACGGCTGCAACGACGAGGCCGGCGCCCCACATTCGCATGGAATGATTTCCATCATCTGATGATGGATCTGACATCTGGGAGACCGATATGGGCCAAATTGTTCAGTTTGTGTCGAAGTCCGAGCGCGAGCGTCTTCGCCTCATCCAGGAAGCGCGCGCGATCTACGACAGCATCTTCCCGCCGACCGATCCGGGCAGCGAGCAATCGAGCGGCGCCGATACGCGCCCGAGCGACCGGGGCAATCTCGCATGATCAAGATCGTCGCCGTGCTTTGCAGCCTCGCCTCACCGTCAAATTGCCACGAGCAACTCGTCACCAGCTCCGACTTTGCGCAGGTCTCGGTTCAGTCCTGCCTGATGGGCGCGCCGCAGCTTGCCGACTGGATGAACCAGCATCCGGCTGAACGCCTGGCGGCCTGGCGCTGCGTGATCGGTCAGCAGAACGGCCGGGGGATCTAGCAGCGCAGTCGCGCATGATTTCACTTTGGATTGGTATTGCTCCAGGTCGGAACCGCATTGGTGACGCCGACCGTCGGCCAACTATATGTTCCTATCGACGGCGCCGTGACCGTGCCGACCGTTTGCCCTGATGAGCCGTAAGACGGCCCCGGCTGGGCCGCGGTCACGCTCGGGCTGCTATAAGTTGGCGCCAGCACGCGCGTGCTGTGGTGGCCGCTGGATCTCTGCCTCTTCGCTTCGGCTGCGAAAGGCGCTGCCACCAGGCTGGCGGAGACGAACGCCGCAATGGCGAATTTGATGCTTGTCATGGCCGATCCCTTCCTCGTCAGGGCCTGCTCTGCCATCTGTTCATGTATCGGACGATTTTCCAGAGGAGCACGTTCATAACTCCGTGCGCACACGGACGTGCCGGCGACTGGCGCCACGCGGACTGGCGCCGCGCGGACCGGCGCCGCGCGATACTCGCCTTCGGATCGACCCGAATCAGCGCTAGGGCATGGCACTGAGCTTTCCGGACGTGAGTGACATGACGGGCCCCGAACTGAAGCAACTCCGCAACGACCTCTCAGACGCCATCGAGCGGAAGCTCACCGCCGCCGATATGGCGAAGCTGTGCGCGCTGCCGGAGCAGGGGGGCGCCGACACCATCCGGCGCTGGGAGGTCAGCGGCCCGACGCTGGCCGCGACCAAGGTGCTGCGCGTGCTCGCGATGGCGAGCGAGCGCTATCCGATCCTGGAGAAGTTCGACATCTTCGATCGCCACGACGTGCGCGAGGAAGACCGCCCCGCCAAGCGCGCGGCCTTCCGCGCGCAGATGCGCGACGAGGTGCGGCGGCGTCTTGGTTAACGGAACGCGTGCGCTGGTTACCGTAGGCTGCGCGAATTAAGCCTTCCTTCACCACTTCTTAAGCCGCCATTAAGCACGAAAATCAATTGCAGCCCAATAAGTTAGGTTGGGCACCGTTGTGCCACGCATGTGACAGCATTTTCCTCAAAAGCGAGCTATCTGCAAAACCAACGCGGCGCGGACTGCGCGCCTGCCGGGGACCTGAAGTGTTGGAGTTCGAGACGATGAAGAAGATTCTGTTTGCGACCGTTGCGCTGCTCGTGGTGGGCGCGTCCGCGCCGGCGATCGGTGCCGACCTCGGCGCCCGCCCCTATTACAGCAAGGCCGCGCCAGCCTATGCCGCGCCGATCTACAACTGGACCGGCTTCTACATCGGTGGGCATGTCGGCGGTGCGTTCTCCAGCGACAATAATTTCAACGGCCTTTCCACCGGCAACAACGGCAACGGCCGTTTCCTCGGCGGCGTGCAGGCCGGTATGGATTGGCAGGTCAACCCGAACTTCGTGGTCGGCGCCGAAGCCCAGTATTCCTGGCTCTCCGGCAGCGTTGGCGCGGTGTTCCCGGGCGGCGTGGCCTACACCAACGATCAGCGTGGCCTCGGCTCGATCACCGGCCGTGTCGGCTACACCTGGGGCCCGGGCCTGGTCTACGTGAAGGGCGGCTACGCCTATTCCGACAATAATGAGAAGGTGACTGTGGGCGGTGTGCCGACCGGCTTCATCATCTCCGGCGATCACAGCAACGGCTATACCGTTGGTGCCGGTCTCGAATACATGTTCGCACCGAGCTGGTCGGCCAAGGCCGAGTACCAGTATTACAATTTCGGCGATGCGCACTTCACCGCGGGCCCGCTGGTCGGCACCGGCAACTTCACCACCGACGACCATACCTTCAAGGCCGGTCTCAACTACCGCTTCAACTGGGCCAGCCCGGTCGTCGCGCCCTACTGATCAGGCCTCATCAACACTTCTCGCTATCAAGGGCCGGCATCGCTGCCGGCCCTTTCTTTTTTCGCTCTGCGGAACTGCCAAGCATTTGTGCAACATGCTATTTTTTAACCCCCGATGACCATACTGCGCAGCGAAAATAAGAGATCATTGCTGTGGGGGAATTTTCGATGGCGATCCGTCCGAGCTTGGGCCGTTTCAAGCCGCGCTTCAAAATGCCGAAATGGGGATTGCGTGGCAGCCTGATTGCGGCCTTCGCCGTGATCGCAGGCATGGGCCTCGTGATCGCAGCCGGCGCCGGCTTCGTGTTCAACCATCTCGGCTCGACCATGATGGATTTGAGCGGCCGCGACATCCCCCGCCTCGCCGCCAGCCTTCAGCTCGCCTCGCAAAGCGCGACGCTCGCAGCACAAGGCCCCGGTCTGCTCGCTTCTCCCAGCGACGACGCGCTGAACGATCGCACCAAGAACGTGAAGGAGATCCAGCAGCAAGCGATGGCCAAGCTCGGCGAGATCATCGAGCTTGGCGCAGACCAGCAGACCGCGAACGCGCTGCGCGACACCGCCAAGAGCATCGACGAGGCCACCCAGAGCCTGGTGTCGGCGGCGCGCGAACGGCTCGACACCGGCGCGCTGCACGACAAGCAATATGAAGCGCTGCGCAAGGCGCAGATCGCGTTCGTCGGCGCCGCCGGCCCCGCGATGCTGGATACACAGACGCGCCTGAACGCGATCCTCGGTTCGGCGGAAGTCTCGGCCGATGACGCCACCGAGGCGGCGCGCACCGTCGCCCAGGTCTCGACCATCTCCGCCAATGGCAATCTGATGGCCGCCGACATGATGGCAGCACTCTCGGCCAACAGCAGTGATACGCTCGAGGCGATCGAGAAGGAATTCAAGACCACCCGCGACCGCGTCAAGTCCAACCTCGAAGACCTCCCGAACATCCCCTCGATGCAGGCTGTGCGCAGCGCCGTGGAGAAGCTGTTCGCCTTCGGCGAAGGCAAGACTGGCGTGTTCAAGATCCGCCAGAAGGAGCTCGACTCCATCGACTACTGCCAGACCATCCTGGACGAGACCCGCAAGCTCAATGTCGGTCTCGGCATCAGCGTGCAGGCGCTCGTCGACGGCGTGCAGAAGGAGACCAATGCGTCGACCTTCCGGGCCCGCCAGGAGATCTCGCTCGCCACGACGGCAATGCTGGCCCTCGGCGGATTGACGCTGATCGGCTCGGCGCTGTTCGTCTGGCTCTATGTCGGCCGCAACATCCTGCGCCGTATCCGTGAGCTTCAGCGCGCCATGCAGCTGCTCTCCGCCGGCGACCTCGACACCGAGATCGTCCGCTCTCGTCAGAATGATGAGATCGGCGCGATGAAGGAGACGCTGACGGTGTTCCGCGACAGCATGATCGAAGCCCGCGCGCTTGCCAGCGAGCAGGACAAGGATCGCCTCGCCAAGGCCGAGCGTGCCGCGCGCCTGGAAGCCAAGATCGCGGAGTTCGAGGGCACGGTGCGCACCGCGCTCGACAATCTCGCGCGATCGGCCAATTCGATGCAGTCGACCGCACAGAGCATGTCGACCACAGCAGACCAGTCCAACGCGCTGGTGAACGCGGTTGCCTCCGCCGCGGAGGAGACCTCGGTCAACGTGCAGACCGTGTCGTCGGGCACCGAGCAGCTGTCTTCGTCGATCGAGGAGATCAGCAAGCAGGTCGTCACCTCGGCTGCGATCGCCAAGAAGGCGGTGGATGAGGCCGGCGCCACCGACGCCACTGTGCAGAGCCTTGCCGACAGCGCAAGCCGCATCAGCGTCGTGGTCGATCTGATCCAGACCATCGCCTCGCAGACCAACCTGCTCGCGCTCAATGCCACCATCGAGGCGGCGCGCGCAGGCGAAGCCGGCCGCGGCTTCGCCGTGGTGGCCTCCGAGGTGAAGAGCCTTGCCAGCCAGACCGCGAAGGCGACGGAGGAGATCCGCACCCAGATCGCCAGCATGCAGCAGGTCACGACTTCGGCCGTCGGCGCCATCCAGGGCATCGGCCGGATCATCGGCGAGATCAACGACGTCACCACGACCATTGCGGCCGCGGTCGAGGAACAGGGTGCCGCGACCCGCGAGATCGCCCGCAACATCCAGCATGCTGCGGGGGGCACCAGCGAGGTCTCCAGCAACATCGTCGGCGTGTCCACGGCTTCGGCCGAGGCCGGCGCTGCGGCCACCGAAGTGCTGAGCGCGTCCGACGCGCTCCGCCGCGAGGCCGACATGCTGCGCGGCGAAATCGACGCGTTCCTCAACAATATGCGGGCGGCGTGAGCCGCCGTCCCGTAGCCCGGATGGTGCGAAAGCGCCATCCGCGCGATCCCCGCCCCTGCGCGCCCTCCCGTCCTTTGCCGGGCCGCCTTTCTGCAAAAACCGCAAAACAACCCCATGCACAGTAGAAGCGCGGCGCGGGTTCGTCTTCGTGACCAGCCGCGCGGTCCGTCGGCCACGATTCAGGTCGACGCAATTTCGCTTTTTACGAATACCGTTTGACCTGTCGGGCAAAACAGTGGCACTATGTCATGCTGACCATTTCGAAAGCGGCAAGCGGGTCCAGCTGGTCGCCCTCCGCGACGCAAGAAGTCTCGGCGCCGCTGCCAACGGAAACTTTGCCGCCTGGCTCGGCCTGCCCCCCAAAAATCACTCGAGGGCCGGGAAGAACAGGCTCGGCGTGGTTACACGTGCCGGCGACGGCATGTGTTGATAGTGCAGATCGAAATAGCGGCTTGACCACGATCTGGATAGGAGGAGACCAGCCTCTGTGCCGCCCGCGACAGATAAGCAAACCAACGAAAGCCAAGACGTACCGCCGTGCGCGCCGCGGTACGCTCGAACTCAACCTCGTTGCGCGCCAGTTCGATCGCATCGACGAAGTCCTGAAAGGCGTGATCCGATCGCTTGATCGTGACGGATCCGATACACAGCAACCGCCGCCGCGCACTTTGTAGAGCGAAGACCCCGCGGGGATCTATCTGACGCAAATGTGGAGGGTTCGTCTGGTTTAGGACGATCGAGTCGGCACCACAGATACCAGCCAATGGAACTGTTCGTCACCCGACCTTCCTGTTACAAAATCCCGGGAGGGATCCCGAATTAATTTTAGTTTCTGCTCAATACGTTGAGACCTCACGTTGCTCGCTCGCCTATAGAAAAAGATATCTCGCAGCCGAAGCTCATCAACGGCATGATGAAGAGCGGCCTTGAGACTTTCCGTTGCGTAGCCATATCCCCAGGCCTTCCGGACAAACCGGCATGATACGTCAAAATGCGTGCCCAGAGGATGCTCCCTCCACTGTTGGAGCATGATCCCAGCGTAGCCTAAGAATTCACCCTCCGGACTTTCTACTGCCCATCTAGACACACCATGAAGCTGCAGAGCATGACGATATCTCTCGAATTTCTCTTGACTCTCGGTCGAGTCGATAGGCCCCCGAAGGTCGGCCATAACAGCTGGATCGCCATGCATCATCTGGAATGCTGCAAGATGGCGATCATGCCATTCGTGAAGTCTGAGATGAGGCGTTTCGATCATATACCATTCCTGTGAACTGTGAAGATTGGTCCACTTAGCTTCATTCAGTCAAAGCCCTTTGCTCCGCCGGTCCAAGTACTTTGTGACCTCATATTGTGCCAATCCGTAGTTTGAACTGTCCCGGCGGTTCAGACGCCTTCATGCACCATCGCAGACCCGCCTGGCTGACCAAGGCCGTAGGATCGCGTGTAGTCAGACCAGAGCGAGGCGTAAGATGGGCAGCCTTCCAACAATTGGCCGTGTGTACCAGATCCAACCAAACGCCCCTCCTGGAGCATCAGAATTCGGTCTGCGAACCGAGTCGCAGCAAGGTGATGCGAAATAAGAATGAGAAGCCTGTCTCGTGACCACTCCATCAAAGCCGCCTCCAACGCAACGGCTGCCTCCGCATCCAAGAAGGAGGAGGGCTCATCCATGATTGCGATCGGCGGATTTCTGACTATAGCGCGAGCGAGCGCGATGCGCTGGCGCTGCCCTCCCGAAAGATCGTTACCCCTAGACTCGAGTACAGTGTCGAGGCGGAGAGGGAGATCATTCACAAATCCCAACGCCCCGACTTTCTCAAGAGCCGCAATTATCTGTTCGTCGCCATTCGTTCCTGTTACATCGACGTTCTCTCGAATGGTCCCTCTGAACAAGAACGCATCTTGCGTCACTGTCCCCAGCGCGCATCTCCATGAGCGGGGAGAGTAAGATCTCAGATCTTCGCCGGCCACTAAGATGCGGCCCTCGTAATTGCGCTCCAACCCGAGTATCGTCCGAACAAGAGTGGATTTGCCCGACCCGTTTCTTCCTACAATGGCGACCGTCCCTCGCTCAGGAAAACGGTGCGATATGCGGTCGATCGCAGGTGGCCGGTCTGGCGCGTACGTTAGCGTCAAGTCGATCAGTTCAATTCCAGCAGACTCAAATGAACGATTAGTTGGCGCCATCTCGGCCTGGTCTTTCGGCTCGGTCCAGAGGTCTCGCAGCTTATGGACAGCAACATTTGCCTCTTGATACTGCCGAAGAACATCTGATGCAGTCATTACTGGGCCGACGGCTCGCGCCGAAAGTATTTGCAATGCTAATAACTCCCCAATTGTCAATGTGCCATACCTCATGCGTATGCAGCCCAGGCCTATGACGATAGCTGTAAGAACTCTCGCGCTCAGCTGCGCTCCAACAGCAACTGACTTGGAGTATTCTGATAGGTCCTCCGTTGCCGTGAGCACATCTTCCGTCACCGCGCACCATCGACGGTATTGGATGGTTTCGAGACCATGGGCCTTGACAGCAGAAAATGAGGCGATCGTCTCAGACAATATTCCCTGGCGGTTGCTATCGCTGTGGAAGCGTGCTTCTGCGGAGTTTTGGAGACGCTCGATGCTGCGCCTCAGCAATTGCGCGCTGATCACAGCAAATAATAGAACTATAAGTGCAATGATCGCATCGTAGTAGAACATTAGCGAGAGTGATATCGCTGCGGCTCCCACATCAAACATCGTCTGTGGCAGCTGCAGGATGACAAAAGCCCTCAAACGATCAAGCTGTTGAAGGCGATTAGTCAGTTGTCCGGGTGAAAGAGATCGGCTGTCTGCTCTTCGGCGAACGATTTGCAAAAATGCAGACCTCGACAGGCGCCGATCTATAAAGGTGCTCAGTTGCGCCACTAGAGTCCGCCGTCTCGATGCTGACAATGCCTCCACAACAATTCCAGTCGTTGCAGCGATTGCAAGCCATGCAAGATCGATCGACAGAGACCTCTGGCCGACTCGATCAATCGCATGCTGAGCGGCAATCGGTAACGCCAGCCCGCTGAGATAATTGAGAGCTGTGAGCGCAAGTACATAGCTCATCGCTCGCCTACGGATCGCGATCGTATTCGATATCCAGCTCCATCCAAACGCCCTACCCTGCCGCATGTCGAGCCTGTTCCCTCCACGAATATTTCAATCTTGTTGGGCCGAAGGCCCGGATCCAGTGATAAGACCCCACTCTATAGATCTCGCGATAGCTTGGTTGGTTGTCTTGCACGCAAGCTTCGCGCGCGCGGAGCGCATATAGAGACGTACCGCACTTTCCGAGACTTTGATCGTATCCGCTATCACCTTTGGCGCCATTCCGTGAGCGACGAGTTGAAGGCATTGCCGCTCGCGCCGCGACAAGCCGCGAGACGGTCGCGTTCGCCACTTGCAGATCGTGGCGACCCGGTCGTGGAGAAAAAACGCCACACAATGAAAATCCCTTAGGTAAGTTAAGCGCAGCTCGATCCATTCCAAAGGCTTGGCGCTTGAAGTAATCGTGAATAGGGCCTTCTCTCCGCACGCCCCGCAAATGGGTATCGTAAGACCCCGGGTCGCCTCTCTATAGAGGCGCGCTCGCTTAGATTGGCCATGCATCGTCTCAACGCGGCTCTCGAACTGCGACCACTCGAATGGCAGTCGGCTCTTGACTCCCCGAGCCACAACCGGGTCGCTTTTGAAGAGGTTCCACTCCTGGTAAGCGCGTATCCACGCGTCTCCGTAGGTCGACAGGAGGATTGGATGGCGCAGCTGCTCTGCGGGCACGTAAGCGGCGTGGTAGACGATGTTCGAAATCCGATACGGTTCGCGGATGTCGTCAAGCACCTGCGAAACGTCCTCCAGACTCTCGCAGTCCGCAATTTGACGAAGGGCCAATCCGACGACATTCGAATCCACTTGCGGCATGCCAGTTACACAGAGCTGCACTTTCAAACCTACGTGAGGGGCAGACCTCGATCACTGCCGCCGCGAAGATTCCGTTTCGAACTACAGGGGGCTCAAAGCCAGGCAATCGGTCGCTGGGAGGCGGCATGACCCAAAATCCCGGCGCTCACCGACGCGCTCGGCAATCTCATACGCTTCCTGCTTCTGCCGAGGCTGCCCTTCGACACAGTGGCGCCGCCTCTCGTCGAGCATTGGCCTTCGACGCGCTGATCGCCGACTAGGCCTTCGATAGCAGCACCGTTATCCCCGAGCGCGGCGCCAATGTCGTCATCTCTCAGAGTTCCCGTCGTGCACGGCTCCTCGCCATCGACGAGGAAATGTACAAATGGCAGCATCTCGTTGACAACTTCTTCGAAGGGCTCAGGGAGTTCAAACGCATCGCTATGCGCGCCGACAAGACCGATCAACGCTTCGCCTCCATGATCCACCTGGCCGCAGCCCTCATAAATTCCCGATGCGTCCCAACGGACCCTAGGCCGCACTTCTTGCCCCTTACATATAGCAATTTTGATAGATTGTCGTCCGTTAGTTTACACCACAAGGTTGAACCGGTAGCTCGATGGTGTGATCGGCTACTACTTGAGTCCACGGATGCCTAACGTATGCGACGTGCGCTTGAGTTGTGATGTGAATCGTTCAAGGAGAACTCGACATGAAGAAAACGATGGCGCGCCCCAATGAGCTGGAGAGCCGTTCGGATGCCAGGGACCTGCCCCTTCCGTTGACGCCGCCTCCAACTGTCAAGGGAGGCAAAACTTTTCTACCGAACGACAGCAAACTGTTGGGCTATTTCTAGGCTGGCTACTCGGTGTTCTGACTTGGAAGCCGCCCCTTGAGTGAGGGGCGGCGGAGTTATCAATGCTTAAAGCTGAACTGAGAATTGGCGATCTCGCGGACAACATTCCGACCGTAGCTGGTCAAGCGGTGTCAATTTCCGAAAGCTATATCCAGCCATTTGTACATGGCAATCTTGAGAGCGTTTTGGTTCGGAGTGCCGGCCAATGGTTCTTTGTCGTACGAGAGCGTTTGCAAACTGACGGCAAAGGCCAAGCCTGCTCTTCGATAACCGTGATTTCGGATGTCTCTGTTGATCGCTTTCAGCGACTTTATCAGGAATGCTTGAACTGGCCCCTCGACTTCATTTTGCTTGAAGTTGCCTACCGTGGCGGCCGATTGCGAGTTCGGGCCGGCCAGTTGGGAAGTTTGCCGATCTACTTCTCTGTGAAGGAGCGTTGTCGCTCCGTTACACTCTCCTGGGATTTCGCTGATTTTTTGCATGAGTCGCGCCTGCTTGATGCGGAAGTGCTTGCCCATCATCTGACGATGAAGGCGTGCTATTCTGCGCGGCAGCCCTGCCTTGGTGTAAATCTCCTGACTGCTGGCGCCAAACTCTATGTTGACGGAAGTGAAACGCGCTTCGAATACGGGTCGAATGAATTGCCGCCGTCTCCGCAAGCGTTGCCGAAGAACGTTGACGCAACCGACGAGTTCAGTCGTATACTGGGCAAAGCGGTCTTCTCGCGGGCATCGAGTATTGGCGGAAATGCGATAGAATTGAGCGGAGGAATGGATTCTGCCTGTGTCGCGATGGCCTTGGCTCAAGGTTTTGGCTCGATAACATGTGGAGGTATCCTACTCGGCGATGAAAGGAGTCCCGCGCAAAGTGGCAGAAGGAGCCAGCTTTTAGCTATTCTAAATTGCCGCGATTACACGATCGACATGCAGGCCCATGTACCAATTATCAACTTAGATCTCGGCCCGAATTGTCGCTTGCCACTCCTCTCAGAGCATTACCTTGAAGCGTTCGAGTCACTCTGGAATACGTTTCGTGCTGCCGGTTGCGATACGGTGTGGTCTGGAATAGGTGGCGATGAACTGTGTGTGTGCTACTCTGGAGAAGAAACAGAAACGGGATTTCCCCTTCTAAAACCCTTTGATGCTGCGGTCGAGCGAGCCGAGGGACTATTGACAAGGCGTGGCCTTGAGGCTGCTCGTTCTTCTTTCCTGTTTATGGCGCCGACTGGTGTGGTTCCGTCAACAACTCTGTTGGCCAATCTTTGCCAAGCACACCCGCTCGCGATCAGAGGGCTCTGGCCGGTTAATCCTTTGAGCGATCCCAAGCTGGTCAGATTTTCGGCAGAGCTCCCCTACGAATATCGATCCGACAAGCAAATCCTTCGCTCTTATCTGCACCATCGTACGCACCTCGCGCTATTTCCACGAAACTATGAGAAGGAGTCCTTCGAATTCATCTTGCCGACGGCGATCGCGAATCAAGCCGCCGAACTCTCATCACAACTAGAGTCTTGTGCGTTGGCCGACTTTGGATTGGTCTCTCAGGAGGCAGTCGTGGCTCTTCTGCACGAAGTGGCTGATACGCGGGAGTTTTCTGCGACAAGCGCCTTGGTGAGAGTGTTATGGGCAGAACGGTTCGCACGGCAACTCTGCTAGTCGGACGGGCTGGCCCATCTGGAAAACTCCATGCACGCGGAGTATCGATGATGAATCTCGACGAAGATCCAAGAGCTACAACGTACCTCAGCGACTTCTGTAAAGAGCACTACGGAATTGTCGGCGAGCTGACGACAGTCGTCAACGGCCTGAACTGGACGCTGGCCGTCGAAGCGCGCGACGGGCTGAAATACTTTGGGCGTGTCTACCGAGTGAGGGGGCGTTCCAAGGCAGATGTCCTGGCGGAGCATTCGATCCTCGGCGCCATTGTCGAAACGTCATTCCTTCGAGTGATCCGGCCGCTTCGGAGCCGAGACGGAAATACCGCGTTGGAGTTGGACTTCGGCACGAGAGGACGCCGCCTTTTCGCACTCTATCCGTGCGCGCCTGGAAGACCCATGGAATACACAACACACGATTTTCGAGTTGCCGGCCGCGCACTAGCGGAAGTGCATCAACAGTCCCACTTGACATCGCTCTCGCCAGATAGGCAGCTATATGACGCTAACGAACTAACAGCTGCGCTTGCTCAGATTGCGGGGCATTCTGCCGACGGGCGGGAAGTCTCTATCGAGTTGTCCGCATGCTTGGACGAATTGCGTCGCGCTGGCGCGGACCACGTCCTTCTGGGACGAGGACTCTGCCACGGGGACTTTCGGGTCAGCAATATTCATATCGACCAGGAGTGCGCCCATATCTTCGATTGGGACGATTGCGGCGTTGGGCCATATTGGGGTGACTTGGCCAAGATGGGTACTTGGCTGGATATCCTGAACCCTCCAGGAGTTCTAGATATTTGGAAAAACTTCACGGGTTCGTATGGTTTATGCTCGGAGGATCGAGCTGCTCGATTGGCGATCCGCTGGCTGGTTGCCACTGGCACAGTCATCAACGCGGCGAGTGTTTTGACACCTGAATTCAATCTTTCAGCTGAAACCCTACAAGTGCTGTTTGCGAGAACGATCGAAGCGACGAAGCGCGCCCGCGACGATACGTTGAGAATTGGGTAATGATCCAAATTCGCCGGGCCTGCGATTCCGACGCTGTTTGGCTAATCCAGCTTGTAACGGAGCCTAGCTTCAATCGCTGGATGGGCGGTGATGCTCAGCGAGGCGAACTCTTGGCCCTCGCGGTGCCAAAGAAACTTGAGCTCCACAATGTGGGCCGTGGATGCGTTCTGATTGCTCAGGATCAAACCGGGCCGCTTGGTTATGGTGCTTATCTTGATTCGATATCGACTGGGTACTCCTACGTTGAATACGGGGTCACCCCAAGCAAATTCCGCCGGGGTATTGGTGGGTCCATACTTGACGCCCTGATTGCCTCGGCAAGGCAAAGCGGATCCTTAGGGCTGCAGACCCTCTGTCATCCGGAGAATGTGGCGTCGATCAAGTTGTTATTATCCAGGGGCTTCGAACGTTCTGCGTTTGCCCATGATCCAACGTCGTTCAAGAGATACACGCTGTCCTATGCATTCGACTCAGACGATGGGCCGTCGCCTATCGAAGGCATCCCGCCGAGCTCCAGATCCTAACCAACCATCAATCGGAGTTGATGAATTGTGAAGAATTGTTGGGGTTGTAAACCGGAGCGGAGTTCCCTTCTATGCCGCCCGGGACGCTCCCGTGCTCCTCTCAATGCTCGACCAGATTTCGCATCGGGGCTCCGATAGAGAAGCGGTAAGCGACGTGCCAACTTGTTAGGAAAGCTTGCGATCGATCAAGCATTCCCATTGCGCGCCCCAATCTCGCGCAACCATCTCGGATTCCACGTTCGCGCCACGGATAACAGCGTTTTGGCAGGCTTCAACCGGCGCACGGAAAAATACCACCCGGAATGACCGCTATGCGGCTACCGGCTGGCCGTCTTTTCGGCTGGCGCCCCGCGCGCGCTGGGTTTAAGCCGGTGGCATGAACGCAAAAATAGACACCGTGCAGTCCTCGGCCGAGGCCCTGCGCTATCCCTGGGACCAGCATCCCGGCCACGACGAGGTCGTCGAGGTCAGGCCCGGCGTGTTGTGGGCGCGGCTGAAGCTGCCGTTCCGCCTCAACCATGTGAACATCTACCTGCTCGCCGATGGCGACGGCTATGCGATGATCGATGCCGGCTTCGGCAATGAGGAGACGATCGAGGCCTGGACCAAGCTGTTCGAGGGGCCGCTGAAGGGCGTCAACATCACGCGCCTGATCGTCACCCACTCGCACCCCGACCATGTCGGCCTTGCAGGCTGGATCGTCGAGCGGTTCAACTGCCCGCTGGTGATGTCGCAGGTGGAATATCTGCAATCGGTCTATCACCAGAACCGCGGCACCGAGGAGCGGCGCGAGGCGCAGCGGCTGTTCTTCCGCCGGCATGGCATGGACGAGTCGCTCACCGAAAAGCTGCTCGGCCGCGGCCAGGATTATCTCAAGCGCGTCTCGGTGCTGCCGCCGTCCTACCGCCGCATCTCGCATGGCGACGAGGTCGTGATCGGCACGCGGCGCTTCAAGGTGATCACCGGCGGCGGCCACGCGCTCGACCAGGTGATGCTGTATTGCGCCGACGACAAGCTGTTCCTGTCCGCCGACCAGGTGCTGAGCAAGATCTCGCCGAATGTCAGCGTGTGGGCGGTCGAGCCCGACCAGAACTCGCTCGGCGAATACCTGGCCTCGCTCGCCAGCCTCACCACCACCCTGCCCTATGATCTCCTGGTGCTGCCCGGCCACGGCGTGCCGTTCTACGGCTTGAAGACCCGCATCAAGCAGCTCGCCGACCACCACGAGGAGCGCTGCCGCCTGATCGCGGAAGCCTGCCGCGAGGTGCCGCAGACCTCGCGCGCGCTGGTGCCAGTCGTGTTCAACAAGCACGTGCTCGACGAGCACCAGATGGGCTTTGCCGCCGGCGAGCTCGTTGCCCACGTCAACTACATGATCGTCGAGGGCCGGCTGACGGCCGAGACCAAGGACGGCGTGCTGCAGTTCCGAACGACGTGAGCGGTCGCCGTCATGGCCGGGCTTGTCCCGGCCAGCCACGTTCTCTTACATTGAAGCAAGTTCGTGGATGCCCGGGACCAGCCCGGGCATGACGAGTTTCTGGCAACACCCTCACCTCATATTCGCGATCGCGTGCAGCGCCGCGATGTAGCCGAACGGCCCCAGCCCGCAGATCACGCCCGTTGCCACGAACGAGATCTTGGAGCGGCGATGATATTCGTCGCGGGCATGGATGTTGGAGATGTGCACCTCCAGCACCGGGCCCTCGAATATCTTGATCGCGTCCATGATCGAGACCGAGGTGAAGGACAGGCCCGCCGGATTGATGACGATGGCATCGGCATCCCGCCGCGCCGACTGGATCAGATCGACGAGCACGCCTTCATGGTTGGACTGGTGGAAGACGAGCTTGAGCCCGAGCTTGGCGGCGGCATCCTCACAGCTCGCATTGACCTCTGCGAGCGTCGTCGTGCCGTAGATGTGCGGCTCGCGGATGCCGAGCATGTTGAGGTTGGGACCGTTAAGGATCATTACGCGCTTCATGAAAAGGTCCTTTCGGAGGCATGCTCTCCGGGCCAATGGCGCATGCGCTGCGAGAATCGGATGGGGTAGAGCTGGCGGCCGCGCTCTAGGAAAGCGTGTGCCGAACCGCGAAGGAAGCCCAGGCCTGACCGAGCCCGCATTTCAGCTGATGCTGCAGAGCAACATTCCCTCTCGCGCGAACTTGATCGGAATCAAGTTTCAAATTGCACGATAGGGCATTTTGCCCAAAGGCCCCCCACGGCCAAATGTGGGATAGCGCATAGACATTGGAGTTGGAATAGCTCTAAGGATAAGCGCCGTTTTGGTCAGTTCCGTCTCAGGTTGCACCGATGGATTACGCTGAATTCTTCAATTCCGCCCTGGATCGCCTCCATACCGAGCGCCGCTATCGCGTGTTCGCCGATCTGGAGCGCACCGCCGGCCGGTTCCCGCACGCGGTCTGGCATTCGCCGAAGGGCAAGCGCGACGTCGTGATCTGGTGCTCCAATGATTACCTCGGCATGGGCCAGCACCCGAAAGTGGTCGGCGCCATGGTCGAGACCGCGACCCGCGTCGGCACCGGCGCCGGCGGAACCCGCAACATCGCCGGCACGCATCACCCGCTGGTGCAGCTCGAGGCCGAGCTCGCCGATCTCCATGGCAAGGAAGCCGCGCTGCTGTTCACCTCGGGCTATGTCTCGAACCAGACCGGCATCGCCACCATTGCCAAGCTCATTCCGAATTGCCTGATCCTGTCGG
The DNA here is from genome assembly GCF_019455395.1 of Bradyrhizobium sp. BR 10261. Taxonomy (NCBI): domain Bacteria; kingdom Pseudomonadati; phylum Pseudomonadota; class Alphaproteobacteria; order Hyphomicrobiales; family Nitrobacteraceae; genus Bradyrhizobium; species Bradyrhizobium sp. BR 10261. Next base: position 88,851 of record NZ_JACOFQ010000029.1, read on the forward strand.
ACGAGCTCAACCACAATTCGATGATCGAAGGCATCCGCCAGTCCGGCTGCGAGCGGGTCGTGTTCCGCCACAACGATCTGGCCGATCTCGAGGCGAAGCTGAAGGCCGCAGGCGAGAGCCGGCCGAAGCTGATCGCCTGCGAGAGCCTCTATTCCATGGACGGCGACGTCGCCCCGCTGGCCAGGATCTGCGATCTCGCCGAGAAGTATAATGCGATGACTTATGTGGACGAGGTCCACGCCGTCGGCATGTATGGCCCGCGCGGCGGCGGCATCGCCGAGCGGGACGGCGTCATGCATCGCATCGACATTCTCGAAGGCACGCTGGCAAAAGCGTTCGGCTGCCTCGGCGGCTACATCGCCGGCAACGGCCACATCATCGACGCCGTGCGCTCCTATGCGCCGGGCTTCATCTTCACCACCGCGCTGCCGCCGGCGATCTGCTCGGCCGCAACCGCCGCGATCAAGCATCTGAAGACCTCGAGCTGGGAGCGCGAGCGCCATCAGGACCGCGCCGCTCGTGTCAAGGCGATCCTCAATGCCGCGGGTCTCCCGGTGATGTCGAACGACACCCACATCGTGCCGCTGTTCGTCGGCGATCCCGAGAAGTGCAAGCAAGCCTCGGACATGCTGCTCGAAGATCACGGCATCTACATCCAGCCGATCAACTACCCCACCGTCGCCAAGGGCACCGAGCGCCTGCGCATCACGCCCTCGCCCTATCATGACGACGGCCTGATCGATCAGCTCGCCGAAGCGCTGCTGCAGGTGTGGGACCGGCTGGGCCTGCCGCTGAGCGAGAAGTCTCTGGCGGCGGAGTAGGTGCTTCGCCACTCACGAACTCAACTCACGCCATCCCCGGAGCTACCCCCCTCCCCCACAAGGGGGGGAGGGAGCGATAGAGGCGTGCCCACCTCACGACGTTCTTGCCACCAAGCTCTGCTTTTCGTCGCAACAGTCGACACTCTCTCCGTTCCTTCACCCCTTGTGGGGGAGGGTCAGGGAGGGGGGTGTCCACGGGGACTCTCTCCGTGCTTAACGACAACCCCAGTTCCCGCCTTTATCTGGCATTTCGCTGTCGCCTCTACCCTCCCAACGCGCTAGATTTGCTGGGAAAATGAGATCGGGCACGGATTGTCGCGCCCAGGGAGACGCACGCTCGCCATGCTGCACGATTGGGGCGTGATTGCTACCGCCTTCGGCTATATCGGCTTCCTGTTCCTGGTGGCGAGCCATGGCGATCGCCGTTCGCCTGCCGGCCCCGGCCGCGCGTCCGGGCTGATCTACCCGCTGTCGCTGGCGATCTACTGCACCTCCTGGACCTTCTTCGGCTCGGTCGGCTTTGCCACCCGCACCTCGACCGACTTCCTCGCGATCTATGTCGGGCCGATCCTGATGATCGGCCTCGGCGCCGGCGTGCTTCGCCGCGTGATCCAGCTCGCGAAAGCGCACAACATCACCTCGATCGCCGACTTCATCGGCGCGCGCTACGGCAAGAGCCAGGCCGTGGCGGCGACGGTGGCGCTGATCGCCATCATCGGCTCGGTGCCCTACATCGCGCTGCAGCTCAAGGCGGTCGCCTCCTCGCTCGCAGTCATCCTGAGCGAGGACCAGGCGTTCTCCCACATCCCGATCCTCGGTGACATCGCGCTGATGGTGACGCTGGCGATGGCGGCGTTCGCGGTGCTGTTCGGCACGCGGCAGACCGACGCCACCGAGCATCAGCACGGCCTGATGCTGGCGGTTGCGACCGAATCCACCATCAAGCTGGCAGCCTTCCTCTCCGCCGGCATCTTCGTCACCTTCTGGATGTTCTCGCCGCACGAACTCATCGAGCGCGCGATGAAGACGCCGGAGGCGGTGCGCGCCATCGAGTATTCGCCGTCGATCGGCAACTTCCTCACCATGACGCTGCTGTCGCTGTGCGCTGTCATGCTGCTGCCACGGCAGTTTCACGTCAGCGTGGTCGAGAATTCCAGCGATGCCGAGGTCAGCCGCGCGCGCTGGCTGTTCCCGCTCTATCTCGTCGCCATCAATGTGTTCGTGATCCCGATCGCGCTCGCCGGCCTCATCACCTTCCCGTTCGGCGCGGCCGATCCTGACATGTATGTGCTGGCCCTGCCGATGGAGGGCGGCGCGGGACTTCTCAGCGTCGCCGTCTTCGTCGGCGGCCTGTCGGCGGCGACCGCGATGGTGATCGTCGAATGCGTCGCGCTCTCGATCATGGTTTCGAACGACCTTGTGGTGCCGCTGGTGCTGCAACGTCGGCCCGAGGGACGCGCCGGCGGCACCGCTTTCGGCGACTTCCTGCTGCGCTCGCGGCGGCTTGCGATCTTTGCCATCATGGTGATGGCCTATTTCTACTATCGCGCGCTCGGCAACACCCAGCTTGCGGCGATCGGCCTGTTGTCCTTTGCCGCCATCGCGCAGCTCGCACCCGCCTTTTTCGGCGGACTGTTGTGGCGGCGGGCGACCGCGCGCGGTGCCATCGGCGGCATGCTGGTCGGCTTCGCGGTGTGGTTCTACACGCTGTTCCTGCCGAGCTTCATGGACTCCTCGACCGCAGGCCTGCTGTTGCTCCAGCACGGCCCCTTCGGCATCGAGGCGCTGCGGCCGCAGGCGCTGTTCGGCGCCGATTTGCCACCGCTGATGCACGGCGTGGTCTGGTCGCTCTCGCTCAACATCCTCACCTATGTGCTGTTGTCGCTGGCGCGGCAGCCTTCGTCCATCGAGCTGGTGCAGGCCGATCTGTTCGTGCCCAACACGCTCGCGCCGATCGCGCCGAACTTCCGCCGCTGGCGCACCACCATCACGGTGCAGGACATCCAGGCCACGGTCGCGCAATATCTCGGGCCTGAGCGCACCCAGCACTCGTTCGAAGCTTTCTCGGCGCGGCGCAACATGCGGCTGGAGCCGGGAGCGCCCGCCGATTTCGAGCTGCTGCAGCACGCCGAGCACCTGATCGCTTCCTCGATCGGGGCCGCGTCCTCGCGCCTCGTGATGTCGCTGCTGCTGCGCAAGCGCACGGTCTCCGCCAAGGCCGCACTCAAGCTGCTCGATGATTCCCATGCGGCCCTGCATTTCAACCGCGAGATCCTGCAGACCGCGCTCAACCATGTGCGCCAGGGCATCGCGGTGTTCGACGCCGATTTGCACCTGATCTGCTCCAACCGGCAGTTCGGCGACCTGCTCAACGTGCCCCCGCATTTCATCCAGTTCGGCACGCCGCTGCGCGAAATCCTGGAATTCATGGGCGTGAGCGATCCCGCCGATCAGTCTGGTCGCGAGGCGATGATCGAGCAACGGCTGGTGGCCTACACCACCGACGGCGAACCCTATCTCGAGCGCCTGCCGGAGCGCCACATGGTGATCGAGGTGCTCACCAACCGCATGCCCGGCGGCGGCTTCGTCATCACCTTCACCGACGTCACGCCGACCTTCGAGGCGGCGGAAGCGCTGGAGCGTGCCAATGCGACGCTGGAAAAGCGCGTGCGCGACCGCACCGAAGAATTGACGCGCCTGAATTCGGAGCTGGCACGGGCCAAGAGCACCGCGGAGGACGCCAGCATCTCCAAGACCCGCTTCCTTGCGGCGGCCAGCCACGACATTCTGCAGCCGCTGAATGCGGCGCGGCTCTATGTCACGAGCCTGGTCGAGCGCCAGCACAATGGCGAGGAGACGCGGCTGGTCGAGAACATCGACGAATCGCTGCAGGCGATCGAGGAGATCCTCGGCGCGCTACTCGACATCTCCCGGCTCGATGCCGGCGCGATGGCAACCTCGATCTCGAGCTTCAGGATGGCCGATCTGATGCGCTCACTGGAGATCGAGTTCGCCCCGATTGCGCGCGCCAAGGGCCTCGATCTCACCTTCGTGCCCTGCTCGCTGCCGGTGGAGTCGGACCGGTTGCTGCTGCGGCGGCTGCTCCAGAACCTGATCTCGAACGCGATCAAATATACGCCACGCGGACGCGTGCTGGTCGGCTGCCGCCGCCGCGGAGACTCGCTCGCCATCAACGTCTACGACACCGGCGTCGGCATCCCCGCGGTCAAGCGCGGCGAGATCTTCAAGGAGTTCCACCGCCTCGAGCAGGGCGCGCGGATCGCGCGCGGCCTTGGCCTCGGGCTCTCGATCGTCGAGCGGCTAGCGCGCGTGCTGGGCCACAGCATCTCCATCGACGCCACCAGGAGCGGCGGCTCGCTGTTTTCCGTGACGGTGCCGACGGCCAAGGCGGTGACGCTGACCGCGGCGGTGACCAGCGCAACGCCGCTGGCGCGCACGCCGATCTCTGGCGCGCTGATCGTCTGC
>NZ_JACOFQ010000002.1:0-35398 GCF_019455395.1 Bradyrhizobium sp. BR 10261
CGATGGCCGGCGACGTAGACGCTCTTGCCCTTCAGCTCAAACGGTACGCTTGCCACTCACGATGTCCCGTTTGGCCTCGGCCAGATCGCTTGCCATCATCTCTTCGACCAGCTGCGCAAACGTCCGCTTCGGCTTCCAGCCGAGCACTTTGCGCGCCTTGCTGGCGTCGCCGATAAGAAGATCGACCTCGGTCGGGCGGAAATAGGTCGGGTCGATCTTCACCACCGTCTTGCCGCTGACGGCATCGACGCCGGTCTCGTCGACGCCTTTGCCCCGCCATTCGACACGGCGGCCGACATGGGCAAAGGACAGCTCGACCAATTCGCGGACTGACCGCGTCTCGCCGGTGGCCAGCACGAAATCGTCGGGCTTGTCGGCCTGCAGGATCATGTGCATGCCCTCGACGTAATCCTTTGCGTGGCCCCAGTCGCGCTTGGCCTCGAGGTTACCTAGATAGAGCGTCTGCTCGAGCCCGACCTCGATCCGCGCCACGCCGCGGGTGATCTTGCGGGTGACGAAGGTCTCGCCGCGGATCGGGCTCTCGTGGTTGAACAGGATGCCGTTGCTTGCGAACATGCCGTAGGCTTCGCGGTAGTTCACCGTGATCCAATAGCCATAGAGCTTTGCAACGCCGTAAGGAGAGCGCGGATAGAACGGCGTCGTCTCCTTCTGCGGGATCTCCTGCACGAGGCCGTAGAGCTCGGAGGTCGAGGCCTGGTAGAACCGCGTGTCCTTCTCCATGCCGAGGATACGGATTGCCTCCAGGAGGCGCAGCACGCCGATGGCGTCGGCATTGGCCGTGTATTCCGGACTCTCGAAGCTGACCGCGACGTGACTCTGGGCGGCGAGATTGTAGATCTCGGTCGGGCGGATCTGTTGGACCAGGCGGATCAGATTGGTCGAATCCGTCATGTCGCCGTAGTGCATCTGGAACGGCACGTTGCCGACATGCGGGTCCTGGTAGAGATGATCGACACGCGCGGTGTTGAACGAGGACGAGCGCCGCTTGATGCCGTGCACGACATAGCCGAGCGACAGCAAATATTCGGCAAGGTAAGCGCCGTCCTGACCCGTCACACCGGTTATGAGAGCGACTCGCTCACGCATTCGAAGTCCCGCTTGCTAATCGTATCATGGATCTGATCTCACCTGGGCAGTCCCGTCCGTCTATATCCAAGACCTGCATTAATAATCAAGTACTTGGTCATGTACCACTTAATTCCTCTATCGAGCCAGAAAAGCGCGATAGCAGCCGCATTGCATCGGGCATCATCACCTAAGAATAGCAGTGCTGGATCAAACGGTTCTTTCCCACGGAACACCGCCCATTGAACTCAATTGCCACGCGGGCCTCCTTGAAATAGGCAGTGTATTGGCGCTAGTTGAATCACACGCAGAGGTACCGAACCCGGAAGCCGCATCTTGCGGGATGGCGCCCTAGCAAACTCCGACAGACAACTGGAATTAAGGACCTTTTCCAGAACCGGACGGCCGGCAATTATCCTGAGATTTCGAACACTAAATCATGGCATCCATTTTCCTAGTCAATCCGATTTCGGGCCGAGGGCATCTCGACGCTTACGCGCGGCTCTATTCGCGGGCACTTTTGGAATTGGGACACCGGGTGGTACTTGTCGCTCAAACTGACGCTGAGACGATCAGCTACTTGGCCCGAAACGCGCCTGCACTGGCGCCTTCCTTTGCTTTTTTTTCTGTCGACCAACCGAACCGGGGTGGCACCGCCGGGACGGAATCCATCACGTGGACTCAACTCGTCTCGAAGAACGGCGCGCTCGATATTTTGCTGCGATCTATCGGAGTGCGATACGGCAAGCTTCGGTCGCAGATGGTTCGGATCAAGCGTGCACTTGGTCGCCGTTTACTGGAAACCGAATTCGCGCGCGCACTGAACCTGCGCTTCCATTCTGACGTGAGCCGAATTTCGTTCAATCCTGCGCTCGATTGCATCGACACGGTCGCTTCCATATCGGGCGAGGCCGCGCCCGATCTCATTCTGTTTCTCTATCTCGATATGATGGCCGAGCAACCGCGTAACATCGCTGTCCTCGACCGCCCGCAGTCCGCACCATGGGCCGGGATTCTGTTTCATCCGCGGCTGATCAGCGAGCCGACCAAGCCTGTTGAGGGCTATTTCAAGTCGGCCAAGGCGCGTGGTGGTTTGTTCCTGGTCCCTTCCGCGATTCCTGCCTATGCGAAAGCCGCACCCAATTTGCATTTCGCACTTGCGCCAGACGTGGCCGATCTGGAACTACCGACGGAGCCCAGTGAGCTCGCCCGTGAAATCCGTAAGCGCGCTGGTGATCGGACCGTCGTATTGCAGATCGGCTCGATCGCCGCGCACAAGGGTATTGCGACGCTGCTCGACGTCATTGCAGCCGCGGATCCCGCTCGGTTCTTTTTCGCGATCATAGGCAAGGCGAACTGGGAAAGCTTCGATGAGCATCGGAGCCGAATTCGGTCCTTTTACGCAAATCCGCCCAAAAACGTCTTCCTCTTCGAAGGATACATAGCGAGCGAGCCCGACTACAACAGCATCATTCAAGCCTGCGATATCCTATATGCCGTCTACCAGGGTTTTAATAGTTCATCGAATTCCCTGACAAAGGCAGCTGGATTTCGCCGCCCCATTCTGGTGACCGAGGATTCACTGATGGGCAAACGCGTCCACCGATTGAAAATCGGCGCCTGTGCCCCCGAAGGCAACGTTGACACCATCCTGGAAAAGCTCGGCTGGCTCGCTGGCCAGCCGAAAGACACCTTCGATTTCGATGCGTTTCAGGATGAACAATCGATCGAAGCGCTCAAATCTACTCTCTCCAAAGCCCTCGGCGTGTGGCTCTCTGCCGCTGCCTCAACGTCGCCGCACCTCCCGCGCAACTAGTTCCCGAAACGCTCGAGCCAATCCTTCGAATAAAGCCCACGTCCATAATGTCCGAGCGGCCGCAATTCACCGGTGACCACATCTACGACGGGCATCTCCGAAATGGCTTCGGAACGCCGCAAGCCCGACAAATAAGTTAGCGCGCCATTCGCATCACGAGACTCGCGAAACAGCGGAGGTCGGGGACGCTTGTCCGCGATGCGGCCTTCGATTTGGCTCGCCAGGTCGTTCCTGACGAAGAAAGCATTATTGCCTTCGGTATTGGAGCCGACGAACGTGTAACCGCGCAAGTTCGCCAGGTGCTCCAGTGCGCGAATGGATGTTCCCCAATATAAGTTGCTGTAGTGCTTCTCGGTCCTGTAGAAATTTTCGTCGTAAGGCACCGAAATCGGATACACGTCCCCGAACAGCCCGTTGTATTCGCAGACTACGATGCCGGGGTTCGCAGTCGTTATCGCATTCCAAACCCAATAATCATTTCCATCGATATCGATACTCAAGAGTCCGATCTCTCCATCAAAACCATATCGCGTGAAGAGGTCATTGATGTTGTCCCTGGTAATCTGGAGCTGGACTGCAGTCAGGTCGTGGCGCCACATCAGATCCGTTTTCCGGACGGCTTCGATAGCTTCCGCGGATATGTCTGCGATCAATCCGCGCCAATTCCGATGCTGCAACAGGAACGGCGTATTGGCTTCCACGTAGTGCTCGACTCCAAACTCGACGAAGCTTTGCTTCAAGGTCGGCAGGTTGGAAACGAGCCACTCGATGATCCCATCTTCCCCCCATTGAGAACTGACTCGAAAGCCGGCGGCCCCGAGCGCAGGCAATTTCTCCAATCGAGAGACCGTCATTGCCGCCTGGGCGCCCGCAATCATCTTCAGCTGACGAACCTCACGCTGCAGATCGGCGGAGTCCGTCGTCGCTGCAGCAAGGGACGCAACTTTTTCAGACAACGCCTCGAGCGCGCGGGTCGCGGCAGCCAGTTGTAGACTGACGTCCCGAGTGAGGGCTCGGCTGAGGCGGGCGAAGAATGGACCTATCAACCTTGGTCTCCAGATGTTTCCATGTGGGAAAATGTTGCCATTGCTTGAACTCCCTGACCTGACGCCGTTAGGCCCCTAGCTCTTGAGTAAGCGGAAAACGAAATCAAGGATAGGAGCATGTTCCTTTGTCGTCCTACCCGCTGACGGGGCGCAAAGAGGCGCTGCTGGACCGCTCATCCACGGAGAGACAGGATTGTCCAGGGCAGCGGCCCAAACCTGCCCATAGGCAGCTTCGCGTTATTTCAGCTCCGGCAGTTGATCCCGCTCGAGTTGTGATGGTATTGCCCTTGCCTATGACATCAGCACCAATAGAGACATCGAGGTTCCCAGCTCTCGACGGCCTTCGTGGAATAGCGGTGCTCGGCGTCCTGGTGTGTCACATCGGACCGCAGGACCACGATAGTATTTGGATGCAGCCGATTGTCTGGCTTGCACGGCTCGGGTGGACGGGCGTTGATCTGTTCTTTGTGCTTTCCGGATTTCTGATAACGGGGATTCTCGTCGCCAATCGAACGGCTCACAATTATTTCAGAGCGTTTTACTGGCATCGCACGCTCCGAATTTTCCCGCTTTATTTTCTTCTTCTCGCGCTAGTCTCAATATTGGCTCTGCTCGCGCCAGACGTCTATCGATCTTCGGTTTTGGTCAAGGGTGACGTTTGGCCTTATTGGGCGTTTCTATCAAATCTCCGACCTTTCTTTGACATCGCGGCAATCAGCTATCTCCTGCCTACGTGGTCCCTCGCGGTCGAAGAACAGTTCTATGTTTCCTGGTCAGCCATAGCCAAATTCGTGAACGCACGAACATTGGCCGCTGTCGCCATTGTGGTGCTCTGCATGACAGTATCACTACGATGCTGGTTGATGTCGCAACCGTCCGCAAATCCGGGAAACATATTCTACTTCACTTTTACGCACCTTGACGGTCTTTGCATCGGAGCGATCATCCGGATCATATTTGATAGCGGGAAGCACGGTGGCGCTCTTCTTTTCGTCGCGCGGAACTGGTGGCTACCGGCACTGATCCTAGGCGGCATACTTTATTTCGACTGGTTGCTTGGACCTCCAAGCCTGCCCAACTCGTACAAGCCACTTATGATGCGCGGGGGCCTCACCGCTATATCGTGGTTGTATGGAGCCCTATTGCTGCATGGCATTTTGATCGACGGATGGGTCAGATGGATTACCGGAGTTCGCCTGTTTCAGAGTTTCGGCAAGTACAGTTTCTGCATCTACCTGTTCCAGAATCCCGTGTTGATTAGCCTAACGGGTGTCGCGCCATGGCTGGCCACCTCCCTAGGGACATTTTGGCATTTAGTGGTCCAAATTGCCATAATGTATCTCGTCGGCTATCTCAGCTACCGTTTTATCGAGCGACCTCTTTTGGGCCTCAAGCCCCTAGTTCCATACTCTTCCAGAAAGGCGATCCTGCAACAGGCACCCGCCCACTGAATCCCGGTGGCCGTCGGACTGCTGTTTTTGAATGGCATAGGGCCTCTTGCACACCCATGCGGAGATTGCCCATGGGAATTCGCGACGACATCCCAAAGCGCGACAGCCCACGCCTGATGAGCCGCGCGATACGCAAAGCGCCTACTGCAAGTACCAGAGCCCGCGAGCGGGCTGATAGTCCTTCATCGAATCTCGTGAAAAAGCCTCGTCCACGGGTACGTAGAGTGAGCAATCCTTGCAGAGCTGCGGAATGTCACCCCGCGAAAAGGCTTCTCGAAATGCAACTGCACTCTCGCTTCTCCAAACCTTGAGCCAATGGTCGGTGACTGCATTGCCGACAACATGCTTGGCATTCCAATCCACACACCCGCATCCGACGACCGTACCGTCAACCCCAATGCTCATTGACGCATATGCGACGGCACAATCAGCGCGCTTTTCCCTGTTGTCGGTGACCACCAGATTTGCTCCCTCCGGCAGATCGCCTTCCTGAATGATGCCGCCCCAGGAAAAGAAGGAGTTACGATTTTCTCCAATTTCGAAGGTATCACCGAGCTCGGCCATCAATTCCGAGCCCAACGTTAGCTCCGGGTGCTGTGTCCTGAACATCAGAGCGAGTCTCATCCTGATGTTCTTCTCCTCCACGATTTTCTTTATGCGGCGCAGCTGCGTTCGAACTGTCTCAAAGGCGTTGACCCCGTACATGGTTTTGTAGCTCTCGCGGTCTGTACCCCCGAGCGATATTTGCAAGTAATCGATGCGACGAAGAACCGCCTCAAGATCCTCGTCCGAGTATTTGGCCGCACCGACAAGGTAAGTTGTCGTATAGACGTAAAACCGGCCTGGCTCCGCATAGCCATCCTTCAAATGCTTCAGTCGCCTCAGTAACAGTCGATCGGAGAACACGTCAGACTGCATCGAACTGAGCCCCAAGGCGCCGCCGCCAGCGACGTAATAGTCAGCAGCAAGCCTCATGAAGGTATGCATATCCATTTCCGACCTTTTGCGCTTCACCTTGGAGTTCGGGCAAAATACGCAGCTTGCCGCGCAAAAATTCGTCACTTCAATATTGAGGTCCAGCGGTCTTTTCTGGACGATATTTTTTGTGCGGGCGAGTATCGCGGGCTCGACGAATCTGCGCTTCCAGGTGACCGCAACACGACGCGCCGCTGTCGTACTCAAGAAGCTGTTCAGCAGAGCTCGCGGTTGCCGCCGTGGCCGGCCCAGTCGAACATAGGCCCGGGCGCAGGCGCGAGCTGCCTCAAGCAGGATAGGTCGGCCGCGCACTTTGACTGTGCCGAGAAGGCGCTTGAGAGATTCTTTATGCATGACTTGCCTGATCCAACTTTTGCGACCACTTCCGCAGCCGAATTGTCCCCGGAACACCACAATGCTCGAACCTAACTCATGCCGCGCCTGCATGATTCAACCGGCGTGAGAACGACGCAGCTCGCCCCCCAACCTTACTGCCTTGCCCTGGGGTCGGGCCAGCCTGATATAGCCAAGGCGGATTCGCGCGAGAGCAGGTCCGCGACTATCCCGTTCCGGCACCGCCCGAGGCCGCGGCTGCCGTCAAATCTATGCGCGGAAACTCATCGAGCGCCCCACCCGCCGAGGCGTTGAAGATGCGTATCCCATGAAGCCCCGCAACCCGTTTGATCCACCGGTACTGCTCCCACAGCACCTTGAGCGCTGAAAGCTCATCGTACAAACTACCGACGATATTGCCTTTGGTATCGGTCGATGGATCCTTCCCTCTCAGCAAGGTCGGTTCGTAGAAGTAGTTATATTCGCCGGTTCGAAAGTGATCGTGATCTGTTCCGAGCAAATAGATCTCGGTGAATCCCATATACATCGCAGCCATCAGACACATGATCGCAACCGACTGAACACCGGGGATCCGCTCCGACATATCCGGGAGAGCCAACGGATCGTAGTCTTGGAACGTCCCCGCCAATGTGACGTAGCGGATATCGCGCTCCCTGAACAATCCGGAGTCCCTGACCAGCGCCTCCTCCGTGTAGTTCAGAAAGAGGGTTGCGCGCCCGAGTCTGCCGTCCATCTCGCGAAACCAGTTTATGGCATCTTCACGCGTCAGCAGCCCATAGGTCAGCTGCGGGACGAAGTGATAGATCGGGCTGAGGGTCGAATAGTCCGGGTGATGATAGCCGCTCGAGACCGAAAAAACGTGCTCGCCCTTCAATACCGTGATGTCTTGACGCTTCACGCTCGGCCCGTTGCAAAGAATGAAGCAACGCTGTCCCTGGTGCCGATGCCGGAATTCGGCGTTCCGTGCGGACAATTCCAACGGATGCTTCAATCGTTCGGCTTCCTGCCGCAATCGAAGCCTCTCGGGCTGATCGACCTTGAAGCGCTGATAAAGCGCGTGGGGCATCGCTCCCCAGAACATATTCGTCAACTTGGCCACCTCACGCCTCGCCTTCACCCAAGCACATCGCAGCCTATCGCCGCGCGTATCCCAACGCGCACCGTCTGGCCATCGGATGGCGACTACGGCCAACTACGACGGATCGCAGCAAACTCGTCCAAAGAATCGATCATTCGCTGCACATAGTCGTCCCAGCTTGCACTCCCGGTGACCGCAAGCCCTGCGTCGACGGCTTTCGTTCGGACCTCACCGTCGCGCAGACTCAATATAGCATCCGCGAAAGCCTGTGCATCGGTTGGAGGGACCAGGATCGCCCCCTCTCCGAGCTGCTCGCGCGCACCCGGAATGTCCGACGCGACCACGGGACATCCGATCGCAAACGCCTCCAGCGGAGGCAGATTGTCGGGACCGAAAAAGGTCGGAAACACGAGACAAAATGCCCGTCGGTAGAGATCGAGGATATCGATCCTGTCCACAAAGCCCAGGAATCTCACATCGCGATCAAGCCCAAGGCGGCGTGCATAGTCCCGAACATAGTTCTGGTTGCCCTTGTCCGAACCGGTGAAGACAACGCCGAGGTTCCAGCCCGACTTCTCGCGAACAATCTTGCAAGCCTCGAGCACGAGCACATGATTCTTATGTGCCCAGAACTGTGCTGGATAAAACAGATATTCGGTAGGGGTGTCGAGCTTCGACGGCGTCGCCTTCAATGCCGAACGCGCCTCCTCCAGCACGTCGGTTGGGGCGACGAAAGGCAGCACCTTGATGCGTTGTAGCGGCACTTGATAGTAGGCGGCGATTTCCTCGGCTCCGCACCGGGTACCAGTATAGATCACAGTCGCCCGGCGCAGAATCCGCGCATAGCTCTGCTCTCGCCGATTCCATTCCGCCCCCGTGCTGACTTCCGGAAACCATGGACTGCCGCGATGCTGCAAATCCCACACCACGATGCCGAAGGGAACGTCCACGACGACGTCCTCGAACCAGGGCGCCAGATACAGGACAAATTGTATCTCCTCACGCTGGTAGATATCGCAGATCCATGATGACGGGTCGGCCTCCAGAATTTGCGTCTTCTCTTCCACCCGCGCTGAGGGCACCGGACCCATCTCGCCTTCGGGTGACACCGGCCGGTACAAGGCCGCGTAAACCCTCATGGCGAAGTCCGAGAACCGCTTGATCCTTGCCAATCGCTGCTCAAACAGGCGTTTCTCGACAAGGAACGCTTCAAACGCCTTCGTGCGCTGCGCGAACTCCGCAGCTCGCTGTTCGAGCTCCGCAGCGTGCTGCTCTTCCTGCCGGCGGACAATCTCGTCGACTTCTTGCTGAGTGTTGACCCCGAACCTCTGCGCATCCAGATTGACACTCGGAAACTTGCCGAACTGTGCAGCAAGCGCCTCGCCCTGCTTGCGATAGAAAAGCACTATGGTGTGCCCACAGGATTCGTACAGCCGACTTAGCGCGGTCAATTGATTGACCACGAGCGTGTAAGCGCCTCCCTCCGTCGGAGACATATTCCCTAAGAAGAGACCAACCTTCATTCTTTGTGCAATCTGTGCTATTCGCCGGCAGCGAGCAGTTCAAGTGAAGCGCTCGGGGACCGCTTCGTTATCGGCTACGGCAGATTCGTAGTCGTCAGGCCGCCCGATGTCTTTCCAATATCCCCCGTACGGCTCGACGAATACGGGCTCGCCTCGCAGCATGAGCAGCCTCATCAAGTCGTCGAAGCCGAACGGCACTCCCTCCGGTATGAACGAAAGAACCCGCCTGTTCAGCATGTAAATGCCCATGCTGACCTCAAACGGGACCTTCGGCTTCTCCTCAAACCGGACGAGTCGCCCCTCTTCAGAATGCAAGACGCCGTAGTCGATCGACTGCTCGCGCCGATGAGATGCTATCGTAAATAGCCGTTCGGCCGCGGCATGCCGCCGGTAAAACTCGTCGAATGCGAGATCAGTCAGGATATCACCGTTCATGACCAGGAAGTTCTCCGGCAAATCGCCGATGAGCTTGAGCGGCCCCATCGTGCTCAGAGGCTGGTCCTCGAGTGAATAGTCAATATTCACATTCCAATCCTTGCCGTCGCCGAAAAACGCGCGGATCAGGCGCGTATGGGCACTGATCGCCAGCGTGATGTGCTCGAATCCCTCCGCGGCAAGCTGTTGGATGACGATATCCAGCACGGGTCGCGATCCGATCGGCACCAGCGGCTTCGGGATCGTCAGGGTGAATGGACGTAATCGCGTTCCGAGTCCACCCGCGAGAATGACAGCGCGCCTAGACATTGTAGATATTGGCCTTGTATCGCTGGTGATTTTCGGATTCCCTGAACCAATCGACCGTGCGGCGAAGGCCCTCTTCCAGAGTTATGGAAGGAAGATATCCGGTCAGGGAGTTGATCAAAGTGTTGTCGCAGAGCAGCCGGTCGACCTCACTGAACTCCGGACGCATGCGTTGCTCGTCGTGAACGATTTCGATCTCGGAGCCGACGATCTTCGCGATGAGCAGAGCAAGGTCCCCGATGGCTATCTCGCGCCCGCTACCAACATTGACCGACTTTCCGATGGATTGCTGACACCCGGCAAGCATGAGAAATCCTCGGCAGGTATCCTCAACATAGTTCAGATCCCTCGTTGGACGCAGGTTTCCCAATTTGATCCTGCGCTCCCCGCCAAGCAATTGCAGCATGATGGTCGGAATCACCGCGCGAGCAGACTGCCTCGGACCGTAGGTGTTGAACGGCCGCACGATCGTCACGGGTGTCGCAAAAGAGAGATGGAAGCTTTCGGCAAGTGCGTCAGCGGCGATCTTGGTGGCGCTGTAAGGCGACTGTGGTTGGCGGGGATGCGCTTCCGAAATCGGCACCGTGCGGGCCGTTCCATAGACTTCACTGGTCGAGGCCACCAAAATCTGGCCAACGCCTTGATCGCGCACGGCCTGCAACACGTTCAACGTACCCGAGACATTCGTATCCACATAGCTTCGGGGTGCCTGGTACGAATATGGGATCGCGATCAGTGCGGCGAGGTGAAAGACGATATCCATACCGCTGACGGCGGCGCGGACGAAATCGGCATCACGAACGTCGCCACATCTGATATCGAGCTCGTGCAATAACGGGCTTCCGTCGAGCCACCCCCAGCTATTGAACGAATTGTACAGCGTCATCGCCCGTACGGATGCCCCCGCCCTGACCAGCGTCTCAGCCAGATGGGACCCGATGAAACCATCGGCTCCGGTTACGAGAACTTTTTTACCTTCAAGGGACATGTCAGGAATACTCAGGCCTGGACTGGTGCACGCGGGCCGGGATGCCGAACGCAATGCAATCGCTCGCAATCTCGCCCTTGACCAGCGAATGCGCCCCGATGACGCTTCTTGGGCCGATCGAGGCTCCCTTCAAAACCACGACGTGACTGCCGAGCCACACACCCTCCCCGATTTTGACCGGCTCGGCGGTGATGGGCGCGTATTGAACGTACTGATCCGCGCCTGTGCCGTGCTCGGCATCCGTGATCTCGAGAAAAGCAGCGAAAATGCAATGGTCTTCGATGATCAGGCGCTTCATGGCTCCGATCTTCGAGAAGTCATTTATGAAGACATTGTTTCCGATTGCAATCTGTCCTTCGGGGCCGGTCCCCACGTAGGTCTGACGGCCGACCACCGCATTTGCGCCCATCACGATCGAGCCGAGCAGCAGGGCCCCATTTCCGACATCGGCGTTTTCGCCGATGGTGATATTGCCGTCGATCTTGACATCATGCCCAATGACCGCCCCTTCATCGATGCAGACATCGCGCCCCACCTCGAAGCCGCGCCCCAGATATCTGGGACGGCCAAACCGGGCAGCCTTGCGCCTCGCCAGGCGCCAGCGCACGAAGGTGACGATGCTCCTCACGATTGAGGTCAAGGCGTCCCCAGCCTTTCGACCGTCCAGGGCAGCTGCAACGCATTTATCGAGCTCTTCCGGCTAAACCCGACAATATCGGTTATCTGCAGGTGATCTTCGATCTGGAACGAGGGGCTTTCGATGACATCGACGATTTCCTTTCCCCGAACCATTCCCGAACGGATGTGGTAAACACCAGTGTTCAGGATACGGTCGGGAATCCGGACCCGCGCCTTGTATCGTCCGGGCTTGCGCGTCTCCAGGCGCTGAGGCTCCAGCTCGGTGTCACTCAAAGAGATGATCGTCATCTGCAGCTCGTCCAGATGCACTTCGATGCTGACGGTCAGCTTTTCAACCGGCTCGACGATGTCGTATTCGACGGACACGTAGAACGGTTCCGTGAGCTCGACGCTGCCGGCGACCTGTCCTTTTGAGTTCTCCAGGGATATCCGACGAATCTTGCCGCACTTCCCCTCCACCAGCGGCTGATCGAAAGTGAGATCGGCCGGCGCTTCGGTCAGCCCGCGCTTCACGTAAGTCGCGATCACATCCACGGTGTTGCTGTGCGCAACCAGCCGCCCATCCTCCAGCAGGAGGCTTTTGGGGCAAAGCCGGCCGACCGCCGGAAGATTGTGGCTCACGAAGATCACCGTCCTGCCTTCGCGCCCGACCTTGTCCATCCTTCCGAAGCATTTTTTCTGGAAGTTCAAATCTCCTACCGCCAGCACCTCGTCGACAATGAGTATCTCTGGCTCGAGATGTGCGGCGACAGCGAACGCGAGTCGCACATACATCCCGGACGAATAGCGCTTTACCGGAGTATCGATGAACTGATCGATGTCGGCGAAATCAACAATCTCATCGAAATTTCGACGAACCTCCTGATGGGTCATGCCGAGAATCGCGCCGTTCAAGTAGATATTCTCCCGCCCCGTCAATTCTGGATGAAAGCCGGTGCCGACCTCAAGCAGCGTGGCCAAACGTCCCTTGACGCGGACGCGGCCGGACGTGGGCACCGTGATGCGCGACAATATCTTCAGTAACGTAGACTTTCCCGCACCGTTCGCGCCGATCACGCCGACGGACGCGCCCTGCTCGATATCCAGAGAGACATCTTCCAGGGCGTAGAAGCGCCCTTCCCGCAACCGCGGCTCATGGGCGACGGCAGGCTCCGCCGCCGTCAGCAACTGCTGCCCGTCGGGCTTGCCCCGCCAGCGCTTGAACCGGTGTCGCAGGTCTTCCGCCAGCGTTCCGTGGTTGATTACGCCGAGCCGGTATTCCTTGCTCAGATGTTCAACGTTGATCGCTATGGACCCCATGTTCACACCGTGTCCGCCGCGATGAGTTCGGCCCGCCGAAACAACAAAAGGCCACTCGCGAAAGTAAAAACGACGACCATCAAGCTGATCTCGATGGAGTAGGCGGAGAACGTCCCTTTGCCGAAAGCCATATATCGGAATATCTCGATCATCGTCGATACGGGATTAAGAGCCATCAGAAGCCGCCACCGCTCGGGGATCTGGGACAATGGATAGAAAAGAGGGGACGCATACATCCACAACTGGACAACACTCCCGAGCATGGAAGCAAGGTCGCGATACCTCGTGGTAAGGGCCGATACGGAGAGCCCCACACCCAACGCCATAGCGATGTTGACCCCAAACAACAAGGGGCAACAGATCATCCAGAGCGAAGGTCTCGCTTCGGCTCCCCACAGAATCCAGAGCAGGTACATCAGCAGAAACAGCGCCAAATGAACCACCAGAGCGATCAGATTGGTCAAGACAGTGGCGATTGGCACCGTGAGGCGAGGAAAATAGACCTTACCGAACAGACCGATGTTGGCGACAAACACGTCGGAAGTCGACATCAGGTTTGTCGCGAAATTCGACCAAACGACAATTCCCGAGAGATAGAACAGAACGGCTGGTATTCCATCGGTCGGCAGCGCCCCGATGAACTTGAAGACCATCGTGAATATCGCGGTCGTCATCAGCGGCTGGACCACATACCAGAGCGGGCCGAGAACCGTCTGCCTGTAGTTCACCATGTAGTTGCGGTACGCCAGCAACCTCACCAGGTCGCGGAATCGCCAAAGATCTTCCAGGCCAAGATCAAGAAGACCTTGGCGAGGCGCGATCGTGACGTCCCAAGTCGCCTCATCAATGTCGTTCAACCTGATACCCATTCGTCTGACGCTCGTTCTTTGAAGCGGATTCCGATCCCGGATTGATAGTGGCGCCGACGCGCTCTATTCGATCCATTTCACGACCTCATACACCTCCGCGAACCGAACACCCATGCGCTGCCCCGCGTTTTCAGCCTCGTGCCGAAAGAAAGCAATCCAGCGCTCGTGGGTTCGCGCGATCTCCGATCGATGCGCACGTATGGCTCGTTCCTTGATGTCCCAATAATCGGTGATGTCCACAAAGAACGTTCCCCGAAAATCAGTTGGCGAGTGATACCAGTTGCTCCGAAACATCAACAGCCGCGGCACATGCCGGCAGGCATGCAGCGAGGCCTTCGCGATCGCGTGGTGATCGTGATGCACGTCACCGATCCAGTGGGTATAGACCATGTCGATCTTTTTCTGCTCGACGATCCGCAAGATCTCCACGTTCAGAGGATCGGTGAATTCGACTTCCAAGGTCTTGAATGATCCGCAGATCAGCTCGTCCGCCCCGAGGATTCGAACCGCCTCCTCGCCTTCGGCGCGGGCGGTCTCGTTGCCGCGCACGAGCGTCCGATCGGGCGTGTAATATTCCGAGTCCGTGGCAACATAGACGAAAACCTTGTCGCCCCTGCTCTTGTGCTTGGCGAGGGCGCCACCGCATCCGAGCTCCACGTCATCAAAGTGGGCACCAATTGCCAATACGTTCAAGTCATGCACTCCTTAACATCGCGCCTGTGGCTTCCGGCCCACAATTGAACAAGGCGTCAATGACCGAAAGATACGGAATAAATCCGTCGAATTGTTGGGGGTAAACGGGATGCGTGAAGTCTTGCCAGATGACTTCGATGCCCCGGCGGTCGAACGGTTCCTGCTCATGATACTGTCGCGCCCCGGTGCCGGAAAGATATCGATCCCCGCCGACATCCGCCACGATGCCGGCAATCATTTCACTCTTGCGGCCCGAGCACACGAGCGTGCTGGACATAACTCGCGGGATTTCAATCCCTATCCATTCGCAGACCACGTCGATCAGAGCGAGATTGAACTGCGCCATGTACTCGAACGGCGTCCTGTGGACCTGTTCAAGTCGGTCGAAGATAGGGCGAAAGAACGGCGCGCCCCGATAGTTTTCCCGCAACAAATTGAGATTGGCCTGCTGCCATTGGCTGTTGGCCGAAAGCCGCACGTCCTTGATTGGCGTGTTCATCGGACACTTCTTGACCGACACGGACATCCAGCGCTCGCCGCTTGCGGTCTTGATCTTGTCCCGATGGGACCACGCATTCCTCGAGTGCTGAACGAACTGAACATGATCAAGCGCGACGAACAAATCGGCCTGCAGAAACCTGTGAAAGAAGCCGAGATAGGGTAAGAAATCCGGCTGGTGGATGACGACGGTCCTGCTCATAGAGCGACGATGGCCTCGACGACGCGCTGGGTGCCGTCGATCGGAACGGCTTGAATTCCCGCACGGCTCATCTTCGCGACAGGAAGATCCAGCGCAAACAAGGATTCGTCCAGCGCGCTGTGATGGCCGGCGAACACCGCCCCCCCTAACTTTGCCAATTCTCGTCCGACGGGTACTTCGAAATCCTCGTTCGCCACTACAATACAGGGCAGGCCGGCAGCATTCGCCTCAAATGGCGTCATTCCGCCTCCCGTCACGGCGACGTCATGCCTTGCGAACTCTTCGATGAGGGAAGGAACAGAACGTTTGATCACGAAATCCGATGTCCAATGAGGCGCAAGATCATTTTCGTGCAGGAACGCGGGACCAAGGATGACTGTCTTGCGTAGCGCCCTGCCCGAGAGCAGGCGCATTATTTTCGTCGTGACCCCGTAGGTATCGGCGCCTCCGAGCGTCACGACCATGCTTTCGACGGCGGACCTTTGCCGCCGAAACGCCGCGATGGCGGGGTCCAGCATCAAATACCGGATACCAGTAAGCACGCGCTTGCCGGCAAACTCTCTCCCATCCTCGCAAGGCATAGCCGCGATATGCAGATCGGCCAGCGCGGCGCCCCCGCCTCGGTCATCAAATGTGACCAAAGGTATGTCCTTTGCTTTAATGCGGTGCGCCGAGCGTTGATCGGTCCGGTGACGGTCAAAGACCCAAACTTTGATGTCGTCACGCTCAATGACCTTGCTTTCCCAATTCCGCTCGATGTCTTCCAGAGGAACGACCTCAAACGGCAATCCACGCTGGATCAGAAGGGCGGCTGTCGCAGGATGATCATTGACATAGAATTTGACAGCGTGGCCGGCGGCGCGCAGCCCCTCTGCGAGCACCATCGCCCGGAATAGATGTCCCATCCCGCGAGTATGGGAAGACTCAGTGCAGAGCGCGATCATACGCCAGAGCTTCCACGGTGGATATCCAGCAGCCGGCACGGCTTTCGGCGATACGGCAGGCGCGAACGTAGTCCGCCTCGGTATCAACAGTCAGCGAGACCTCGGGATGATTCTTCGCGGCCGGAACGGCAAGCTGGCCGATCCTGAAGATCGCCGGATTCTCCTGAATGTATTCGTTGACGTGCTCACGATGATTGGCGCGATGGCCGTCGCGGTTACTCGATTCAAGCGCCGCACGAGAGAATATTTCCGCTCCTACTCCGACCGGCAGCACACCAAAGGAATGCGTGTAGTCGTTGCCGGCAGCAAGATGCAGCTCGATCAGCCGATCAAGTTCTTCAATATCCGTGAACGGATTGTCGGCCGTAAGTCGCACAATATGATCAAGCGCATAGACGCGCGCGCATTCGGTGAAGCGCGCGAGCACGTCGAGTTCGCTGCCCCTGAAGCATTCAACGCCCAACTCGGTACAGCGCCGGGCAATGATGTCGTCCTTGCTTTCGACCGTCGTAGCGACGATCGGAACAGCATTGGCACGCATCATCGAAAGACGGCCGACCACATGGTCGAGCAACGGCCGGCCTGCGATCGGCTTCAGCACCTTGCCCGGCAATCGCGTCGACCCCATTCGGGCCTGAATGACCACGCCGGTCGTCACGCCAGATCGTCCCATTGAAGAACCGCATCGGCGCCCATCGCGCGGACGAGTGTACGCCCTACGACGTCCTCGAGATATTTTGGCGCGATGCCCGTCCCCGGTCGTTTGATCACGAGATCCTCTGCAGTCAGCCGGCAGCCGGCCGCGAGTTCACGTTCGAGCACGATGCTCTTTCGATTATTGACGCGCGTCTCCATCTCGCTTGCGGCCGGCTCCTTGATCCCACTTCCATTCATGACCTCCAATGACCGGACGGCATCGACCAGCCAGCGCATTTCGTCAGGATCGGCCGAAAGCCGGTGATCCGGTCCTTCGGCATTCCTGTCGAGGGTGAAATGCCGCTCGATCATGCGGGCTCCCATGGCCACGGCGCAAAGGCTCGCAACGGGAGTCAATGTGTGATCTGAATACCCTACGTCGAAGTCGGAAAACTCCCGCGCCAAGGTTTGTATCGCCTTCAGGTTCACGTTTTCCGGATGCGTCGGATAGCTCGTCACCGCGTGCAGGATGACCAGCTTGCGGTTACCTTCCCCCACGATCGCGTCAACCGCTTCGTGAACTTCTTCCAAGGTACACATGCCCGTCGAGAGAATTACGGGCTTTTGCAGGCGGGCAACGTATCGCAGAAAAGGCAAGTTCGCTGCGTCGTCCGATCCGATCTTGTAGGCGCCGACACCACACTCCTCAAGAAAGTCGACATCAGAGACATGTGAAGGAGTCGAAAACCAGTCGAGATTCCGGCTCTCGGCGTAAGCGAAAACCTCGCGGTGAAGCTGAGCCCCGATCTCGTACTTCTTGAAAAGATCGAATTGTGAGGTAACGCCGGTGTTCTCCATCACAAACATCGCCACGCGGCTGGCCACCGTTTCAGCCCGGTAGGTCTGCAATTTGACGGCGTCAACACCGGACTGCGCCGCCGCATCGATCAAGCGGCGCGCCTCTTCGAAAGTGGTGAAGTTTCCGCCGATCTCGGCGATGATATAGCAGCGGTCGGGGCGATATCGACGAAACACGTTCTATCCTACTTGCCGATAACCTGGGGCCTGTTCACGTAGTTGCGCACGGTGATCTTGCGTCCATCAATGGTTGTCTCCTCATCGACAGTACGCCGCGGCAAATAGCATTTCCGGCAAACCGGGCTTTCCATGAACCCATTCCGCCGGCGCTGCATGTCGCGGACCGCCTGCATCTGGGGCCCATGCCAGATCTCATGGACGGATTGCGTCTTGACGTCTCCGATGACTTCCCGGTTTTCCTCATCATTCGAGCACTTCATCACAAGACCATCCGCTCCGATGACGAGCCGCTGATACTGCTGAGGGCATGTAAAGCCGTCGACATAGTATATGTCCGTCTCGTCATCGCGTCCGAGATAGTCGATCAGCGGATTGAATGCCACGAGATCGACCAGCGGGGCGAACGTCTCGTAGTAGAGCTGCGGGTTTTCCTTGATCGCAGGCCAGATGCCCTGAACCTTGATGACCGGACGATCCAGTCCATGCTCGTCCTTGTAACGCTTGATGTCGCGGATCTTCTGCAGGAGCTCCTCGAACCCAATAGGGCTCCGTATGCGCTCATAGGTCTCTCCGACACCATCGATGGAGATCGTGATCCAATCGATTCCGGCTGCGGCGATCTCCGCGAAATAGGGCACGGTCAGCTTGAAGCCGTGCGTGAGCGTGGAAACTTCCTTGATCCCCTTCGCCTTGGCGTAGCGGATGCATTCCGCGAAATTCTTGTTGAGCGTGGCTTCTCCCCGAAGGCTCAGTCGGATCGCGGGCACCTTCCCACCGATTTCGTCGATGATCTTCTGAATCAGCGCCCAGTCCATCCGCTTGACATTGACGTGCTCCTTGAAAGCCTGCGTGATGGTGTAGCACATCGGGCATTTCAGATTGCAGATCGACGACAGCTCGATGTCGACCAGCAGCGGATAATCCGTCACTGTCTCGGACGTGGGATTCTCGGACCACGCCCGACGATACTCGGCGTAGCCCTGAGGCCACGCGCCACCGAGTTTGCGATCGAATTCGGCTTGACGTTCGGCCGTATCCATCGAGTAGTTGCCCTTGTTGATGGGCACGTACCGCGTGTTCATAGATGTTCCCCGACGTACATTTGATCCAAACGGCTCAACTCTGCTCCGCGCATCTTCCCGCAAGCATGAGCTTCAGCCCCATTCGCAACGAGTTCTTGGGTTCCCAGCCGAGTTGCGATCGTGCGCGCGTGATATCTGCGCGCACGTCGGCGATTTCATTCTGCCTTATATCGTCATGGCAGCGGACAACGAGTTGCGTCCCCGCAATAGACTGGGCCATGTCGATGACCTCGGCGACGGAGTAGGAGGAGCCGGAACCCAGGTTGAAGACGCGCAGTCCTCCCGGAGAATGCAACGTCAGTTCGAGGGCGGCGGCAAGATCTTCGACGAAAAGAAAATCGCGCCGCGGTCTCATGTCCTTGATGTGGATATCGCCGCCCCGTTTGATCTGGTCGATGATGGCCGGAATGAGAAACTCACGCCTCTGTCCGGGGCCGAACACATTGAAGGGACGTACAATCGTCACCGGAAGCTGATCCGCCTGCGCGTGAAATGCGCAGAGCTGCTCCACCAGGACCTTCGACAGCGCATACGGGCTGCCGGGCGCAAGCGGATGATCCTCATCGATCGGCAATCGTTTCGGGGGGCCATACACGTAAGAGCTGGCGAACAACAGATGTGCTGACGCGCGGCGGCAATATTCGATGGCAAGGGCGCCGCCAGTGATGTTCTCCGAATAAAAACCAGCTGGAGACTGCCAACTGTCCGGGACGTAGCTTCGGCCAGCCAGGTGAATGAGATGCTCGGCTCGAGGCAAGCCGCTCCAGAAGGAAGCGTCCGTCACATCGCCGAGGTCGCGACCGGCAGCGACAACGTCGTAACCCGCCCGCTGCAGACGCGCGACAACATGTGTACCGATGAAGCCCGGCGCTCCCGTAACGATCACTTTCGACATGAGGCTACCGCATCTTATGCTTCGCAGGCCTCAACACACCGGACTTGCCCTATCATTGTCTCGCTCGCGCAGCCTATCGGCTCAGGTTTTGTCGCAGATGACTTCACAGCTGGTAATCAGGCAGGCTACCGCAGTCCGGGTGAGTCTGACTCTCCCAAACAGGCTGTGGCTGGACTCGCCGAGACATCGCTGCTCAATGGGCGGCGACGAGTTCCCGGTCGAGGATGACGCGGACCTTGCGGCCCAGAAGGTCCAGCAAAACCGCGACACGATCGCGGTCCGCCATTCCTTCAAACAAACCCAGGCTTTCGCCTAAGGCGCCCCCAATGACGCGAATCTTGTCGCCGCGCGCGTATTGCGGCGCCTGGTGGAAACGAACGATCCCCTCATCGTCCTCCCGCGCACGAAGCTCCGCTATGACACTGTCCGGCAGGATCGCGGGTTCCTGATTGTGGCAGACGAGGTGCGACACACCATAGGTCGACTGGATCGATCGCCATCGCGCGCTCGCGGCGTCAAACCCAACGAAAAGGTAGCGAGGAAACAGCGGGGCCGGCACCACCTCAACGCGACGGGCGTGACGGCGCTGCCTGAGATAGCGCGGCATATAGACGTCGTAACCTTGCTGCTTAAGGTTTGCCGCCGCCCTGCCCTCGGCATGAACCTGCGTCCGCACGACATGCCAGCGATAAGAACTCGTCCTCATGCCACGCCCCGCTTTGCATCGGGGCCGCGAAGATCAAGCAGCGCCGGCACCAGAACACGCTCGGGACCAAACCGCGCCACCGCCATGTCGATCGCCGCAAGAGTATCCGTCATGTCGGTCACGAGAACGGCATCGAAACTGTCTGACATTTCATCGAAACTGCCTCGCACCGGCATGCCAAGGAAGGCACGCAGCTCGGAACGAGCGTCCACGACAGCAACGGCCGTCATGCCGCAATCCAGGGCGCAGATGGCACCGATCTCCGCAAGATCGGACATTCCAAGAATTGCAATGCGTTGAATCCCGGCTGCGCGCGCGGCCTCGAACAGGGTGACGAAGTCCTTCTTCGCCTGTCGAAAGAAGGAGAAGGAATAGGAGAGATATTGGATTGTCAGCCGCGACTTCTCGGCGAACCCACCTGGCGTGAGGTAGTATGCATACCGCTTGGCCGGCGCGACTGACACCTTGACGAGACCCTTGTTGATGCAGCGCTTGAGGTAGGCGTTCACGAGGCCCAGGGCGATGCCCAGCTCCGACGCCAGATGCCGCTGCGAGTGGGCCTCGCCACGCTGCACGGACTCGAGCAACCCGAGCATTATTCGAGTCTTCTCCGTCTCTGTCGACTTGATGCTGCAGCCTCCCGTTCGCGGGCGCACACTAGCTTGTTCACATCATGAACGTCAAGCGCTTTCGTTCATCTCGCGAACACTGAAAACATTCATCTTATCAATGGGTTAGCGTAGGCTTACGCGAACCGGCAGAACCAAAGTCGCGTCTGAGTTGTCAGTCCACCGTGGGGAGCACTGTTGGCTTGGTGCTCTGAAGGATCACGCTGGTCGAGTGCACCGCACCAGCCGCATTGTCATTACGGACGTACATCGTCAAGAGCACAGACCCCGGCTTGATACCGGTCGTCGCGAGATCGACAGACGGCACGGCCTGCCAATCCGACTGCGAGATCACCTGCCCATCATTTTTGATCTCGAATCGGAACTTCAGATCGTCCTTGACGCCCAGCCCATAGATGACCGGAGAAATGCGCACAACCTGCTCGGCGTTCCGGCCAAAATCCGACGGTTCGACAAACTGCATGACAATGTACTTGTCGCGCCCTGCGAAGCGACCTTCGACTCCGTTGCCGGCTCCGAAGACCCACTCGGGTCCGAGGGCAAAGAGCATCTGCCCCATCAATGTCAGTCCCGGCGAAGCCTTGTCGGGGATACGCAGGGCGATTGCGCGACCATAGGCCGGAATTTGCGGAAACGAATAGAGGTGCAATGCTTTCGAGTCAGCCCGAGGCATCAGAGCATAGCGGCTGTAGCGCAACGCAACAGAGACCGCATCATCCGCTTCGCCGGGGGGCGCCGTGAGGGGCGTAGGTTGAGACGCCAGAAACTGCTTGATCTCCGGATGATAGGCCATGAAGGCCCAATATGGCTGGCCCCAGCCGATCACATATTGGTAGAGACCATCTCGTGCGCGACCGATT
The DNA here is from genome assembly GCF_019455395.1 of Bradyrhizobium sp. BR 10261. Taxonomy (NCBI): domain Bacteria; kingdom Pseudomonadati; phylum Pseudomonadota; class Alphaproteobacteria; order Hyphomicrobiales; family Nitrobacteraceae; genus Bradyrhizobium; species Bradyrhizobium sp. BR 10261. The sequence goes on from NZ_JACOFQ010000002.1 coordinate 22,049, forward strand.
TCATCAGTCACGGACGGATCAACGAGGAAGCCCTTCGAGATCGGGCGTTCCGGCGTGCGCGCGAGCAACAGCAGGTTCTTGACCGGATTGGTAAGCAGAATGCTCGCTGCAAAGAATATCTGGGTCATCGCGATTGCGGCAAGCAAGATGAGCCTGATCCGAGCGATGCTTGCCCGTTGAATCGGTGCGAAGGCGTACACCAACGCAGGCCCGACCACGACCATCGCATAAGCCAAGTATACCGAGACACCCTCGATGTAACGCGAATTCGCTGCGTAGGTCACGAACCAGACGGGGAACGAGGCGATATGGAAGCGCGCCCATGAAGCACGTGGGTCTATCCATTTGCGTGTCAGCCACAGCGCCGAGACAATAATCAATACCCAGGTAAATCCGAGGAGCAGGGTCTGCTCATTGAACATGATCGCACCGCTGGGATTGATCCCGTTGAAGCGATAGAATGCAGACGTAAATTCCGGTCCGTTATTGACCCACGTGAAGAGCGGAGCGAACAGGTCATTGAAGCGCTCATAGTGGGACGCTCGCCACTGGGGGAAATGCAAGTCTGCAATCGGCGTAAGCACCATCTGCGAAGCGAAGAGCACGATGCTCTGCAGGGCCACCGCCAAGTGGAAGGGCCGGTTTTGAACCTGCGCCGCTAAATCCCACGCGAAGAGCTGTCCCGAAGCAGCCACGTTGTAGACGAGGAAGGTGGCCGAAAAGACCAGAACGATCGCACAGAGGAGAGCAACAAAACTCAGCCCGCGGATCGTCAGCCACGTCCTGACTTCCTTCCACGTCGCGCGATAGTGGACGAGAAGCGCCAGCCCGATTGCCAGGACCAGCGGAAAATAGAAAGCGATGTGAAGTTTTGTGCCTGCGCTGATAGCGACACCGGCAACCCCGATCAGCGCATCGAAAGCCCGGCGCCCGTGGAACCAGCGGTACAGAAAATAGAGTCCCACCAGCAGGGGCGTGGCGGCGATCATGTCGTCATTGGTGGACAGCGACTGCACGAGGATATTGGGTGTCAGCCAGATCAACCAGGCGTTGGCTGCTGCGACGATCCGTGGTCCGCCAAGGTCGCGTGAAAAAACGTATGTTGTTGCTGCGATCACCAACCAGCAAACGAGTGACACTGACGAAAAAGCACGCGGACCGAACTGAAAATAGACCAGCGGGAAGTAGGCGATCGCCCCATTGAAGGGGTAGAATTGAGGTCGTGGTTCTCCCTGGTTCGAAAAGTGCGCCAGCGAACCATGGCTTATGTACCAATAGACACGCGAAAACCTGTAGACGATGCTGTCTGGATTGGCCGGCAGAAGCTCCCACGCGAGCACCAGCACCGAAATCAATACGATCCCTGAACTTATGGCCAGGAACCACGCGACGATTTTGCTGGTGAGAGGATCGAAAGGCGACGCGAATTCGGGAAACGACAATTGGCCTGTTGATTGAAGCGAACGCAGCCAGAGACTCGTCGCCGCCGCGATCAGCAGTGAGACGGCGACGTAAAGTCCGGCGCTGTCCATCGCCGAAAACAAGGACAATGCCAACGCGGTCAGGATGAAGACCGACCAGATCAACACAAAAACCGCCAGGCTTGTCCGCAAGCCACCCAACTTCTGAGGTCGAACACCCGCCGCCAGAATCAACGACAGCACGATGAAGTAGATCAAGGCGAGGAAATGCATGAGGTGACCGCCTCAGGACTCTGGGTCGGGGAAATCTGGCACGGGCCGTTTTCGTCTACGGTGGATCGCGTAGGCGACTGGAATACTCCTGCAGCAGACGCTTGATTTCCGGCATGTTGGGCATGCCGACGGTGGTCTTTTGCTGCTCATGTGTCCGGCTGCACGCCAGAAAGTCGGGAATATGGATGACATTGGCGCCTGCCGCCGCCATCCGAACCCAAAGATCATAGTCCAGCACGTAATAGAGATCGGTTCGCAGCTTGCCGCCGCTGCGCTTCCAGATGTCACGGCTGAAGAAAACCTCAGGCTGATAGAAAAAGCTTCCCGTCAACCAGAACCGGTCCATTTCAAGAAGCAGCCCGAGGGGCAGCGGCACCTGAATCCCGAACGGCAATCGATTGTGATGATCCACGATGATCGTATTCCGTGACAGGCCGATCTGGCGACATCCTCCTGCCACGATGTCGACGCCAGAAAAAGTAAATGCCTGTGCGACTCGGAACAAAGCGCCGGGCTCCAGCAGGTCGTCGCTATTGACCCACGTGAGAATATCGCCCGTCGCTCGCGCAAATCCCTTGTTCAAGCCATCTGATTGACCTTTGTCGGGCTCGATCACGAGATGATCCACCCGGTCACGATACCTCTCGAGAATGTCGCGGCTTCCGTCGGTCGAATTGCCGTCTACGACGATAAATTCCAGGTTCGGATAGCCCTGGTCCAGAACGGATTTGAGTCCTTCCTCGAGAAACGCGGCCTGATTGAAGCTCACCATGACGACCGAGATCTTGGGCCAATCCAGTTGGCTGACAAGGGACACGACGGGGCGACCGCTTCGATCGATCGGGTCGAGCCAAGCCGCCGGGAAATTCGAGTAAGAACGCAATGAGGATTCGCGCGCTTGCGGGTCGCCAAGCTCGGAGGCGAGCGGTGAAGCAGGCGATGCCGGCGTCATGACATCGAGAACCAGCGTCTGGCCCGAGCTGAGGCGCCCCCGCAACACGCCAAGGCTCAGATCATCGGCGGCATCGACCACAATCGTACCGAATTGCCTCAGCATGTTCGGATCGTCGATCAATGCCTTAACGAAGCTACCCTCCTCCGGCGGGCGAAGTGTCGGCTCGTTCGCAGGGGCAACGGGAAGCGACCTTCCGACACCAGCGCCTCCCGTGACCGTAACGAGCTCGGCTCCGGCAATTTCCCCCTTCAGCCGGCGAGCGACAGAAGTATCCCCGATGGAGAGAACGGGCCCAGCGAGGGAGAGACCGCCGAAAGCGATCACTTCCGCCCCGCGCCGCGCCTGGACAGGCTGCGGTTTCGCCTTCGCAAGCCGCGGCAATATCCGACGCAACTGCAATATGCGCGCGGCCTGCCTTGGGAACCGCTTTAGTAGAGATGACTTGACCCGCGTGGCCTGGCCACTGATGGGATGCTTCCGTGCCAACACGGACATTTCCCACCGGAGTGTCGCAAGCTCCCTCGCCTGCGCAACGACCTGGTTGCGCAAAGATTCCAGCTCAGCTCCGCCATCCATTTCGTCCTCCGGATGGATAATCTCGATCGCCAAAGGCCTACCTCGCACTTACTGTGGCCAATTCCCCGCCGCTACATTCATGGACACGGACCCGATCCGCGCCCATCTGTCAACTTGACAGGCCGCTCAAGCGGCAAGTTTTGGTGCTAAGGCAGCATGCAACGGGATCGTCAGCTAATCCGCCTTCGCCAGCAAATCGACCCACGCATCGGCCTGGCGCGTGAGCGTAAAGCGTTGCTCCACCCGCGTTCTGGCTGCGCGGCCGAGACGCTCCCGCAACGCCGGGTCGGCCAGCAAGCGATCGACAGCACGCAGCAGGGCTTCGACCTTCAGCTCTTTCACCAGGATTGCGGTCTCCTCGTTGACCAAGACCTCGCTGACCGCTCCAACATCGAAGGCCACGACGGGTACGCCGCAGGCGGATGCTTCCAAAAGGGATTGTCCAAATGCTTCAGCGGTCGCCGCACTGACGTAAACGTCGGCGCAATTCAAAATCAACGCCATCTTGCGCTCGTCGGTCACCAGGCCAAACGAGCGGAGGGAGGACAGCGCTTCCGACATGTAGCCGAACAGCACAACTCCCACATCCTTGCGCTTGAGCAGAGCCTGATGCAGATCATGAAACAGCGGCCCCCCCTTCCACTGGTTCTTCACATCGACAGCGCCCAGCAGCACAATCGCCGCCCGCTCCGGAATGCCGAGGAGTCTTCGCGCGACACTTCGCGGAATGGGCGAAAAAAGTTCGTGATCAAGCGCAAGATGGACGAAGCGCGCCGCCGCCTGATTTCCAAATCGCTGGACGACAATGTTGGCAGTCCATTGACTGTTGCCGACAAGGGGAACGGCGTTCGGCCCGGCGAAAACCTTGCCACGCTCTTGCCAGGCTGGAGCAATTCGTTCGGGCGCCAGTTTCGGATACTCATTCGGCGTCGGACAACTCGCGTTGCAGCCGGTCTGGTAAAGCTGGCAGGACATTGGATAGGCGCAGCGACCGGTGACAAAATACACATCGTGCATGAACGCCATGACGAGGATGCCTTGCGACCGAATCGCCGAAAGCAGCGCGAGCGGCCATGGGGCACCATGCACGTTCCCGGTGATCACCACATCGGGCTTGAGCGCGGCAATTCTGGTTGCAAGATCTCCTGCAATCTCTTCACCGGACTCGTCGCCATAGATTTCGTGCAGATCCTGAACTCCGAGCCAGCCCGGGAAGTGCTTCACGCCGGTGACGATCGGCGCGTTAAGCAATTGGCCAGGAGTCCAAGCGAAGACAGCGACTTCGAAGCCTTTCAAAAGCATGGAAGCAACTTGTCGCTTCAACGCAATTCCGGCGCCGTATTGAAACCCGGCATCGTTCAGGAAGACGATCCGGACCGGTCCGCCACTCCTCAGCCTGTCGCGAAGTGGCCGAGCTTGTCGGTTCGCCGCTGGCAGTTCAGCTGCAGCGCCGTTGGCGAAGGAAGAATATTCGGATCTCCTGCCGATACGACCGACGCGAAGCACCTCCCTTGCCGAAGCCGTCCCCAGTTCGCCCCGTGGCCCAACGACAATCAGATTAAACCGATCGAGACGGCCAATGTAGGCTGACCCGGGCGCAGTGGATGTCACCTTCGCTGCGGCTGCAGCAAGCACAACCTCGATCTGCTCGCGCTCCGGGCCGTCAGCGACCACCAGGACGTCGCGTCGACCGCGGCCGCGATGAAAGATCTGCTCGAGTTCCGCAGTCGTGACACTGCCGCCGATATCGCGGGCGACTAAAATTGCATCCAGCAGCCGGACTGCAGTTGACCGCCGTCCTTGATATCGCTCTTGGAGTCGCGGCAAGACGCGGACACCCCGGACGAGCGCTCGCGCGGCAGCACGCAGAACAGGACGCGAGCGGATTGTCTCACGAGCAACAGCAATGGCGGGGTTCCGAGAGCCGGAAAACCATTGAAACGAGCGTTCAAACGAGGTCGCCACGAAGACAGCAACTCGCTGCAAGCTGCCGATGAACCTCGTCGGAGCTCGTCTTTCAATCATCAGAAGAAATCATCACTCGTCTAAGCCGCTAGGATCGAGTTCGGCGTACCGGATCTCGGGGAAACAGCAAGAGCGAAGCCTCATGTCCCTGAAGGCACAAAAGCTCACCTGGCCGGCATGAATCCGAATTTCGCTCCGTGCTTAACCCGCTTATGGGTGGTGGACAAGCCGGAAATTACCTTGACCTGCCTTAAAACACCAACCAGATGTCAAGTCACGATTGATTTTCCGAGGTTATTTCGGTTTCCTGACGCGACGAATCACGTCCACTTGCGCTGGGCCTCTGGAGACCTCGACCGGGGAATAGTCGAAACTGTTTTGCCACTAGCTGGACGGGTTAAGCGATCTTGAGCATCCGCATTCGGCAGGCAACCAAGTAGTATCGGAGCACGAATATGGATCAGGTCCTGGCTGGCAAACAAGAGGTGGGATCCTCGGCCCCTGCGACAATGCCCGCACCTCGGGTCGCCGTCCTGGTTCCCTGTTTCAACGAAGAGCTAACGATCGGAAACGTCGTGAACGATTTTCGCGCCACGCTTCCGGAGGCAGAGATCTACGTTTACGACAACAACTCCACGGACCGCACCATTGATGTTGCGCTCAAAGCCGGCGCCATCTGTCGCAAAGAGACCAACCAGGGCAAGGGCAACGTTGTTCGGCGCATGTTCGCGGACATCGAGGCTGACGTCTATATCCTCGTCGATGGCGACGACACCTACGATGCCGCAAGCGCAAGGCGGCTGATCGAGCCGGTCCTGCATGAGCAGGCCGATATGGTCAACGCCGTGCGGATCGCAACCGGCAAGCAGGCCTACCGCTCCGGACACCGCTTCGGCAATACGCTGTTGACGAGTGCGCTCTCGCAAAGCTTTGGCCATCAATGCAAGGACATCCTGTCAGGATATCGCGCAATGTCGCGCCGCTTCGTGAAATCCTTTCCGGCGCTCTCGGAAGGTTTCGAGATTGAAACGGAGATTACCGTTCACGCGCTGGAACTCGGAGTGCGTATCGCCGAGATCACGGCTCCCTACAAGGAGCGCCCCGAAGGATCGGTCAGCAAGTTGCGCACAATGCACGATGGATTTCGTATCCTTTGGGTGATCCTTCTTTTGTTGAAGGCCGAGAGGCCTTTTCGATTCTTCGCATCCATTAGCATCGTGATGTTTCTGCTGATGGTGGGGCTGGCCATCCCGTTGATTGTCACCTACCTGGAGACCGGCCTTGTTCCTCGCCTCCCGACCGCTGTCCTGATCACCGGCCTTGCAATTACCGGCTTGCTGACGCTCATGAGCGGCGTCATCCTTGAAACGGTGACGCGCGGACGTCGGGAAAACAAGCGCATGCGCTATCTCTCCTATCCGGCAATCCAGGTGTCATCACCGCAACGTCCTTAGGTGCTCACGGCGGATCGAAACCGACCGGCTTCATTGGCACAAGGTGCAGGTATCGTTCGGCGAACTCCACGACAACGACGTCCGGCTTGACCTCGTCGACAAGATTGAAATTGAAGGTGCCGCCATTGTTGTGAGTGAATACGGGATCACGGAAGGTCTCGTAAAGCATGTACGGACCCAGCACGTAATCCGTGAAGGAGTCGCCGAACATCAGCAGCCTCGGTCGATTCTTCAAATCGTTCTTGTTCTCTATGATGCGCCAGCCCCACCCTGGTCGGTACGTGACGGCCTGCCGTTCAATCTGGTGCGACTTCCACTTGGGAGTCATTCGCTCGACACTATAAACAAGCTTCTTGTCCAACGTTAAGATGTAGGCCAAATCGCTTGCCGCCGGCGCACCATGAGAAATGGTATAGTCATCCAAGGAATAAGGGGTGACGCTCGGATATCTCTGCCTTATCCGCTCCATCAGCATATCGTAGGCAACGAAAGCCCCGCGTTCGCTCCAATGCGAGTCGCCTGGCGTGTAGACCATCTCGCCGGCAGCCTTGGCCCTAAACAACCCTTCGCGAGGATCGATGAATTCCAGGTCCGAATGCTTGAGCCTGGCCGCAAGCTGGTCGATCCGAGTAACCGCGGCACGCGGATAGTCCGCCAGCTTCTCAGGGTAAATCGTGTTCTTGTCGGGCGCGATGACGATGTAGAATCCGATGCCCCGCTTGGCCAGCCAATCCCGATCGGCCTCCATTTGATGGACCCAACTTTCCAGCTCGGCGGATGAGAAGATATCGACGCCGGTATGCTGCTCCAGGATCTTGTCTGCGGTGTAGAACAGCCAGCCATCACTGCCGACCACGACATCGCGCGCCCCGCTCAGGCCGAGGCTGTAACGCATCAGGCTGTTGAGATGCACCAGCTGGCCGCGAAGGCCGAAACGATCGTTGACATAGTTCTCGGCCAACCGAGGCAAGAGCTTGATCTCCCGCCAGGAGTTCACCTTCGGAAAAGGGGCGAGGGCGCGGTTGTCGTTCGCACCGTCTGCCGCAAATCCCGTTACTTGCGCGATGAAGGGCGTCAACAGCGCAACACCAAACAGAACGATGACAAGCCACTCGTTCAAGCGACTCATCCTGTTTGCGGGAATAGCGGCCTGCTGGGCGTGCTTCGACATGAGCTGGCCCTCCCGCTAGAACCGGAAATAAATAAACGGATTGTAGGCCCCCCCGGCAAGGCTGAGCGCAACCAACCCGAACAGCACGGCGAGACCTCCGAGTCGTCCGACCTCCAGCTCTCCGACGCGCAGCGCCGAGCCGAGCCAGGACAGCAATCTGTTCCCGTAAGGTCCGCATCCTATCGCGCCGGCAGCGAGCGCCACCATCACATCCAATCCAAGGAAGCGGTGCACCGGCGGCACGTTGGCCATATTACCGCCCAAGCCGATCAATGCCGAGAAATAGTGTCCGGCGGACTCGAGAGTTTCAGCTCGGAACAGGACCCAGGTCGCCATCACGGCGAGCATCACGTACAAATGGCCAAGGAAGGGATGGACGCGGGAGATGACGCGGCCGAAGCCGCGGCGCTCCAACACCAGAAAACCGCCGTGTGCCGCACCCCAGAGCACGAAATTCCATGACGCACCATGCCACAGACCGCAAAGCAAGAACACCATCCAAAGATTGACGTATGTTCTCCAGGGGGAGACGCGATTACCGCCGAGAGGAATGTAAAGATAGTCGCGAAACCACGATGAGAGCGAGATGTGCCATCGATGCCAGAATTCGGTCATCGACCGGGACACATAGGGGTAGTTGAAATTCAGCGGGTAACTGAACCCGATCATGAAGCCGAGCCCAATGGCCATATTCGAATAGCCGCCGAAATCGAAATAGATCTGCAGCGTATAGCAGATGATCCCGAGCCATGCGATCGGTGCGGACAGCTGCTCCGGAGGGAGGGCGAAGATGGCGTCCGCACTCGCAGCCACCGTGTTGGCGATCAGGACTTTCTGGGCCAGCCCGATCACAAAATAGCTGATGCCCGTTGCGAAGCGGTCGACCGTGATGAGCGGCTCATGCAATTCGCCCGCGATTGTCTTGTATCGGATGATCGGTCCCGCGATGAGCTGGGGAAACATCGAAACGTAGACGGCGAGATCGCGGATGCTGCGCTCCGCGCGGACATCCCTCCTGTAGACATCGACCAGGTAAGAGAGGGAGTGGAACGTGTAGAACGAGATCCCGAGCGGCAGCGGCAAAGGTTTAAGAACGAATATGGACGGCGACAGGCCAAACTTTGCCGCGAGTGGCCCCAGGAGACTGCCAACTATACCGAGCAGGAAAGTGCCGTATTTGAAAATCGCCAGCGGCAGGAGGTTCACCACGACGCCGAGCGAGACCCAGTACCACGCGTCGCCTTTGTCAAGCCCACGCTCGATCGCTTTCCCCAGCAGGAAGTTGATCGCGATCATCGCGAGGACGAGCGGCAGAAAAACCGGCTCACCCCAACCGTAAAACACCAAACTGGCGATCAGCAGCACATTCTTGCTGAACCCGCTCAGCAGGAATACCGCGATAAAAAGCGGCAGAAAGTAGAACAGGAAGACGATGCTGCTGAACACCATTGCCGATCAACCCGCGCGGCTCAGGCGACTCCAGCCGATTTGCAGCGAACCAGGAGCCGGTTGAAAATCCGACATCGCGACGGCCCGCCTCATCCGACCTTGTCGAGCATGCAGAAGTGCCCGGCAAAGGGTAGCGGCATCTCAGCCTTATAGCGACCTTGCGTGCCCTGCACGAATTGATCGACCGCGAGTTGCGCGCCTTCCGAAAAGTAACCGTAGTCATCGACCACGATGCGCCCGCCCACAGGCATGCGTGCGTCCAAGAACTCCAGCGCATCCTTGATCGGTTCGTAAAAGTCGAAATCGACATAGGCGAAAGCCACTTGCGACGGCAAATCCTCGCTTTTGATCGCGTCCCTCACCCAGCCCTTCTTCACCTTGATTCGTTCGCTCGGGAAATTGATGGAGGCAAGCTTGGCCAGGACTTCGGTCTCCGGAGAAGCCATGGTCCCCTTGTAGTTGGCCATGGTGCCAAGATTGAAAATGTCATGAATCAGGCGATCCTCCTGTGTCGGGGCAGGCAAACCCTCGAAACTGTCGAACAGCCAGAGCTTGCGGTCCTGAAACGGCATGATCTCAGAGGCCAGGAGCTTGGAGGTGGCCCCCTGCGCGACGCCAAACTCGCAGATGTCGCCAGCCACCTTGAGGCCGTCATGGAGAGACTTGATCACATAGATGGCTTCGCTGACCGTCGTGCCTATGAGGTCGCTGAGATCGCGGGAGCGCCCCTCCCTGACCGGCAAGTCGGTGAAGAGAAATCGACGATAGAGTTGCTCGATCTCGGCAGCGTCCTGACGATGAATATCGCGCATTGCTTCCGACATCTTGAGTTGATCGAGGACCTGGAAATACCGGTCTTCCCAATCGCGCCCGTCAGCCGCCGCTCGGGTTATTCCCTCTGTTGGAATGCGCGTCACCCGCAAGCCCATGCGGCGGAGGTTCGTACGCAAGAAGCGCTTCAACAATTGTTTCACCGTATCTAGTTGATAATTGGAGACGATTGGGGTCGACGCGTATCCCGCCCAGGCTTCCGACCACGGCGCCGGCAAAAAAGCAAGCAAATGATGTCGCAGACGCGAGGAGGGTATTGGCCGCCCAATAGCCATTTACCGGCCAGGCAAAGTCGTGACAAGGAAAACGGAGCACCCCTTCTCGATTCGAGGGAGGCGGTCCACGGTTCCTGGGTCCCTGGGCACCGTTGCCTTGCCGAAGCGGGGGCCTCGTGATGGAAAGCCGGGCACATCCGGCGTCCAGCCTTTATTCCCCCATGACATCGACAGGACCGGAGCGCCAGTGGCGCAAGCGGCCAGATCCGAATCTCTGAAACCAGCTTGGCCTACCTCAGGTAGCAAAAGCCATCACAGACGCCCGGCTCTCGCTCCATTCGATATCGACCATAGCTGGCCGATCAAGAATCCAAAGCTGAGAAAAGCAAGGATAGCCCTGAACGCATCATTTCTGCCTACCGACGTAGACCGACCGCCAACCTACCTGAACATCAGATAAAGATTCGAAGACAACGGTCCGAATTGCAATCCGGTGTAGCCAACCGTCGCGGGCTTCGTGATCGTGGATGCGATTTGCCAGAGCCTCTTTCGTGTCATCAAAATGAGGTTCTTCTCGTCCGTCCATTCCGACTTTTCGGCAATCCGAGAAGCGATTCTGAAACTCCAGTCCCAGTAATGGGCCACGGGGATTGACGTGTGGTGTTCGACCGGAAAGAACCTGTTCGGGACGGTTATGAACACCCGGCGCGCAACGCGACAAAGTTCTTTGACGAAAAGCACCTGGTTGTCGTAGCTGCCAACGTGCTCAAGAACCGCATTTGAAGTTGCAATATCGAACGAGCCATCATCAAAGGGCAATCGAGCATTCGCTTCGATCTGAACATAACGACAAAGAGGATAGGCTGCCTTGAATCCATGGCCCGCGCCTAGTCCGCAGGCTGTAATTCTTTCCTGGTGCAGGTAACTTCTCTCCAGGACGTTCGCGCCATCGTTGATGACGTCAGACACGCCAACGTCAAGGACCTCATCCGACGAGGAGGGCAGCATGTTGGAGATGAAATCTCGAAATATGCGCTCCCGTGCGGCCAAGAGAAGCCTCTCCGCCACACCGCCAGATGGCACTTCTCGGTAGTATTCCTGATCGATTGTCACCGCCGCCCTTTACCGCGATACGAGGGGATCGGTCAATTCCCTCTGGGCTTCGCGCTGGAAATCCGAGCGCGTTCGCCGGGATATCGGTCTCCCCGGACGGGCCAAGAGCGTGAGCGCGGCCAAAAGGGGCAACGCTAGCCATACGGTAAGACAAAATCTAAGGCCCGCCCACAGGATACTCGTAACATCGAGATTTACCCCCGCCTTGCGGCTTGAGCAAGTGGGGCAGCGACGCCGACAGCGTCCGCATGTGCCGCCTGTACGGCGGCACGAACACCCGAAGGCAACACCGGAGCGCTGGAGTTCCGGTGCTGGCTGCTGCACTGGCCAAGACTCACATACCTGAAGGCCTGCTGACGGGAGCTGATTGGTTTCTGATGAAGTTTGATGCTAGACGGATTTGAAGAGAAACCGGGCTTATCCAGCATCGACGCAAAGCGGACCTCGTGATCCTTTCGAGGATAGACTTCCATGGCAAATATCGACCGCGACACCACGCTCCAGACTCTTCTTGAATACTTCTGGCTCCGCCCCGAGACAGCAGCTTGGCGCGCCTCGGATTTTCGGGTGCTTGAGAGCATCGACTTCCGCGGCCCCATGCTGGATCTCGGCTGCGGCGATGGTGCCTTCAGCTTCATGCTTGCCGGCGGCAGGTACTCTGTTGACTACGATTTTTCTTCGATGACGACTGATCGCGATCAGTTCTTCGAAAACACCGACATCTATAACCACTTTGACCCAGCGAAGGCGGTCAACGTCATTGCGCAACCCGCTCGATACAAAATAGCGGTCGGCTTTGACCACAAGCGTGCACTGCTCGACAAAGCCATGCTGACCGGCCTCTATGAGAGAACGGTGGAAGGTGACGCGAATGAGCCGCTCGCATTCCCTGATGGAAGTTTCGCGACTGTCTATTCCAATATTTTGTACTGGATCGAGGAATTTCCGACAACTCTTCGCGAGATCCGGCGCGTTCTGCAGCCTGGCGGCGAATGCATCCTTCAGGTCCCGTCCAACCGACTGCGCGATTTCTCATTCTATCAACGACTCTTCGTTCAGACCGGCGATCCCAAGTGGGAGTGGCTCAAACTGATCGACCGCGGCCGCTCCGACAACATCAAGAATTGCCTCACTCAAGAGAATTGGAGTTCTGAATTTGAAAGAGCGGGTTTCCGGGTGATATCTTGCACACCTTATCTCTCTCGCCTTGTACTTGAGGCGTGGGACATCGGGCTTCGACCGATATCGCCCTTCCTCATTGAAATGACGAACGAGCTGTCGCTCGAAACCCGAAGAGACATAAAAAGGCGATGGGTAGCCTCGCTTTTACCCATGATCTCGCCGCTGCTTTCCATGCCGAGCGACGAGAATGGCTTCTTTCTTTTTCGCTTAGCTCGATGAGAAGGACTGCTTGTCACGCGGCACGCTCAAACATTTGCTGCGACCACTTGAACCAGTGATGATTATGAATCGCATCACTGGTTTTCTGAGCCCGAGGCCTCAGTCGTAACAACGACGGGCGTCCAAATTGGCATCAGCACTCAGAGCAAGAAGGAGTGCTCCAAATGGACGGTTAAGACCAAGTGATCGTCGGGTGTCGCAGTCGCATTGCCGGCAACCGTAGCCGACAGCGCGGACAACGACTGCTCAGAAGTTGATGTAAGCAATCCGCTCTCGTTCGAAGAGACGACCGGGGAGTGAGATGCAGCATTACTGCCGTTGGTCTCGTGGCTAAATGAGAAATTATTGCTATCTAAGATACTGATTGCCGAAGAATGCGCGGGCGGTATGCCGATGTAGCTATCCCCGTTGAGGTCCTGCTGAAAGCTGGTCTCGAACGACTCTAGCCCGGCGGAGCTGCCTGAAACTCCGCCGAGGGCATTGTTGAGATAATTGCCATTCGCGTCCGTGTTCCAAACGGCATACG